>JAHDYJ010000046.1:6498-30930 GCA_023383795.1 Burkholderiales bacterium | reverse complement strand
GAGGTTGTCCTCCAGCGCGCCCATCCACGGCGTCATCTTCTCCTCCTCGGTGCCGGGCAGGAAGCCGATGTCCTCGCCGAGCGGCACCGTGACGCGCGTGATGATGATCTCGCTGTAGCGCTTGGTCTCGAGCGTCTGCAGCAGCCCGGCGGCGAGCGTGAGCAGCGTCTTGCCGGTGCCGGCCTGCCCGAGCAGCATGACGAAGTCGACCTCGGGGTTCATCAGCAGGTTCAGCGCGAAGTTCTGCTCGCGGTTGCGCGCGGTGATGCCCCACACCGCGTTCCTCTGGTGCGCGTAGTCGCGCACGGTCTCGAGCACCACCGCGCGGCCGGTCTTCTCGCGCACGATCGCGTGCAGCGGCCGGTCGCCCTCCTGGTAGACGAACTCGTTCAGGAGCAGCTCGTGGCAGAGCGGCCCCTTGATCCGGTAGTAGGCGCGCCCGTCCTTCTTCCACGACTCGACGTCCTTGCCGTGGCTCTCCCAGAAATCGGCCGGCAGCTCGCGCGCCCCGGTGTAGAGGATGTCGGTGTCCTCGAGCGCCTTGTCGTTGAAGTAGTCCTCGGCGGCGAGCCCGAGCGCCCGCGCCTTGATCCGCATGTTGATGTCCTTCGACACCAGGATCACCTGGCGCTGCGGATCGCGCCCCTGCAGGTACATCACCACGCCGATGACGTTGTTGTCGGCCTTGCCGATCGGCAGGGTCGCCGGGAGGTGGGCGTTGATCGCCTCGGTCTGCAGGAACAGCCGCCCGGTCGCGGTGTCGGCGGCGTGGCGCGCGAGCGGGATGCCGGCGTCGATCGGCCCGGCGGCGGCGCTCACGATCTGCTCGATGAAGCGGCTCGCCTGGCGCGCGCTGCGCGAGACCTCCGACATGCCGCGCTTGTTGTCGTCGAGCTCCTCGAGCGTGGTCATCGGCACGAAGACGTCGTGCTCCTCGAACCGGAACAGGCTCGCCGGGTCGTGCATCAGCACGTTCGTGTCGAGCACGAAGAGCTTGGTCAGGGGAGCGTGCGGCTCGCGTCGCGCGCGGCGCGGGGCGGGAGTGGCGGTGGCTGCGGTGCTGCCGGCGGGGGCCGGATCAGAGCGTCTTAACAAAGTCGAGTACCTCTTGTGCATGACCGGGAACCTTGACGCCGCGCCACTCGCGGCGGACGGCACGCCGCGAGTCCAGTACGAACGTGCTCCGCTCGATGCCGCGCACCTGCTTGCCGTACATCTTCTTCATCTTGATGACGCCGAACTGCTGGCAGACGGTCTCGTCCTCGTCCGAGAGCAGCTCGAACGGGAACCCCATCTTCGCCTTGAAGTTCTGGTGCGACCTGAGGCTGTCGCGGGAGACGCCGTAGATCTCGCAGCCGAGCGCGGCGAACGCGGGATGCAGGTCGCGGAAGTGCAGGCCCTCGGTGGTGCAGCCCGGCGTGTTGTCCTTGGGGTAGAAGTACAGGACGAGGAACTTCGCCTTGCTGCGGGAGAGCCGGAATTCGCCTCCGGTCCCCGGGAGGGTGAAATCTGCTAGCGCAGGGTCCGCCATTCGTTATGATGTGGGGGCAGGTCCTGACCGGATTGTCATGAACTTCGCCCCGGAGCGCAAGCGCGAGCGCTCAGGCGAAGAACTCGAGCAGCGCGGCAGCGGTCTCGGCGGGGCGCTCCTCGGCGAGGTAGTGGCCGCAGTCGAGCGCCCGGCCGCGCACGTCCGCGGCGTACTCGCGCCAGTCGGCGAGCGCGTCGAAGCAGCGCTCGATGACGCCGTACTTGCCCCACAGCGCGAGCAGCGGGCACTCGACCCGCCGCCGCCCGAAGTCCGCCTCGTCGTGCGCGAGATCGACGCTCTCGGCGGCGCGGTAGTCCTCGCAGGTCGCGTGGATCGTCGTCGGATCGCGGAAGCAGCGCAGGTACTCCGGCCATCCGTCCGGCTCGAACGGCGCGAGCCCCGCGTAGCGGTCGCCCATGTGATGGCGCAGGTAGGCCTCCGGGTCCGCCCCGATCAGCCGCTCGGGAAACGGCGCCTGCTGGATCAGGAAGAACCAGTGGTAGTAGGCCTTGGCGAAGGTCCGGTCGGTGCGCGCGTACATCGTGCGCGTCGGGATGATGTCGAGCACCGCGAGCCGCGCGACCGCCGCCGGATGATCGAGCGCCATCCGGTGCGCCACGCGCCCCCCGCGGTCGTGGCCGGCCACCGCGAAGCGCTCGAACCCGAGCGCGCGCATCACCTCGACCTGGTCGCGCGCCATCGCGCGCTTCGAGTAGTTGGCGTGGTCCGGCAGGCCCGGCGGCTTGCCGCTGTCGCCGTAGCCGCGCAGATCCGGCGCGACCACGGTGAACCGCCCGGCGAGCGGCGCGGCGACCTTGCGCCACATGACGTGCGTCTGCGGATAGCCGTGCAAGAGCAGGAGCGGCGGCCCGCTGCCGCCCACGCGCGCGTTGATCTCCGCCTCGCCGGCGGGGATGCGCTCGATGCGGAAGCCTTCGAACACGGCGCTCAGGCTAGAAAGGGCTTGCCCTGCACCGCGAGCGTTCCGGCGCGTCCGGGCACCGGCGCGAGCGCGACGTTGCAGCGCGGCAGCCGGCGCGGATCGAGCGCCTGGCAGATGTCGCCGAGCGCGACGAGCTCGTAGCCCTGCGCGCGCCAGCCCGCGAGCAGCTGCTCGAAGACGGGCGCGAGCTTCAGGCCCTCGAGCTCCGCGTGCAGCGTATAGACGTGCGGGTGCGCGGGCGGCGCTGCGGTCAGCGCGAGCACGCGCTCGGCGACGTTCGCCGCCGTGGCGCCGTCCAGCCCGACGAGCTCGTCGAGCGTCGGCAGCGTGGTCGGAATCTGCGGGCAGGCGACGATCTCGGCGCGATGGATCGGGATGAAGGGCCCGGTGCCGCGCGTGTCCGACGCGTAGTGGAAGCCGAGCCGCTGCGTCAGCCGGTACGCGTGCACGTTCATCTGCCAGCCGGCCGCGCCGTGCACGCGCGCCGGCGTGCCGAAGATCTCGGCGAAGCGCTCGTGCGCGAGCCGCATCTGGCGCTCCGTCCACGCGGCGTCCGCGCCGGCGACGCCGTCCTGCCACTTGACGTGGTCCCACGCGTGGATGCCGACCTCGAAGCCGGCGTCGCGCGCGGCGCGCATCTCGGCGGCGCAGGCGCGGCCGATGTCCGGCCCGGGGAGCAGCGTGCCGTAGAGCAGGGTCCTGAAGCCGTAGTGCTTCAGCACCGAGGTGCGCGCGACCTTGCCGAAGAACCCGCGGCGGAACACGCGCTTGACCGCGCGCCCGGTGTGGTCGGGTCCGAGGCTGAAGAGGAACGTCGCGCCGGCCTCGTGCTTGCGCAGCAGCTCGACGAGCCGCGGCACGCCGAGCTTGGTGCCGCGATAGGTATCGACGTCGATCTTCAGGCCGAGCTTCATCTCGCGATCGAACGCGCCGGTGCGGGATCGCTCCTCACTCCACGAGCCGCCGCGCCTCGGCGACGTGGTCGCGGTAGGCCTCGAAGATGCGCTCGAGCGCCTCGTTCATCCCGACCCGCGGCCTCCAGCCGAGATCGGCCGTGGTGTTGGCGATGCGCGGCACCCGGTTCATGACGTCCTGGTAGCCCTTGCCGTAGTACGCCGCGGCCGTCACCTCGACGAGCTTGACCTTCTTCGCGTGCGCGCGGTACTCGTCGTACTTCAGCGCCATGCGCACCATGCGGCTCGCGAGCTGCCTGACCGAGAGGTTGTTCCTCGGGTTGCCGACGTTGTAGATCTTGCCGGAGGCGACGCCGCGCGGGTTCTCGATGATCCGCAGCAGGGCGTCGATGCCGTCGTCGACGTAGGTGAAGGCGCGCTTCTGGTGCCCGCCGTCGACCAGCTTGATCGGCTCGCCGCGCACGATGTGCCCGAGGAACTGGGTGATCACGCGCGAGCTTCCCTCCTTGGGGGTGTTGATCGAGTCGAGGCCCGCGCCGATCCAGTTGAACGGGCGGAACAGGGTGAAGTCGAGCCGGTGCTCCATGCCGTAGCCCCAGATCACGCGGTCCATCAGCTGCTTCGCGCAGGAGTAGATCCAGCGCGGCTTGTTGATCGGACCGAGGACGAGCTCCGAGGTGTCGGGGTCGAACTCGCGGTCGGGCGACATGCCGTACACCTCGGAGGTGGACGGGAACACGAGCCGCTTGCGGTGCGTCACGCACGCCCGCACGATCGGCAGGTTCGCCTCGAAATCGAGCTCGAAGACGCGCAGCGGCTCCTTGACGTAGGTCGCCGGGGTCGCGATCGCGACCAGCGGCAGCACCGTGTCGCACTTGCGGATGTGGTACTCCATCCACTCCTTGTTGATCGTGATGTCGCCCTCGAAGAAGTGGAACCGCTTCTCGCCGAGGAGATCGGTGATGCGGTCGGTGTTCATGTCCATCCCGTAGACCTCCCACGGGGTAGCGGCGATGATGCGCTTCGAGAGATGGTGGCCGATGAAGCCGTTCACGCCGAGGATCAGGATCTTCTTCACGTTCGATCGCGAGGTTCGAATTCAGCGCTTGGCAGACCCGGCGACGCCTGAAGAAAGCGGTCGCGCGAACGCGGGAGGACTCTCCCTCGTGCATCCCTGGACGAGCGAGGGGCAGGCCACTTGCATATCCCCCTGTGCACCGGCGCGCGGCATCCTTTCGAATGCTAGAAGCTATCTCAGAATCTCGGCCGTGCTTCTTCCCGAACCGGGGTCGTACGAACAAGGGGCACATTGCCCCTGGTATATCCCCGAACGAACAAGGGGCCCGAGGGAAGGGTTGAGACCCTTCCCTTCCCCAACCGCCCTCGTAGATCCCCTCTTTCGCGACCGCTTTCGCATTTTGAGATAAGTTCTAGTTGTGGAGCGCGACGGACTGCGCGCCGAAGCGCGTCCAGAAGAGGCTCGCCGTGAGCGGCGCGTTGCCGAACTCGGCCTCGAGCACGCGGAGCAGGCCGCCGTCGGCGCAGCGGACCCACAGGCGGTCGTCGCGGACGAAGAGCGCGGGCGCGCCGCGAGCCTCTTCGCGCTCCCCGAGGTCGAGCGTGCGCAGCAGTCGCAGCTCCGGCCCGCCCACGAAAGAGAAGGCGCCGGGGTAGGGCGGCGCCACGGCGCGCACCAGATTGTGGATCGTGCGCGCGTCCCGCGACCAGTCGATGCGTCCGTCCTCGGGCCGGCGGGCGCCGAAGTAGCTGCCGCGGGCGAGGTCCTGCGCGCGCAGGACGGCCTTGCCGGCGAGCAGGGCGGGGAGGCAGCGGTCGAGCGTCGTCTCGGCGGCGACCGTGACCTTGTCGAACACCTCGCGCGCGGTGTCGTTCGGCAGGATCGGCACCGCCTGCTGGTCGACGATGCGCCCGGCGTCCGGCTTCTCGACCATCTCGTGCAGCGTCGCGCCGGTCTCGCGCTCGCCGTTGAGCACCGCCCAGTTGACCGGCGCGCGGCCGCGATACTTCGGCAGCAGCGAGCCGTGCACGTTGAACGCGCCGCGGCGGGCGGCGCCGAGCAGCCGCGGCGAGAGCATCCGGCGGTAGTAGAAGGAGAAGAGGAAGTCCGGCGCGAGCGCACGGACGCGCTCGACGATCTCGGCCGCGTTCGGATCCTCGGGCGCGATGGTCGGGATCGCGTAGGCCTCGGCGAGCCGGGCCACGCTCGCAAACCAGACCGCCTCGCCGGGCGCGTCCGCGTGCGTCAGCACGAGCGGCACGCGCACGCCGTGGCCGAGCAGCGCCGCGAGGCAGCGCACCCCGACGTTGTGGTAGGCGAAGACGACGGCGGACGCGGACACCCGGGGACCGGCCGCCTAGCCGACGGACTGCATGGGGCGGCGCTCGTCGAGCGGCTGGGCGGGCGCCTCTTCCGCCTCGAGCACCGCCTCGATCAGGTAGCGCGGCCGCTGCCGGACCTGCTCGTAGATCCGGCCGATGTACTCGCCGAGCAGCCCGATGCCGAGGAGCGCGATGCCGAGCAGGAAGAAGGCGATGCCGAACAGCGTGAACAGCCCCTCGGCCTCCGGGCCGACGACCAGCCTGCGCACCGCGAGGTACAGCACGAAGACGAACGAGAGCACCGAGATGGCCATCCCGGCGAGCGAGAACATCTGCAGCGGCACGACCGAGAAGCCGGTCACCAGGTCGAAGTTCAGCCGGACGAGCTTGTAGAGCGAGTACTTCGTCTCGCCGGCGGCGCGCTCCTCGTGGCGCACCTCGATCTCGGTCGGGCGCTGCGCGAACGTGTAGGCGAGGGCGGGAATGAACGTGTTCATCTCACGGCAGCCGTTGATCGTGTCGACGATCGCGCGGCTGTAGGCGCGCAGCATGCAGCCCTGGTCGGTCATCTTGATCCGGGTGGTGCGCTCGCGCAGCCAGTTCATCGCGCGCGAGGCGGCGCGGCGGAACGCGCTGTCCTGGCGCAGGCGCCGGACGGTGCCGACGTAGTCGTAGCCCTCGTCCATCTTGGCGAGCAGGCGGCCGATCTCCTCGGGCGGGTTCTGCAGGTCGGCGTCGAGCGTGACGACGCGCGCGCCGCGGCTGTGTGCGAACCCGGCCATGATGGCGAGGTGCTGGCCGTAGTTGCCGTTGAACAGGATCACGCGCGTGACGTCCGGCCGTCGCCTGAACTGATCGGCGAGAAGGGCCGCGGAGCGGTCGCTGCTGCCGTCGTTGACGAAGATCGCCTCGTAGCGCAGGCCGAGCGCGTCGAGCGCGGGGTAGAGGCGCGCGAAGAGCGCGGCGAGCCCGGGCTCCTCGTTGTAGACGGGGATGACCACCGAGAGCGAGGGCGCGGCCATTTCGGCGGGCGAATCTCCTAGCGGGAGTGGGCGCGGAGGATATCACGCACCGTCGCGCAGACCCGGTCGACGTCGGCCTCCGCCATGGCCGGGAAGAGCGGCAGCGTGAGGATCGAGGCGCCGACGCGCTCGGCGTGCGGGAACCGGCCGGGGCCGTACCCCATCGCGCGGTAGAGCTTGAAGAGGTGCATCGCCGGGTAGTGTACGCCGGAGCCGATGCCCGCCGCGTGCAGCAGCCGGATCACGTCGCCGCGCCCGATCGCGAGGCGCTCGAGCGGCAGCAGGATCTGGAACATGTGCCAGTTCGCGTTCTCGAAGTCCGCGGGGGGCAGGTCGCATCCGAGCGCGCGGTCGAAGCGCTCGAAGTAGCGGCGCGCGAGCGCGCGGCGCCGCGCGTTGAGCTCCTCGAGCCGCGCGAGCTGCCCGAGGCCGATCGCCGCGGCGACGTCGGTCAGGTTGAGCTTGGCGCCCGCGCGCTCGACCTCCTGCCCGCCGTCGGCGGAGCGGACCACGCCCTGCAGGCGCAGGCGCTCGACCAAGTCCGCCTCGGCTGCGTCGTTCACCACCAGGCAGTCGCCCTCGGCGGTGGTCATGTTCTTGTTGGCGTGGAAGCTCACCGCCACCAGGTCGCCGAAGCTGCCGATGCGCCGGCCGCGCCAGCTCGCCCCCATGCTCTGCGCGGCGTCCTCGATCACGCGCAGGCCGTGCGCGCGCGCGAGCGAGTACAGCCGGTCGCGGTCGACCGGGAGGCCGGCGAGATCGACCGGGACGATCGCGCGCGTGCGCGGGCCGATCGCGCGCTCGGCGAGCGCCAGATCGATGTTGCGCGTCGCCGGATCGACGTCGACGAACACCGGCCGCGCGCCCGCGCGCACGATCGTGTTGGCCGTCGCCACCCAGGAGACCGGTGTCGTGACGACCTCGTCGCCCGGCCCGATGCCGATCACGTCGAGCGCGAGCTCGAGCGCGCCGGTGCCCGACGCGAGCGCGCGCACGGGTCGCCCGCCGAAGTACTCCGACAGGCGCGACTCGAACTCGCGGGCCCTCGGACCGGTCGTGATCCAGCCCGAGCGCAGGACCTCGACCACGACGGCGATGGTCGCCTCGTCGATGGCGGGCCGGGCGAACGGGAGGTACGGGAGCGTCACGCCGGCGTCAACTGCGAGCAACCAAGAATACGCCGACCACGATGATCCCGATGCCGACCAGGCGCATCGGCGTCACCGCCTCGCCGAACAGGTACCACGCGGCCACGGCGTTGACGATGTAGCCGATCGAGAGCATCGGGTAGGCGATGCTCACCTCGGTGCGCGACAGCGCGAGGATCCAGATCACCACGCTCACGACGTAGCAGGCGATGCCGCCGGCGATGTAGGGCTGAAAGGCGAGCTTCGTGCCGACCGGCAGGACGTTGCCGACGCTGAACTCGAAGCGGCCGACGGCGTTGGTCCCGGCCTTGAGCAGGAGCTGGGCGACGGCGTTCAGCAGCACGCCGACGAGGACGAGCGAGAAGGTGAGCGGCGTCATGTCTTCGCGACGGGGCGAGCCACGCGCCGCCCGCCTATCCGAGCAGCAGCGCCGCGCCGACCCTGCGGCTCTCGGCGGCGAGGATGTTGTAGGTGCGGCAGGCGGCCGGCACGTCCATCACCTCGACGCCGACGCCGGCCTCGACGAGCGGGCGCAGGATCCCGGGCGCCGGAAAGCGCAGCCGGTCGCCGGTGCCGAGCAGGAGGATCTCGAGCCCGCAGTCAACGAGCGGCGCGAGGTGCCGGGCGTCGAGCGCCTCGAAGGTGGAGGCCGACCAGTCGGTGATCACCCGGTCGGGAAGGACCACCAGGCTCCGGGTGTGCCGCGCCGCGTTCACCACCACGTACCCGACGCCGTACCCGGTGAAGGTATTCAGGCCGACCGGTGCCGTACTGTGCAGCTTCAACGAAATTCCGAATTGCGGTAAGGGGTTAGAATCGCTACATTATAGGCCTATTGCAGCGCGGCACCGGCCGCGCGCAGCATCCGAGCCAGCGACGCGCCAATCGACCATGACCGAGTTCGTACGCATCAAGCGGCTGCCGCCGTACGTCTTCAACATCACCGGCGAGCTGAAGATGGCCGCGCGCCGGCGGGGCGAGGACGTCATCGACCTCAGCATGGGCAATCCGGACGGGCCGACGCCGAAGCACATCGTCGACAAGCTGGTCGAGACGGTGCAGCGGCCGGACACGCACGGCTACTCGGTGTCGAAGGGCATCCCGCGGCTGCGCCGCGCGATCTGCACCTGGTACCAGCGTCGCTACGGGATCGAGCTCGACCCGGAGACCGAGGCGATCGTCACCATCGGATCGAAGGAGGGCATCGCGCACCTCGCGCTCGCCACGCTCGACCGCGGCGACATCGTGCTGGTGCCGAACCCGTCCTACCCGATCCACATCTACGGCCCGGTGATCGCCGGGGCGGACATCCGCCACGTGCGCATGACGCCGGAGGTCGACTTCTTCGAGGAGCTCGAGCGCGCGATCCGCGAGTCGTTCCCGAAGCCGAAGATGCTGATCATGAACTTCCCGAGCAACCCGACGGCGCAGTGCGTGGACCTCCCGTTCTTCGAGCGCATCGTCGAGCTCGCGCGCGCCCACGAGCTCTTCGTGGTGCACGACCTCGCCTACGCCGACATCGTGTTCGACGGCTATCGCGCGCCGTCGATCATGGAGGTGCCGGGTGCGCGCGACGTCGCGGTCGAGTTCTTCACCATGTCGAAGAGCTACAACATGGCCGGCTGGCGCGTCGGGTTCATGGTCGGCAACCGCGACCTCGTCGCGGCGCTGGCGCGGATCAAGAGCTACCACGACTACGGCACGTTCACTCCGGTGCAGGTCGCCTCGATCGTCGCGCTGGAGGGGCCGCAGGAATGCGTGGCCGAGATCTGCGCGAAGTACCAGCGCCGGCGCGACGTCCTCGCGCGCGGGCTGCACGAGGCCGGCTGGATGGTCGAGGTGCCGAAGGCGACGATGTACATCTGGGCGCGCATCCCCGAGGCCTACCAGGCCATGGGCTCGCTCGAGTTCGCCAAGAAGCTGCTCGACGAGGCCAAGGTCGCGGTGTCCCCCGGGATCGGCTTCGGCGAGTACGGCGACACGCACGTGCGCCTCGCGATGATCGAGAACGAGGCGCGCACCCGCCAGGCGGTGCGCGGCATCAAGGAGATGCTGCGCAAGGACGGCCTGCTCGCCCGCCCGGTCGCCGCCGTCGCCGGCTGACGACGGCGGCGCGCGCCGGGGCCGCGCCCGGCGCGCGCGCGCCCGATTCCATCCGCATGAGCGCAACGCGATGAAGCCCATCAACGTAGGCCTGCTCGGCATCGGCACCGTGGGCGGCGGCGTGTGGAGCGTGCTCGCGCGCAACCGCGAGGAGATCTCGCGCCGCGCCGGCCGCGAGATCCGCATCGCCGCGGTCGCCGACAAGGACCTCGATAAGGCGCAGCGCCTCGCCGGCGGCGCCGCCAAGGTCACCGCCGACGCGCGCGAGATCGTGGCGAGCCGCGACATCGATATCGTGGTCGAGCTGATCGGCGGCTACACGGTCGCCAAGGAGCTCATCCTCGAGGCGATCGGCCACGGCAAGCACGTGGTCACCGCGAACAAGGCGCTGCTCGCGCTGCACGGCAACGAGATCTTCGCCGCGGCGCAGGCGAAGGGCGTCATGGTCGGCTTCGAGGCGGCGGTCGCGGGCGGGATCCCGATCATCAAGGCGGTGCGCGAGGGGCTCACCGCGAACCGCATCGAGTGGATCGCCGGCATCATCAACGGCACGTCGAACTTCATCCTGTCGGAGATGCGCGACCGCGGCCTCACGTTCGAGGCCGTGCTGCAGGAGGCCCAGGCGCGCGGCTACGCCGAGGCCGACCCGACCTTCGACATCGAGGGCATCGACGCCGCGCACAAGCTCACGATCCTCGCGGCGCTCGCGTTCGGCGTGCCGATGCAGTTCAAGAGCGCCTACACCGAGGGCATCGCCAAGCTGACCCAGGCCGACATCCGTTACGCCGAGAGCCTCGGCTACCGGATCAAGCTGCTCGGCATCACCAAGCGCACCGCGGAGGGGATCGAGCTGCGCGTGCACCCGACGCTGATCCCGGAGCGGCGCCTCATCGCCAACGTCGAGGGCGTGATGAACGCGATCCTGGTCAAGGGCGACGCGGTCGGGCCGACTCTCTACTACGGCGCCGGCGCCGGCGCCGAGCCGACCGCGAGCGCGGTGGTGGCGGACCTCGTGGACGTCACGCGCATGCATACCGCCGACCCGGAGCACCGCGTGCCGCACCTCGCCTTCCAGCCCGACCGCCTGTCGGACGAGCGCATCCTGCCGATGGAGGAGGTGGTCACCTCCTACTACCTGCGCATGCGCGTGCTCGACCGGCCCGGCGTGCTCGCCGACATCACGCGCATCCTCGCCGACCGGCTGATCTCGATCGACGCGATGATCCAGCGCGAGCCGGGCGAGGGGGAGGAGCAGGTCGACATCATCATGCTCACGCACGAGACGCGCGAGCGGGCCGTGAACGAGGCGATCCGGGCGATCGAGGGCCTGCCGGTGGTGACCGGACAGGTGACGCGGATCCGGCTCGAGACGCTTCTATGAGCGAGGAGCGAGAGGTGAGGCGCGAGGAGTCGTTTCGCGATCCGGCCGGCAAGGCGGACGCCGAGCCATTGTTGCTCCGCGCTTCCCGCACCTGACTCCTCGCTTCGCGAATGCGATACGTCAGCACCCGGGGCGGCATGGCCCCGAAAGCGTTCTGCGAGGTCCTGCTCGAGGGGCTCGCGCCCGACGGCGGCCTGGTGGTGCCGGAGCACTACCCGGCGGTCGACGCGCTGACGCTCGCACGCTGGCGGCGGCTCGCGTACCCCGAGCTCGCGTTCGCGGTGATCCGGCGCTTCGTCGATGACATCCCCGAGGAGGACCTGCGCGCCCTGGTCGCGAAGACCTACACGAAGGAGATCTTCGGGACCGCGGAGATCACGCCGCTCAGGACGCTCGAGCCGGGGCTCCACCTCCTCGGGCTGTCGAACGGCCCGACGCTCGCGTTCAAGGACGTGGCGATGCAGCTGCTCGGAAACCTCTTCGAGTACGCGCTCGCGCGAAGCGGCGAGGAGCTCAACATTCTCGGCGCCACCTCCGGCGACACCGGCTCGGCGGCCGAGCACGCGATGCGCGGCAAGCAGGGCGTGCGGGTCTTCATGCTCTCGCCGCACGGCAAGATGAGCGCGTTCCAGGCCGCGCAGATGTACTCGCTGCAGGACCCGAACATCTTCAACATCGCGGTGCGCGGCGTGTTCGACGACTGCCAGGACATCGTGAAGGCGGTGTCCGGCGATGCGGCGTTCAAGGCGCGCTACCGCATCGGCACGGTGAACTCGATCAACTGGGCGCGGGTGGTCGCGCAGACCGTGTACTACTTCAAGGGGTACTTCGCGGCCACGCGCTCGGACGACGAGCAGGTGTCGTTCGCCGTGCCGTCGGGCAACTTCGGCAACATCTTCGCCGGGCACATCGCGCGCATGATGGGCCTGCCGGTCCGCGCGCTCGTCCTCGCGACCAACGAGAACGACGTGCTGGACGAGTTCTTCCGCACCGGACGCTACCGGGTGCGGGCGGCGGCCGAGGTCGTGCCGACCTCGAGCCCGTCGATGGACATCTCCAAGGCGTCGAACTTCGAGCGCTTCGTCTACGACCTGGTCGGCCAGGCCGCCGGCGTGGTGGCCGAGCTCTGGCGCAAGGTCGACCGCGACGGCGGGTTCGACCTCGCGGGCACGCCGTACCTCGAGCAGCTGCCGAAGTTCGGCTTCGTGTCCGGCTGCAGCACCCACGCCGACCGGCTCGCGACCATCCGCGCGACCTACCAGAAGTACGGCGTCGTCATCGACACGCATACGGCCGACGGCCTCAAGGTCGCGCTCGACCATCGCACGCCCGACGTGCCGACGATCTGCCTCGAGACCGCGCAGCCGGCGAAGTTCGCCGAGACCATCCGCGCGGCGCTCGGCCGCGATCCGGACCGGCCGCCCGGCTACGCGGGCATCGAGGCGCTGCCGCAGCGCGTCGAGGTGATGGACGCGGACGTCGCCGCGGTGAAGGCCTTCATCGCGCGGCACGCGGGCGGCTAATGGGCTTCACGGCCGTCCCGACGCGGCCGGCGGCTGCACCCGGAAGAGGGCCGGATCGGCCGCATCGACGTCGACGCGCACCCAGTCCACGACCGGCCAGCCGGGCACCTCGACGCGCGTGAGGCCGTCGAAGCGCAGGCCGCGCAGCGGATCGACGAGCGGCCGGTCGAGCACGAAGGCGTGCGAGTCGCCGTGCGCGAGCAGCATCGGCTTGCGGTACCACCCGGCGTGCGCGCGCAGCACGTTGCGGAGCGCGAGGTAGCCGTCGGGCCGCCGGACGCGGCGGTTCGTGTCGCGGTCGAACCGCGGATCGCCGTGGAGCAGGATGACGACGCCCGCGAGGCCGCGCGACTCGGCGAGCTTCATCGCCTCGTCCAGCCAGTCGAAGACCGCCGCCATCCTGCGCCGGTGCTCGGCGTCGGCAGCGGGCGAGCGGCCGAGATTGTTGTTGCTGCCGGGCACGTTCAGCGTCACGAAGAGCACGCCGCCGTGGACCCAGCGGACGTGCTCGCGGAACCCGGCGAAGCGCGGGTCGGCGGACTGCCGCTCGAGCGCGATGCGGCGGCGGCCGAGGCTCTGGTCGCCGGAATGGAAGACCCGGCGCAGCGCGGACAGGCGCTCTTCGGGGTCGGACCCGGAGCGGTCGCAGTCGGTCCACTCGTTGTCGCCGGGGACGAAGACGAGCGGATGGCGCGAGCGGTCGAGGAGCGCGCGCCGTTCCTCGAACAGCGCGTCGGTGCACGGCGCCGAGGCGCGCTTGATGTCGCCGAGGTGCGCGGCGAACGCGACCGGCGCGGCGTCGATCTCGGCGAGCATCGACTCGACCGCCGGCACGTCGAGATCGAAGTAGGGCGCATCGCCCATGAGCGCGAAGCTGAACCGCTCCTGCGCGGCGAGCGGCCCGGCGCCGGCGAGCGCGAGCAGCGCCGCCAGCGCGGCCGCGTGGGCGCGCCGCCGCGCGATCACAGCCTCTTCAGCCGGTAGAGGAGCTCGAGCGCCTCGCGCGGGGCGAGCTCGTCCGGGTTCACGGCGTCGAGCGCGTCGAGCGCCCGATGGCGCGCGGGCTCCGGCGGCGGCGCGGCCGCGGCGAAGAGGTCGGGCTGGCCGTCGCGCGAGAGGCTCTGCTGCTCCAGGGCCTGCAGGTAACGCCGCGCGGCGCGGATCACGCCGCCCGGCACGCCGGCGAGCGCGGCCACTTGCAGTCCGTAGCTCTGGCTCGCCGGCCCCTCCTCGACCGCGTGCAGGAACACGATCGAGTCCTTGTGCTCGACCGCGCTCACGTGCACGTTCGCGACCTCGCGGTACTCCAGCGCGAGGCGGGTCAGCTCGAAGTAGTGCGTCGCGAACAGCGTGAACGAGCGGTTGCGCTCGACGAGGTGACGCGCGATCGCCCAGGCGAGCGCGAGCCCGTCGAAGGTGGACGTGCCGCGTCCGACCTCGTCCATCAGCACGAGGCTCGCCTCGGTGGCGTTGTTGAGGATCGTCGCCGCCTCGGTCATCTCGACCATGAAGGTCGAGCGCCCGCCGGCGAGGTCGTCGGCCGCGCCGATGCGCGTGAAGATCTGGTCGAGCGGCCCGATCCGCACGCGCCGCGCCGGCGCGAAGAGGCCGGTGCAGGCGAGTAGCGCGATCAACGCGATCTGGCGCATGTAGGTCGACTTGCCGCCCATGTTCGGCCCGGTGACGAGCAGCATGCGGCGCGTCGGGCCGAGCCGCGCGTCGTTGGCGATGAAGTCGTCGACCTCGGCCTCGACGACGGGGTGGCGGCCGCCCTCGATCTCGATCGCCGGGTCGTCGGCGAACTCGGGGCGGCACCAGCCGCGCTCCACCGCGGTCCCGGCGGCGCCCGCCAGGACGTCGAGCTCGGCGAGCGCGCGCCCGACCTCCTGCAGCCAGGCCACGCGCTCGGCGAGCGCCGCGAGCAGCGCCTCGTACAGCGTCTTCTCGAGATTGAGCGCGCGGTCCTGCGCGGAGAGCGCCTTGTCCTCGTAGGCCTTGAGCTCCGGCGTGATGTAGCGCTCGGCGTTCTTCAGCGTCTGGCGCCGGCGGTAGTCGTCCGGGACCTTGGCCGCGTGCGCATTCGTGACCTCGATGTAGAACCCGTGGACCCGGTTGTACTCGACCTTCAGGTTCGGGATGCCGGTGCGGCCGCGCTCGCGCGCCTCCAGCTCGAGCAGGAACGCGCCGGCGTTGCCGCGCAGCGCGCGCAGCTCGTCGAGCTCGGCCGAGTGCCCGTCGCGGATCACGCCGCCGTCGCGCACGCTCGCGGCCGGCTCGTCGGCGAGCGCGGCGCGCAGGAGGTCGAGCGCGTCGCCGGCGGCCTCGAGCGCGGCGCGCAGCGCCGCCACGCGCGCGGCGTCGGCCGGGCGCGCCGCCGCGGCGATCTCCGGCAGCGCCGCGAGCGAGTCGCGCAGGCTCGAAAGGTCGCGCGGGCGGGCGCTCGCGAGCGCGATGCGCGCCGAGATGCGCTCGATGTCGGCGATCCGCCGCAGCGGCCCCTTCAGCGCGCGCCACGGTCCGCTGCCGGCGGCGCCCGCGAGCGCCTCGATGGCCGCCTGGCGCGCGGCGAGGACTGCGCGGTCGCGCAGCGGGTGATGGAGCCAGTGGCGCAGCATCCGGCTGCCCATGCCGGTCGCGCAGGTGTCGAGCAGGCTGAACAGCGTCGGCGCGGAGGTTCCGCGCAGCGTCTCGGTGAGCTCGAGGTTGCGGCGCGTGGCCGGGTCCATGCGCACGTATGCGTCGCGCCGCTCGACGGCGAGGCGCGTCAGGTGGTCGATCGACCGTCCCTGCGTGCGCTTCGCGTAGGCGAGCAGCGCGCCGGCGGCGGCGATCGCGGGCCCCATGTCCTCGCAGCCGAACCCGGCGAGGTCGCGCGTGCCGAACTGCTTGGCGAGCGCGGCGCGCGCCGAGGCGGCGTCGAACTGCCAGTCCGGCAGCCGCGTCCGCGCGACGGCTTCGTCGGGCAGCGCGACCGCGCAGGAATCCGCGACGAGCACCTCCGCCGGCCGGATGCGCAGGAGCTCCGCCGGCCACGCGCGCGGCGCGACCTCCATCACGCGGAGCTCGCCGCTCGCGAGGTTCAGCCATGCGAGCCCGGCGCGCTCCGGCTCGAGCGCGAGCGCGAGGAGAAAGTTGTCCGCCTTCTCGTCGAGGAGCGCGCTGTCGGTCAGCGTGCCTGGCGTGACGATGCGCGTCACGGCGCGCTCGACCGGGCCCTTGGACGCCGCCGGATCGCCGATCTGCTCGCAGATCGCGACCGATTCGCCGAGCCTCACCAGCCGCGCGAGGTACTGCTCCACCGCGTGATACGGCACCCCGGCCATCTTGATCGGCGCTCCGGCCGAGACGCCGCGCTGGGTGAGCGTGATGTCGAGCAGGCGCGCGGCCTTCTCGGCGTCCTCGTAGAAGAGCTCGTAGAAGTCGCCCATCCGGTAGAAGAGCAGCAGGTCCGGGTACTCCGCCTTGAGGGCGAGGTACTGCTGCATCATGGGCGTGTGCCCCTTCGCGGGGCCGGCGCCGAAATCGGTGGACTTGTTCAAACGCTCTCCGGAAGCCGCGGCAGGCGAGGCGCGCAGCAGGAGCGAATGTTACGTCATACTCGCGCGTGCCACGGCACGCCGCGGACCGCGCCGGCGCCGTGAACCGGACAGGAGGAGGAGACCAGGATGAAGGTGCAGGCAGCAGTGGCGTACGAGGCGGGCAAGCCGCTCGCGATCGAGACCGTCGACCTCGCCGGGCCGAAGGCGGGCGAGGTGCTGGTCGAGATCAAGGCGACCGGCGTCTGCCACACCGACGAGTTCACCCGCTCGGGCGCCGACCCCGAGGGGCTCTTCCCGGCGATCCTCGGGCACGAGGGCGCCGGGGTCGTCGTCGACGTCGGCTCCGGCGTGACCTCGGTGAAGAAGGGCGACCACGTCATCCCGCTCTACACGCCCGAGTGCCGGCAGTGCAAGTCGTGCCTGTCGCGCAAGACCAACCTCTGCACCGCGATCCGCGCGACCCAGGGCAAGGGCGTGATGCCGGACGGCACCAGCCGCTTCTCGCTCGGCGGCAAGACGGTGCATCACTACATGGGCTGCTCGACCTTCGCCAGCTACACCGTGCTGCCCGAGATCGCGGTGGCGAGGATCCGCGAGGACGCGCCGTTCGACAAGGTCTGCTACATCGGGTGCGGCGTCACCACCGGGATCGGCGCGGTGATCAACACCGCGAAGGTGGAGGCGGGCGCGAACGTCGTGGTGTTCGGGCTCGGCGGCATCGGGCTCAACGTCGTCCAGGGCGCGCGCATGGTCGGTGCGAACAGGATCGTCGGTGTCGACGTCAACCCGGCGCGGAAAGCACTCGCCGAGAAGTTCGGCATGACGCACTTCGTCGACCCGAAGGAGGTCGGCGGCGAGCTCGTGCCGCATCTGGTCGAGCTCACCGACGGCGGCGCCGACTACAGCTTCGAGTGCGTCGGCAACGTGGAGCTCATGCGCCAGGCGCTCGAGTGCTGCCACCGCGGCTGGGGCGTCTCGGTCATCATCGGCGTGGCCGGGGCGGGGCAGGAGATCCGCACGCGCCCGTTCCAGCTCGTGACCGGCCGCATCTGGAAGGGCACCGCGTTCGGCGGCGCGCGCGGCCGCTCGGACGTGCCGAAGATCGTCGACTGGTACATGGAAGGCCGCATCAACATCGACGACCTGATCACGCACACGATGCCGCTTGCCGACATCAACCGCGCGTTTGACCTGATGCACGCCGGCGAGTCGATCCGCAGCGTGGTCGTCTACTGATAGCCGTCGCGCCGCCGGCGCCGTTCCGGGGCATGGCGATTGCATGCGGGCCGTCCCGGAGGCCTGTATGAGACTGCATTCCACGCTGGATGGGCGCGCGGGCGAGTTCCGCATCCGCGGCGCCGTCTGGGAGCGCGACGGACCGGCGTTCCGAGGGTTTCTCTACCTGATTCCGCGCGGCGAGGCGCACGGCCGGCATCGGGTGGTGGAGGCCGATGGCGAGAGCCTGTGGAACCTGCTCGATGCGCTGAGCGAGCAAGTCGCCGCACTCTCGGGCGCCGCCGTCGCGCGGCTGAATGCGCGCGCGGTGGTGGACGCGAAACCGGCCCCGCGCCGCAGTCCGGCCGGCCACGAGCCCGCGCAGCAGGGATCCGGGACCGATTAGGCCCACGCCCGGCGGCCGGGCTGCGTCCCTAGCCCGGATTTCTCACAGGGCCGCCCGATTATCGCTGGAAGGCATGGTTGAACAGGGGGTTGAAGGAGTTCGGTTCGAAGCGCTTCATGCCCCGGGCCGCCGAGCCCAAGCTCGCTCGCAACGTCGGCGCTTGCGCGCCGACCCTCGCGGGCGCCTCGCCATCATCTCGATCCCCTGTGAGAAACCCGGGCCGGGCGCGATCGTCCGCACTCGCATCCGTCCCGTCCGTCCGCCAGCGGCAGGAACGCCGATTGCTCGGCTCTCGTCGCCCTCGACCCCGGCGGCCTGTGCGGCGCCGGTGACTCGAGGGCGGGGTCCGGAGCGGCCGGCGGTATTCGCGCCACCGGACCGGGTAGTTCTTGCCTCACGTTGTAGAAAAGGAGAAGTCGATGCGAATCATGAAAGCCCTGTTGGTGGTTCTGTTTGCGAGCTTCGCGACCGCAGGCTTCGCCGCGGGCGACACCGCGAAGTGCGACAAGCTGACCGGCGCCGAGAAGGAGAAGTGCCTGGCGGACGCCAGGAAGTAGGCACCGGCGGCGAGTCCCACGAGGAGGCTCCGATCCCGAGCGGTCGGAGCCTTCTCCGGTCCTCGCCGCGCGTCCTCGCTCCGGGCGACGCCCGGCCCCCGGCGTCGCCGCTACCCCCGCGCCTTCTGCATGAACTCCGGCCGCAGGGCCTTCCCCCAATCCGGCATCGCCTTGATCTTCTCGGCCTTCAGCAGGACCTCGGCCTGCTCCTGCATGTAGGCCTTGAGGTCCGGGAAGTCGGGGTCGACGTCGACCGCGCCGATCGCCTTGGCGAACGTGTCCTTCGACATCTTGTAGCCCTTCGACGTGTAGAACGAGTAGACGACGTCGGACACCCTGGCCGGGCTCTTCTTGAAGTCGTCGGCGACCGCGAGCCAGGCCTTGAGGTAGGCGACCACCGTGTCGGGGTGCTTCTCGACGAACTCGGGCGTGGCGGCCATGAACACCGGCATCTTGTCGACGTCCCAGTAGTTCATGATCGTCGTGGCGATGCCGTCGGCCTCGGCGATCGCGTTGTAGGGCTCGACGTTCACCATCGCGTCGACGCTCTTCGCGATCATCGCCGACACCATGTCGTTCACGTTCATGCGCACTTCCTGGTAGTCGCCCTTCTTGAGGCCGTGCGCCGGCGCGATCTGGTCGACGAAGATGTTGCCGATCGACGAGCCGGTCTGGTTCGCGACCTTGAGGCCCTTCAGCTGCGCGACCTTGCTGATGCCGAGCTCCTTGCGCGCCATGATGCGCACCGTCTTGCCGACCTGCTCGATGCGCGCGATGGCCACCAGGTTGCCGCGCGCGTGGCCGATGATGAACGAGGGCCCGGCATAGGTGCCCATGTCGACCTGGCGCGCCACCATCTGCTGCATGGTGAGGTTGCCCGACGGGACCGCGAACTCCTCGTACTTGATGCCGCGCTTCTCCAGCTCGCCGGAGCGCAGCAGATAGTAGGTCGGCATGCCCCACATGTTGGTCTGGTAGCCCTGCCGGATCGTGGCCATCTCGGCCGCGCGCCCCGGGCGCCATGCGCCCGCCGCCAGCACGCCCGCACCGGACGCCGCCAGGAACTGCCGCCGCGTGAACCCATCGTTGCGCTTCGTCATGACTTCCTCCTCCGTTGCGGATTGCCGATCTGCTCGCGCGCGCCCGACGGTCAGGCCGGCACGGCCTGCTCGGTCAGGTGGCGCAGGAGCGCCTTCTGGTGCTCGAGAAACTCGACGCTCAACGGGTCGCGCGGTCGCGGCAGGTCGACGCGGATCTCGGCCTTCACCGTCCCCGGGTGCGGCGTCATCACGATCACGCGGTCGGCCAGGTACACCGCCTCGGCCACGTTGTGCGTCACGTAGATCACGGTCTTGCCGGTCGCCTGCCAGACGTCGGCGAGCAGCCGCTGCATCTCGTCGCGGGTGAGGGCGTCGAGCGCGGCGAACGGCTCGTCCATCAGCAGCACCGCCGGGTTGTAGGCGAGCGCGCGCGCGATCGCCACGCGCTGCTGCATGCCGCCCGACAGGTGGTGCGGGTAGGCGTGCGCGAACTTGCCGAGCTTCACCAGCTCGAGCTGCTTCAGCGCGATCGCCTCGCGCTCCTCCTTCGGCACGCCCTTCATCTCCAGCCCGAAGGCGACGTTGCCGAGCGCGGTGCGCCACGGGAAGAGCTGCGCGAAATCCTGGAAGACGATGCCGCGGTCGAGCCCGTGACCGGTCACCGCCTTGCCGCCGATGCGGATCTCGCCGACCGCCGGCGCGAGGAACCCGGCGAGGATGTTGAGCAGCGTCGTCTTGCCGCAGCCGCTCGGGCCGACGATGCAGAGGAACTCGGACGGTTCGAGCGCGAAGCTCACGCCGCTCACGCCCGGCACCTTGCCGCCGGGCGTGTCGTAGACAAGCGTGACGTCGCGAACCTCGATGTGGTGCATGCCGCGGTTTCCTCCTGCCTATCCCTTTGCCGCGCGCACCATGCCCCAGCGCATGACGGTCGCGCGCTCCAGCGATCCGAACACCAGCCGCTCGAACGCGAAGCCGATCGCGCCGATCACCGCCAGCGAGGCGAGCATGATGTCGGCGTTCAGGAACTCCTTCGCGTCGAAGATCACCCAGCCGAGACCCCAGGCCGACGCGGCGATCATCTCGGCGCCCACCACCGCGATCCACGCGCGCAGGAACGCCTGCCGCACGCCGGTCACGATGAACGGCGACGCGCCCGGGACGATGACCTTCCAGAAGAGATTGGTCCCGCGCGCGCCCATCGCGCCGGCCGCGCGCAGCCAGATCGGGTTCACCGAGCGCACGCCGGTCCAGGTGTTGAGCAGCATCGGGAAGGTGGCCGCGTAGACGACGATCAGGATCGTGGCGGTGTTCCCGAGGCCGAACCACAGGATGAACAGCGGCACCCAGGCGAACGACGGGATCGGCATCAGCACCGCGACGAGCGGCATGAAGAAGCCCTCGACCGCGCGAAAGCGCGCCATCAGGATGCCGAGCGGCAGCCCGATCGCCACCGCCACGCCCATGCCGACCAGCACGCGGTACATCGTGTAGAGCGCGTGCCGCAGCATCGTGCCGTCGAGCAGCATGTCGAGGAGCGTGTGCGCGACCGTCGGCAGCGTCGGCACGAGCGCCTTCGGAAAGGCGCCGCTGCGCGCGACCGCCTCGTACGCCGCCGCGGCGACGAGCAGGGTGAACGCGGCCCGGATCGCCGAGCGCGCGCGCAGGTTCGTCCGGCCGAGCGATGCGGAGCTCACGAGGTCATCATCCCCCAGCGCACGACCGTGTAGTTCTCGAGGCGCTCGAACACGAGCTTCTCGAGTGCGAGCCCGATCGCGCCGATCACCGCGATGCCGGCGAGCATCACGTCGGTGTTCAGGAACTCGCGCGCGCCGAAGATCATCCAGCCGAGCCCCCACGGCACCGCCGCCAGCATCTCGACCGCCACCAGGATGCGCCACGCCTGCGCGAGGCCGAGGCGCAGGCCGGTCAGGATGTAGGGCAGGGCGCCCGGCAGGATCACGTGCCGGAAGAGCCGCCGGTCGTCCGCGCCCATCGCCTGCGCGGCGCGCACCCAGATCTCCTTCACCGCCTTCACGCCCGACCAGCTGTTGATGATGATCGGGAACGCCGAGACGAAGCCGACCAGCGCGATCGCGCCGAAGTCGCCCAGTCCGAACCACAGCAGGAAGAGCGGCGCGTACGCGAGCCCCGGGATCGGCGCGCCGATGCTCACCAGCGGCAGCAGGACGTCCTCGGCGCGGCGCGAGCGGCCCATCGCGATGCCGATCGCCACGCCGAGCACCGCCGCGACGCCGAAGCCCGCGAGCAGCCGCACGACCGTCTCGAGCGCGTGGTGCTGGAGGATGCCCTGGGCGGTGAGGCTCACCAGCGCGCCGCCGATCTCCTCGAGCTTCGGGAAGAGCCGCGCGGGGAAGAGGCCGGAGTGCGCGATCAGTTCCCAGATCGCGCCCACGACGAGGAACGGGAACATCGCGCGGGCCACGGCGCGGGCGCGCCCGCCCGCCCGCGAGTGCGGCGGCGCGCCGGCGAGCGCGGCGGCATCGGCGGCCGCAGCCACGTCGCGCACCGGGCTCATGACGCGCCCCGGCGCGCACGCCCGCGCCCCGGCGCGCCGGCGGCAGCAGAGCCGCGTGCCTCGCGATCCACGAAGTCCATTCCCGTATGCATCGCCGCAGGAGCGAGAACCCCCGCCCCTGCGAACGCTCCTCCTCGCCGGCCTCGGCTGCGCCTCTCCCGGCGGCGTGCCGGCGGAGAGGAATCCGCGCAACCTATACCAAGGCGTCGGCGCACGCGCAAGCATCATCGCGCGCAGGGCTGCGCCGCGCCGCGCGGGGTGCGATGCTGCGGCGCGGGAGGTGCGCCGCGCCGTGCGCCGAGCGTTGCACGATCCCTGTGGCGCCGCTACGCTACGGGCCTTCCTTTCGCCGGCATGCAAGGCGTCGGCAGCGCGCGGACCGCCGCGCGCACGATCCAGGAGAACGGATGGCGAAGATTCTGCCCGGAACCGGCGCGCGCGCCGACCAGACGCTCGCGCTCAACATGCGGCTCCTCGCGCATCACCCGCTCGAGGGCTTCGGCGGCATGGGGGAGGGCATGGCGCTGCAGGCCGCCCGCGACGGCCGGCGCGTCCTCTGGCTCGCGCACGAGTCCGCGCCGAAGAACTTCACCGGCGTCGACGTCACCGACCCGCGCGCGCCGCGCGTGGTCGTGCAGACGGAGCTCCCGCACGCGAGGATGCGGTCGAACTCGCTCGACGTGGTGGGCGACGTGATGGCGGTCGCCTACCAGACGAGCACGGTCGGGCTGCAGCCGGCCGGCTTCGACCTCTTCGACGTGAGCGTTCCGGAAGCCCCCCGGCGCATCTCGCACTTCGACGCCTCCGGGCCGCACTCGCGCGGCGTGCACGCCGTGTGGTTCGTGGACGGCGAGTACGTGCACATGGCGAGCGGCGCGCCGGACTTCCAGCCGCGCAACCCGCTCGACGACCAGTGCTACCGCATCGTCGACGTGCGCAGGCCCGCGCAGCCGGTCGAGGCGGGGCGCTGGTGGCTGCCCGGCACGCGCGAGGGCGACGACGCGCAGCCGCCCGCGCGGCTCGACCCGAAGTTCGACGCCGGCTTCCGCGCGCACAACACGAACGTCTTCCCCGCGCGGCCGGATCGCGCCTACGTCGGCTATCTCGACGCCGGCGCGGTGGTGCTCGACATCGCGGACAAGGCGCGCCCGAAGCTCGTCAGCCAGTGGCGCTACTCGCCGCCGTTCAACGGCTTCACGCACACCGTCCTGCCGCTTTTCGGGCGCGATCTCCTGATCGTCAGCGACGAGTGCATCCAGGACGACGGCGCCGACTGGCCGAAGCTCGTGTGGGTGGTCGATGCGCGCGTGGAGACGAACCCGGTGCCGATCGCGACGTTCCCGGCGCCGCCCTACGACGCCTTCGCGAGGCGCGGCGGACGCTTCGGCGCGCACAACCTGCACGAGAACCTGCCGGTGCCGACGTCGTGGCGCTCGGAGCAGATCATCGTCGGGACGTTCTTCAACGCGGGCGTGCGCGCGTACGACGTGAGCAACCCCTACCAGCCGCAGGAGGTCGCCTACTACGTCCCGGGCGCGCCGAAGCTGTCGCCGGTCGGCGCGGTGCAGCTGAACGACGTCTACGTCGACGACCGGCTGATCGTCTACACGGTCGACCGGCACGTCGGCGGGCTGTACGTCCTCGAGATGACGCTCTGATGCCGCCGGCCGCCGGCCCGGCCTCCCCGTCGAGCGCGGCGGCGCGCGATCCGCTCGCGGGCCGGCTCCCGGTCACGATCATCACCGGCTTCCTCGGCAGCGGGAAGACGACGCTGCTGCGCCGGCTGCTGCGCCATCCCGGCATGGCGCGCGCCGCCGTCATCATCAACGAGTTCGGCGACGTCGGGCTCGACCACGAGCTCGTCGAGGCGTCGTCCGAGCAGACGACGCTGCTCTCGAACGGGTGCCTCTGCTGCGCGGTGCGCACCGACCTCCAGGAGACCCTGCGCGAGCTCTTCGTCAAGCGGCGCGCCGGCGAGGTGATCGACTTCGACCGCGTCTTCGTCGAGACCACCGGGCTCGCCGACCCGGTGCCGGTGCTGCACACGCTCGACACCGACGGGATGCTCGGGGCGCAATACCGGCTGAACGGCGTCGTGACGCTGGTCGACGCGGTGAACGGCATGGGGCAGCTCGACGCGATGCGCGAGGCGGCCAAGCAGGCCGCGGTCGCCGACCGGCTCGTCATCACCAAGACCGACCTGCCGGCGGCGCAGACCGACGCGCTCGCAG
>JAHDYJ010000046.1:0-6488 GCA_023383795.1 Burkholderiales bacterium | reverse complement strand
GATGAACCCGTACGCGCTGGTCTCGACCGCGGTCGAGGGCGAGCTCGACCCGCAGCTCCTCGCCGAGATCGCACCCGCGAGCGCGCGGGCGCTCGTGCGCGATCCGGACCGCTGGCTCGCCGCCGCGCCGCTCGCCGATCACGTCGCGGCCCATGCCGCGCGCGGCTCGACGCACGACGCCCGTATCGAGGCGTTCTGCCTCCGGTTCGAGCGGCCGTTCACCTGGGACACGCTGAACGCCTCGCTGCAGGTGCTCACCTCGCTCCGCGGGCCCGATCTCCTGCGGGTGAAGGGCATCGTCAACGTCGCCGGCGAGGCCGGACCGGTCGCGATCCACGGCGTGCAGCACGTCTTCCATCCGCCGGTCGCGCTGGAGGCGTGGCACGGCGCCGACCGCGGGTCGCGCATCGTGTTCATCGTGCGGGACATCCCGCGCGCGTCGATCGAGGCCGTGTTCGCCGCGATCGGCGCGCTCGAGCCGGCCGGTTGAGCGGCGGCGGAACCCGCCCGCCGCGCGCTCGCGCGGCACCGCTCCTTGGAAAAAGGCGGGGACGCGCTTCGCGCGAACCACCCCCGGCCTTCGGCCGCACGCCTCCTTGGAAAAGAGGGGAGGGGTCAGGCGCGGCGCTTGTACTCGGCGCTGATGATCGGCAGCAGCTGGCCGAAGATCTTCGGCGCCCCGCACACGACGTGGCCCTTCTCGAGGTAGCCTTCATCGCCGTCGAAGTCGGCGACGAGGCCGCCGGCCTCGAGGATCAGCAGGCAGCCCGCGGCCATGTCCCACGGCGCGAGGCCGATCTCCCAGAACCCGTCGAGCCGGCCGCACGCGACGTAGGCGAGATCGAGCGCTGCGGCGCCCGCGCGCCGCACGCCCGCGGTGGCGGAGACCACCGCCTTGAACATCCGGACGTACTCCTCGAGGTGGCCGAGTTCCCGGAACGGGAACCCGGTCCCGATCAGCGCCTCGCGCATGTGCGCGCGCTTCGCGACGCGGATGCGCCGGTCGTTCAGGAACGCGCCGCGCCCGCGCGACGCGGTGAAGAGCTCGTTGCGCGTCGGATCGAAGATCACCCCCTGGGTCAGGATGCCGCGATGCCGGAGCGCGATCGAGACCGCGTACTGCGGGAAGCCGTGGATGAAGTTGGTGGTGCCGTCGAGCGGGTCGATGATCCAGGTGTACTCGGACTCGCCGGAGGCGCCCGACTCCTCTGCTAGAATCGCGTGGCCCGGATACGCCTTGCGCAGCACGTCGATCGCCGCGGCCTCCGCCGCCTTGTCCACCTCGGTCACGAAATCGCTCTGCCGCTTCGCCGTCACCGTCACGGCGTCGATGTCGCGCGACGCGCGGCTGATCACCGCGCCAGCGCGGCGCGCGGCCTTGACGGCGATGGTGAGCATGGGATGCAGCTGATGCATGACGAAGCGGCTCGACGCCCGATGGTTGCGGCAAACCTGGCATTCTAGCGTATGGTGGACGCCGGCCCGCTCGCGCGCATCGCGGTCGTGCTCGTCGGCACGACGCATCCCGGCAACATCGGCGCCGCGGCGCGCGCGCTGAAGACGATGGGCCTCGCGCGGCTCGTGCTGGTGGCGCCGCGGGCATTCCCGGATCCGGAAGCCGACGCCCGCGCGAGCGGCGCCGCCGACCTGCTCGCACAGGCGCGCGTGTGCGCGACGCTCGACGAGGCGCTCGCCGGCACGCGGCTCGCGATCGCGCTCTCCGCGCGACGGCGCGGCCTGTCGCTGCCGGAGCTCGACGTGCGCGCGGCGGCGGGCCTTGCCGTCGAGGAGGCGCGCCTCGGCGAGGTGGCGCTCGTGTTCGGCACCGAGTCGGTCGGGCTGTCGAACGACGAGGCGCTCAAGTGCCAGCGCCTCGCGTGGATCCCGACCGCGCCGGGCTACTCGTCGCTCAACCTGGCCGCCGCGGTCCAGGTCGCCGCATACGAGGTGCGGATGGCGGCCGCGGAGCCGGCGCCGCGGGCTCCGGCGCCGTTCGACGCCGCGGGCATCGACGAGATCGAGGGCTTCTACGCGCATCTCGAGCGCAATCTGGTGCAGTCCGGGTTCCTCGACCCGGCGCAGCCCAAGCGGCTGATGGAACGGCTGCGCCGCCTGTTCGGCCGGGCGCGGCTCGAGCGCGAGGAGGTGAACATCCTGCGCGGGATCCTGAGCGCGTGGGACGGCTACGGCGGCCGGCGCAAGCGCTGAGCCGGCGCAAGGGAACCGGGCTGTCCGGCGACGAAACGGCAGCGGACGGGCTTAAAGTTGACTAAATCACTAGGGCTTTGCGATAATCTCCGGACACGCAAGGACTTCGCCCCATGTTTGCACGCCTCCGCGAGGACATCGACTGCGTCTTCGACCGCGACCCCGCCGCGCGCACGCGGTTCGAGGTCCTCACGTGCTATCCCGGCCTGCACGCGCTCATGTTCCACCGCGGCAGCCACTGGCTGTGGGCGCGCGGGGCGCGCTGGCTGGCGCGGTGGGTCTCGCATCTCGCGCGCTGGCTCACCGGCATCGAGATCCACCCGGGTGCAACGATCGGCCGGCGATTCTTCATCGACCACGGCATGGGCGTGGTGATCGGCGAGACCGCGGTGATCGGCGACGACTGCACGCTCTATCACGGCGTCACGCTCGGCGGCACGACGTGGCAGAAGGGCAAGCGCCACCCGACGCTCGGACACGGCGTCGTGATCGGCGCGGGCGCGAAGGTGCTCGGCCCGATCACCATCGGCGACGGCGCGAAGATCGGCTCCAACGCGGTCGTCGTGAAGGACCTGCCGGCCGGCGCGACCGCGGTCGGCGTGCCGGCGCGCATCATGGAGACGCCCGACGAGCTCAGGCGCGAGGCGCATGCCGCGAAACTCGGCTTCTCGGCCTACGCGCTGTCGCCGCGCGGCGACGAGGATCCGGTCGCGAAGGCGATCCGCGGGCTGACGGACCACACCGCCGAGGTCGAGCAGCACGTCAAGGACCTCGCCGAGCAGGTGCGCGCGCTCGAGGCGCGGCTGCGCGCCGCGGACGAGCGCGCCGAGCCGCCGACGCTGCGCAAGGTCGTCGACAAGTAGAACCTATCTCAAATTCGTCGCTGCGCTTCTTCGAAGGAGAAAGGTCGTACGAACAAGGGGCAGGTTGCCCCTTGTATATCCCTGAACGAACAAGGGGCGGGCCCCTTGTAGATCCCCTCCTTCGCGAGCGTCCTCATATTTTGAGATGGGTTCTAGGCCGGAAGCATCCGGGGCAAAGCGCACATCGCGCGCCGGGAGGGCTTTCGCGCGCGCGCCGCGGCGCCTAGAATCATCCCGATGAATGCGACGCTGAACGCGCTCGGGCTCGCCGCGCTGCTGCTGCCGATCGCCGCGCTCGCGCAGCTGAACGCGCCGGGGACCGCGCTCGGCGTGCCGGCGCAGCCGGCGGTGCAGGGCGTCGACGTCCGCGACGCGTCTGCGGCCGCGCAAGCGCTCTCCGAGCGGCTGAGCGGCGCGGGGCCCGGCACCATCGTCCTCGAACGCCCCGGCAGGGTGCTGCTCGGCGCCGACACCGAGGCGGCCGCGCCGCCGGCCCGCACGCGCGGCTTCATGCAACCGACGTTCGTGCCGCCGCCGACCGCGCCGGTCGTGCCGCAGGGCGCCCAGCCCGCTTTCAGCGCCGGCTACGCGACTCCGGGCTTCTTCACGATGCGCCGCGACCAGGGGCCGGCCGCGGTGGAGAACCTGTACACCGCGCCGTCCGCCCGCGGCGATCCGATCTCGGGCACCGCCCCGTGACCGCGCGTCACGGGAAGAGCGCCAGCACCCCGTCCAGCCCCACGTAGTTCAGGCAGAAGGTCGCCTTCTCGCGCACGAGCGGCTTCGCGCGGTAGGCGACGCTGACGCCGGCCTCGGCCATCATCACGAGATCGTTCGCGCCGTCGCCGATCGCGAGCACCTGCGCGGGCGCGAGGCCGAGCGCGTCGCGCGCCGCGCGCAGCGCCGCGGCCTTGCCGTCGGCGTCGAGCACCGCGCCCACCAGCCGCCCGGTCAGGCGGCCGTCGACGATCT
Source organism: Burkholderiales bacterium (assembly GCA_023383795.1). Taxonomy (GTDB): domain Bacteria; phylum Pseudomonadota; class Gammaproteobacteria; order Burkholderiales; family SG8-39; genus JAABRB01. Next base: position 2,445 of record JAHDYJ010000046.1, on the reverse strand, counting down.
CGAGCACGTTCGACGCGGTCTGGTCGAAGCCGAGCCGCGCCTGCAGGCGATCGGTGAAGTAGGTGAAGCCGCCCGAAACCAGCATCGTGCGCGTGTCGAGGCCCTGCAGCCGCGCCATCAGCGCCTCCATCCCCGCCGTGAGCCGCAGCCGCTCGACGTAGACCCGCTCGAGCGCGCTCTCCGGCAGCCCGGCGAGCAGCGCGACCCGGCGCCGCAGCGACTCCTTGTACTCGATGTCGCCGCGCATCGCCGCCGCGGTGATCGCGGCCACCTCGTCCTTCACGCCGGCGAGCTCGCCGAGCTCGTCGACGCACTCGATCGTGATCACGGTCGAGTCCATGTCGAACGCGACGAGCCGGAAGTCGGCGAGGCGCGCCTGCGGCGCGACGAAGCCGTAGTCGAGCTGCGCGCCCTCGCAATAGGCGGCGACGCCCTCGCGCTCGTGCGCGTCGGCGAGCCGGAACGCCACGGGGCCGATGCGCGCGACGCCGGTCGCACCGGTCATCCGGGCGAGAGTCTCGAGGTGGCGCTGCGCCACCGACCGACCCTGCACGATCAGATTCACTGGAGCTCGGCGCGGTGCGCCGGGACGGCGGAGCGCGCGGCGAGCGCGCCGCGCACGAGCTCACGCCCCTCGCGCAGCATCGCCTCGGTGGTCGGCCAGTCGAGGCACGCGTCGGTGACCGAGCAGCCGTAGCGCAGCTGCGAGAGGTCGGCCGGGATCGGCTGGTTGCCGCCCTCGATGAAGCTCTCGATCATCAGGCCGATGATCGAGCGGTTGCCCTGCCGGATCTGGTGCATCACGTCGCGCATCACGAGCGGCTGCAGCTCCGGGCGCTTGTAGGAGTTCGCGTGCGAGCAGTCCACCAGGACGTTCTGCGGCAGCCCGGCGCGCCCGAGCGCCTGCTCGACGAGCGAGACGCTGGCGGTGTCGTAGTTCGGCCGGTCGGCGCCGCCGCGCAGCACGATGTGGCCGTAGCGGTTGCCGCGGGTGCGCACGATCGCCGAGCGGCCCTGCGGGTTGATGCCGAGGAAGCTGTGCGGCTGCGCGGCCGACCGGATCGCGTTCACGGCGGCGTGGATGTCGCCGTCGGTGCCGTTCTTGAACCCGACCGGGGTCGAGAGCCCGCTCGACATCTCGCGGTGGGTCTGGCTCTCGCTCGTGCGCGCGCCGATCGCGGTCCACGAGATGAGGTCCCCCAGGTACTGCGGCGCGATCGGGTCGAGCGCCTCGGTCGCCGCGGGCAGCCCGAGCTCGGCGACCTGGAGCAGGAACCCGCGCGCCTTCTGCATCCCTTCCTCGATGTGGAACGAGTCGTCCATGCGCGGGTCGTTGATGAAGCCCTTCCAGCCGGTGGCGGTGCGCGGCTTCTCGAAGTAGACGCGCATCGTCACGAAGAACGTGTCGGCGAGCTCCGCGGCGAGCGCCCCCAGCCGGCGCGCGTAGTCGAGCCCGGCGGCCGGGTCGTGGATCGAGCAGGGGCCCACGATCAGGAGCATGCGCGGGTCCTTGCGGTCGAGGATCGCCTCGATCGACTCGCGGCCGAGCATCACCGTCCGGGCGGCGGCCGGCGTGAGCGGCAGCCGGTGCTTGACGTCCTCCGGCGCCGGCATCAGGTCGAACCCGCCGACGTTGACGTTCTCCATCTGAAGCGTGTGAGTCATCGCGGGCCTCTCTGGTCCGGTCGGCATCAGTGTCGCGCGGGCGCGAGCTGGCGCAGGATCTCGCGCACCGCCTGCCCGCGCTCCTTGAGCGTCGCCGAGGCGCGCTCGACGCGCAGCCGGCTCGGCCCCTGCAGGCGCCAGTGGCGCTGCTCCTGCACCAGGCGGATCACGCGCGCGGGCTCGATCGCGGGGTGCGGGTCGAACTGCAGCACGACCGCCTCCGCGGTCGCGTCGATGCGGGCGATGCCGAGCGGGCGCGACAGGATGCGCAGCCGGTGGCTCTCGACGAGCGCCTGCGCCTGCTCGGGCAGCGGCCCGAAGCGGTCGACGAGCTCCTCGTGCATCGCGGTGAGCGCGTCCTCGGTCTCGCAGTTGGCGAGGCGCTTGTAGATCGCGAGCCGCTCGTGCACGTCGGAGCAGTAGCCTGCGGGCAGAAGCGCCGGCCGGTGCAGGTTGATCTCGGTGGTGACGCCGAGCGGCTGGGCGAGATCGGGCTCGCGGCCCGCCTTCAGCGCGCGCACCGCGTGGGCGAGCATGTCGTTGTAGAGGTTGAAGCCGACCTCCTGGATCTCGCCGCTCTGCGATTCGCCGAGCACCTCGCCCGCGCCGCGTATCTCGAGGTCGTGCATCGCCAGGTAGAAGCCGGAGCCGAGCTCGTCCATCATCTGGATCGCCTCGAGGCGCTTCTTCGCCGCGGCGGTGAGCGCCTCCTCGGGCGGGGTGAGCAGGTAGGCGTAGGCCTGGTGGTGCGAGCGGCCGACGCGGCCGGGCAGCTGGTTC
>JAHDYJ010000045.1 GCA_023383795.1 Burkholderiales bacterium | reverse complement strand
CGCCGCGCTCGACAAGGTGGGCCTGCTCGCGCGCGAGCGGACCAATCCGATCACGCTGTCCGGCGGCGAGCAGCAGCGACTGTGCGTGGCGCGCGCGGTGGTCAACCGGCCGTCGATCCTGATCGCCGACGAGCCCACGGCAAGCCTCGACGCGGAATCCGCGGACGAGATCCTGGAGATCTTCCGCGCCTTCAACCAGGTCGGCGTCACCGTGCTGATCGCCACGCACGACCAGTCCCTGGTCACGCGCTTCGCCTCGCGCGTACTGCGCCTCGATCACGGGCGGCTCGCGGCGTGATCGCCTGGTCGCGCCACCACGTGCAGAGCGGCGCGGCCGCGCTGCGCCGGCTCGCCCGGGCGCCGCTCGCGCTGAGCCTCAACGTCCTCACGGTCGGCATCGCGCTCGCCCTGCCGCTCGGGGGGTACCTCGCGCTCGAGAACCTGGCGCGCCTTGGCGAGGGCGCCGGCGCAAAGCCCCAACTATCGGTGTACTTCGCCCTCGACGCCGGCGAGGCCGACGTGGACCGCGTGCGCGCGGGGCTGCGCGAAGCGGCCGGCGTGCGGGCGGTGCGCTTCGTCGGGCGCGACGAGGCGCTGCGCGGAATGCAGCAGGACGCCGGGCTGGCGGAGATTCTGGCCGCGCTGAAGACGAACCCGCTGCCGGACGTGCTCGTCGCGGACCTCGCCACCGAGGCCCCGGAGGCCGCCGAAGCGCTTGCCGCCCGGTTGCAGGCGTTGCCCAAGATCGATCGCGTGCAGTTCGACGCCCAGTGGGCGCGGCGCCTGGACGCGGCGCTGCGGCTGGGCCGCCTCGCCCTGGGGCTGCTGGCGGGCCTGCTCGCGGTCGGCCTGGTCACCGTCACGTTCAACGCGGTGCGGCTGCAGATCGTCACGCAGCGCGACGAGATCGAGGTTGCCAAGCTCGTCGGAGCCACCGACGCGTTCGTCCGGCGCCCGTTCCTGTATCAGGGCGCGGCGATCGGCGGGCTGGGCGGGCTCGCCGCCACGGCGATCGTGCTCGTCGCTTCCCTCCTGCTGGATGCCGAGGTCGCGCAGCTCGCCCAGGCTTACGGCAGCAATTTCCGGCTCCGCACCCTGCCCGCAGGCGAGTGGGCGACGGTCCTGGTCTTCGCCGGAATCATCGGGTGGTCAGGCGCTTACGCGTCTGTAAGCAGGCACTTACACACGATTTGCCCCGCGTAGTTCGTGGACGCCGACCGGTGAACCCCCAGCGCGCTTAGCACTCTAAACGCGAGAGTGCTAAGATTCTGCCATGGGAGTTGATCAAGAGATGTCGAACGCCCTGAATCTGCCTGTCCCGTCGGTCGCCGGAAGCCTGGACCAGTACATCCAGGCCGTGAATCGGGTGCCGATCCTGAGCCCGGCACGGGAACTCGAGCTTGCGCGCCGCTATCGCCGCGACGACGACCTCGACGCCGCGCGTGAGCTGGTGCTGTCGCACCTGCGGGTGGTGGTCGCGATCGCGCGCAACTACCTCGGCTACGGGCTCCCGCACGCCGACCTGATCCAGGAAGGCAACATCGGGCTCATGAAGGCCGTGAAGCGCTTCGACCCCGAGCGCGGCGTGCGTCTCGTGTCGTTCGCGATCCACTGGATCAAGGCCGAGATCCACGAATTCGTGCTGCGCAACTGGCGTCTGGTGCGCATTGCGACCACGAAGGCCCAGCGCAAGCTCTTCTTCAACCTGCGCAGCATGAAGCCGAGCCTCGACCCGCTGTCGCGCGACGAGATCCGCGGCGTCGCCGAGGCGCTGAACGTCAAGCCGGAGGAAGTCGTCGAGATGGAGACGCGGCTCGCCGGCCACGAGATGTCGCTCGAGCCCGCGGTCGACGACGACGAGCGCAGCTTCGCGCCGATCGCCTATCTCGCCGATCCGGATGCGGAGCCGTCGGAGGTAATCGAGGCGAACGAGACCGCGCGCCTGCGCGCCGAGGGCCTCGAGAGCGCGCTGTCGACGCTCGATGCCCGCAGCCGCCGGATCATCGAGGCGCGCTGGCTGCGCGAGAAGGCGCCCGCGACGCTGCACGACCTGGCCCAGGAGTTCAACGTTTCGGCGGAGCGGATCCGCCAGATCGAGTCCAAGGCCATGCAGAAGATGCGCGGCGTGCTCGCGCAAAGCGTGGGCTAACCAACAGGGGAAGGGTAGCGTAACGAACAGGGGAACCCTGCGGTTCCCCCGTTACCCCCTCCGCACGAAACGAACAGGGGAACCCTACGGTTCCCCCGTTACCCCCTCCCCAACCGCGTCAGCGACGCGGCTCCGCCCCGAGCGCGGTGGGCTCTCGGTGCGCTGAATCCAAAGAAGAATCCTGCGGTTCCCCCGTTACCCCCTCCCCAGCCGCTATAGTGCTGCGGCTCCGCGCCGAGCGCGGCAGGCTTTCGTCGCGCCGGTAGTAGGGACCCCTGGGGCTACCGGCCGGAGAGGAGAAGCTTGAGGTCGTGCGCGACCGCGTCGGGCGACTGGCCGTGGCGGACGTACAGGCGCAGGCGGCCGGCGGGGTCGAAGACATAGCTGCCGGCCGAGTGGTCGACCGTGTAGGTGGCGGGCGTTGCGCCGGGCACCTTCTGGTAGAAGACCTTGAAGTCCTTGGCCACGCGCGCCGTCGCCTCCGCGTCGCCGCGCAAGCCGACGAACGACGGATCGAACGCGGTCACGTACTGCGCAAGCAGCTCCTGCGTGTCGCGCTCGGGATCCACGCTGACGAACAGCACCTGCAGGCGCTTGCCGTCCTCGCCGAGCTGCTGCTTCACGGCCTTCATGCTCGCGAGCGTCGTCGGGCACACGTCCGGGCACTGCGTGAAGCCGAAAAACACGACGATCGCGCTGCCCTTGAAGTCGTCGAGGGTGCGCACCCGGCCGGTGTGGTCGGTGAGCCGCAGCGCCTTGCCGTATTCGGCGCCGGTGAGGTCGGTGTTCTTGAACTGCGGCCCACCCGGGCCGCAGCCGAGGAGCCAGACCGCCAACCCGACCGCGAGCAGGCCTGCCGCAAGCCGACGCATCACGCAAGCGCGCGGGCGTAGTGGTCCGCGAGCAGCGCGGCGAACAGCAGCGCCAGGTACACGATCGAGTACCGGAACGTGCGGCGCGCGAGCGCGTCGCTGTAGCGGACGTAGAGGACCGCCGCGTAGACGATGAAGAGGCCGCCGAGAGCGGCGGCGGCCACGAGATAGAGCCGGCCGCTCATGCCGTACGCGAACGGCAGCAGGCTGCATGCGAAGAGGATCAGCGTGTAGAGCAGCACGTGCAGCTGCGTGTACTTGCGGCCGTGCGTCACCGGAAGCATCGGCACGCCCGCCTTCGCGTAGTCCTGCGTCCGGTAGAGCGCGAGCGCCCAGAAGTGCGGCGGCGTCCAGGCGAAGATGATCAGGAAGAGGAGCAGCGCCTCGGTGCCGATCTCGCCGGTCACGGCGGCCCAGCCGAGCACCGGCGGCATCGCGCCGGACGCTCCGCCGATCACGATGTTCTGGGGGGTGAGGGGCTTGAGCACGACCGTGTAGACGATGGCGTAGCCGACGAACGTGCCGAGCGTCAGCCACATCGTGAGCGGATTCACGAAACCGTAGAGGAGCCAGAGCCCGGCGCCGCCGAGCGCGCCGGCGAAGGCGAGCGTCTGCTGCGGCGTCAGCTCGCCGCGCGGCAGCGGACGCGCGCGCGTGCGGCTCATCACCGCGTCGATGCGACGCTCGATCAGGCAGTTCACGGCGGCGGCCGCACCGGCCACCAGCGCGATGCCGAGCGTGGCGGCGAGCAGCAGCGCGGGCGCCGGCAGCCGATCGGCGGGCGTGGCGAGGAACATGCCGATCACGGCGCAGAACACGATGAGCGACACCACCCGCGGCTTGGTGAGCTCGTAGAAGCGCCGCAGGCGGTGGGTGGTGGTCCGGAGCGCGGTGGTGGCCATCAGGAATGCCGCACGGAAAAGCGCGATTTTATCACGCGCAATGGCGCTCTCAGCCGATTCGCGAGAGCTTGAGCAGCCGCTGGAGGTCCTTGATCATCCCGGCCGGGTCCGGATCGCGCGGAAAGCGCAGCATCAGGTTCCCGAGCGGGTCGACGAGGTACACGTGGTGGCTCACGTCCGCGGGCGCCGGCAGCGCCGCGACGAGCGGGGTGCCGCCGGCGCGCACGATCCATACGCCCTCCAGCAGCGGCGCGAGGTCCGCCGCCGGCCGGACGTCGTCGGTGACGAGCCACACCCGCTCGATGCGCTCGAAGTTCGCGCCCTGCGCCAGGCGCACCTGGCGCATGAGGTAGAGCTGCCGGCGGCACGACTCGCCGCAGGCGCCGCCGTCGGCGTGCAGCAGCACCCACTTTCCCTCGAGGTCGGCCGGGCGGAACGGGCAGCCGTCGAGCTGCTGGAGGGGCGCCTGCGGCAGCGCGCGCGGATCGATGAGCTCGCCGTAGTTGACGCGGCCGCGCGGCTGCCAGTACTCGTACGCGAGGTAGGAAAGCACGAACGGTGCGAGCGCGACCGCGAGCATCGCGACGATGATCCAGCGGCCGCGCGAGCGCCGGTGCGGCGCCTCAGCCGGCCCGGACGCGTTTGAGGTTGAGTGCGACATACAGGACGAGCGCGAGCGCGGCGAAGACGTACCATTGGAGCGCATACGCGCGGTTCTTGTCCGCGCCCGCGTCCGGCCGCTCCCAGCGCCGGACGAGGCCGTCGTCCGCCGCGCTGGTCTGCAGCAGGACGATCGGTTGCACCGCGAGCCCGGTTCGCTCGCCATAACGCCCGGGCGCAAGGTGCTGCCATACCGCGCCGGTCGGCGCCGCATCGCCGAGCGTGAACACCCTCTCGGGCGGGGTGACCACTATCCCCTCCACGGTGTGCGTACCAGCCGGCGCCGGGATGCGCGGCAGGTCCGCGCGCGTGCGCCCCTGCGGCGCCCAGCCGCGGTTCACGAGCACGTGCATGTCGGTGCCGGCGAGGCGCAGCGGGGTGACGACGTGGAAGCCGGCGCGTCCGTCGAGCACCCGGTTGTCGAGCAGGATCGTATGCGCGTCGACGTAAGCCCCGCGCGCGCTCACGCGGCGCCACGCCCACTCCGCCGGATCGACCGCGTCCGTCGGCAGCGCGACCGCGGCGCCGGCGGCGCGCGCCTCGAGCTGGCGCTGCGCGCCCTCGCGCTCCTCGGCGCGGCGCAGCTGCCAGTTGCCGAGCGACACGGTCAGCGCGCAGAACGCGATCGCGGCAACGGTGGTCGCGGGCCGCGGCCGGAACCGCCAGCGGCTAGCGCTCATCGCTGGACCGCTCCGGCGCCGGCATGCGCGTTGGGCTACACTCGACATGCTCTGCGACGGATGCCATGCGCTACTTCGTGATCGCGATGCTGGTGCTGATCGTGCTTTCGCTCGGATCGGCCCTCGTCTACCTCGTCAAGGACCGCGGGCAGTCGACGCGCACGGTCAAGGCGCTCACGCTGCGGGTCGCGTTCTCGATCCTGGTCTTCCTGGTGCTCATGGCGAGCTACTACTTCGGGCTGATCAAGGACAAGCTCTGAGCCGCCGGCGCCGGAAGAAAGACGCCGCACACGGGGTGCGGCGCGCCGCGCGCCCGGACTCCCGGGCACCCTCCTCGTCGTCCTCGCCGGGTCGCGCGTCCGATGCGTCCGGTCAGAGCCAGTAGACCAGGATGAAGAGCAGCAGCCAGACGACGTCCACGAAATGCCAGTACCAGGCCACGCCCTCGAACCCGAAGTGGTCCTCCGGCTTGAAGTGCCCCGCGATCGACCGGCCGAGGATAGCGCACAGCATGATGCAGCCGACCGTCACGTGGAAGCCGTGGAAGCCGGTGAGCATGAAGAAGGTCGAGCCGAACACGCCGGTCGAGAGCTTCAGGTTCAGATCCGAGTACGCGTGGCCGTACTCGTAGATCTGCACGAACAGGAACGTGACCCCGAGCGCGATCGTGGCGATCAGCCAGCCGACCAGCGCGCCGCGCTTGTTCTCCTTCAGCGCCCAGTGCGCGAAGGTGATGGTGACGCCGGACGTCAGCAGCAGCAGCGTGTTGATCGCCGGCAGGCCCCAGGCGGCGATCGGCGTGAACTGCTCCTTGAACGCCGGGCCGGCGGTCGGCCACGTGCCGCCGTAGTCGGGCCACAGCAGCCGCTGCTCGATGTCGGCGAGCCACGGCGCGGAGAACACCCTGACGTAGAACAGCGCCCCGAAGAACGCCGCGAAGAACATCACCTCCGAGAAGATGAACCAGCTCATCCCCCAGCGGAACGAGACGTCCACCTGCTCGTTCATCACGCCGCTCTCGGACTCGCGCGCGACCGTGCCGAACCAGCCGAACAGCATGTAGACGAGGACCGCGAAGCCGATCGCGAGCAGCACGTAGCCGACCGTCATCTGGTTGACCGTGAACGCCGCCCCGAACCCGAGGAGGAGCATCGCGGTCGCGGCCACGATCGGCCACTTGGAAGGCGCCGGCAGGTAGTAGTGGCCGGCGGAATGGGTGTTGCTTGCCATGCGCTTCTCCCTCGATTCCGCTTTTTGGATCTACGAGCCTATCGCGTCACCAGCCGCACGACGGTGACGATCACGAACACGAACAGCGCGGCGCCCAGCACGCCGGCGACCACGATCTGCCACGGCCTGAGCCGGATCGAGGCGTGATCGGCGCCGCGGCGCACGCCGAAGAACGCCCAGAACACGGTCTTCGCGGCCTCGAGCGGCGTGGCATCGCGCGGGGTGCGGTCGTCGCCACCTGCCATCGTCCCGGGCGGCCTCAGCCGGCGCCGCCGGCGCGCGGCGCTCCTGCCGCCGCGTTCACTTCGAAGAACGTGTACGACAGCGTGATGGTGTTCACTTCCGGCGGGAGGCCGCCGTCCAGCACGAACTGGACCGGCATCCGGCGCACCTCGCCCGGCTCGAGCCGCTGCTGGCTGAAGCAGAAGCACTCGAGCTTGCGCACGTACTGCGCGGCGACCTGCGGCCCGTAGCTCGGGATCGCCTGCCCGACCACCGGCACGTTCGAGCGGTTGGCGATCTCGTACTCGACCACGACCATCTCGCCGGGGTGGACGCTCACGCTGCGCTGCACCGGCGTGAACCGCCAGGCGAGCCCGTGCGTGTTCGCGTCGAACTCGAGCACCACGGTCCGGCCGTAGTCGACCTGGGTGTTGACCGGAGCGTCGCGCTTCACGAGATTGTTGATCCCGGTGACATCGCAGATGGCCTTGTAGAACGGCACCAGCGCGAAGCCGAATCCGAACATGCCCACCGCGATCACGACGAGCTTGACGAGCATCCGGCGGTTGGCGGCGGCGACGCTCATCGGATCACGAACAGGTACTTGGCCATGATGCCGAAGAAGAACAGCGCGACGATCGTCCACAGCACGGCGGCGGTCAGCCGGCTGTTGCGCGCCTGGCGCTCGCGGCGGGCCTCGGTCATCGCAGCACCGGCGGGGTCTCGAAGCTGTGATAGGGCGGCGGCGACGGCAGGTGCGTCCACTCCAGGCTGTCGGCGCCCTCCCACTGGCGCTGCTCGGCCGGCTTGCCGCTGCGGATCGTGCTCACCACGATGTAGAGGAACAGGATCTGCGCGAGCCCGAAGCCCCAGGCGCCGATCGACGAGATCACGTTGAACTCGGCGAACTGCAGGCTGTAGTCGGGAATGCGCCGCGGCATGCCGGCGAGGCCGAGGAAGTGCTGCACGAAGAAGGTCACGTTGAAGAAGATGAACGAGAGCCAGAAGTGCCACTTGCCGAGGGTCTCGTTGTACATCCTGCCGGTCCACTTCGGCAGCCAGAAGTAGATCCCGCCGAAGGCCGAGAACAGCGCTCCCGCCACCATCACGTAATGGAAGTGCGCCACCACGTAGTACGTGTCGTGCAGCTGCACGTCGATCGGCACGATCGAGAGGACGAGCCCGGTGAATCCGCCCATCGTGAACAGGAACAGGAAGCCGAGCGCGAACAGCATCGGCGTCTCGAAGGTGAGCGAGCCGCGCCAGATCGTGGCGACCCAGTTGAACACCTTCACGCCGGTCGGCACCGCGATCAGCACGGTCGCGTACATGAAGTAGAGCTGCGCCTCGACCGGCATGCCCACCGTGTACATGTGGTGCGCCCAGACCAGGAACGAGAGCACCGCGATCGAGGCGGTCGCGTACACCATCGAGGTGTAGCCGAACAGCGGCTTGCGCGAGAACGCCGGGATGATCTGCGAGATCACGCCGAAGGCGGGAATCGCGATGATGTACACCTCGGGATGGCCGAAGAACCAGAAGATGTGCTGGTAGAGGACCGGGTCGCCGCCGCCGGCGGCGTTGAAGAACGCGGTGCCGAAGTGGCGGTCGGTCAGGGTCATCGTCACCGCGCCGGCGAGCACCGGCATCACCGCGATCAGCAGGAACGCGGTGATCACCCACGTCCAGCAGAACAGCGGGATCCTCATCATTCCCATGCCGGGCGCGCGCATGTTGAAGATCGTGGTGATGATGTTGATCGAGCCCATGATCGACGACATGCCGAGGATGTGGACCGCGAAGATCGTGAGGTCCATCGACATCGGCGCCTGCACCGTGAGCGGCGCGTACATCGTCCAGCCGACGCCCGCGCCGCCGCCCGGCACGAACTGCGCCGCGATCAACAGCAGAGCCGCCGGCGGCAGCAGCCAGAACGAGAGGTTGTTCATGCGCGGGAACGCCATGTCCGGCGCGCCGATCTGCATCGGGATCAGCCAGTTCGCGAACCCGACGAACGCCGGCATGATCGCGCCGAACACCATGATCAGGCCGTGGTAGGTGGTCATCGCGTTGAAGCGGTCCGGGTCGACGATCTGCATGCCCGGGGCGAAGAGCTCGGTGCGGATCACCAGCGCCATGATGCCGCCGACGATGAACATCGTGAAGCTGAACCACAGGTACATCGTGCCGATGTCCTTGTGGTTGGTCGTGGTCACCCAGCGCATGATCCCGGAGGGATGATGCGCGTGCTCGTCGTGCTGGCCGTGGGTGTCGAGAACTGCACTCATTGGGTTCTCCTGGAAGCGGATCCTGGCGTTACTTGCGCGCGGCCGTGACCTCGGCGGGCAGCACCGCCTCGCCGGTCTTGTTGGCCCAGCTGTTGCGCGTATAGGTGATTACCGCGGCGAGCTCGACGTCGGAGAGCTGCTTGAACGAGGCCATCGCGGTGCCCTGCTTTCCGTTCAGCACCAGCCCGATCTGGTCGGCCTTCGGCCCGTTGACGAGCTTGGACCCCGAGAGCGCCGGGAAGGCCGGCGGCTGTCCCTTGCCGTTCGGCTGGTGGCAGGCCACGCAGTTCGCCTGGTACACCTTCTCGCCGCGCTCGGCGAGCGCCGCGAGGTCCCACGTCTTGTTCGGATCTTCGGCGAGCGCCGCCATCTTCTTCTTCTGCTCGCCGACCCACGCCGCGTACTTCTCCTGCGAGACCACCTCGACCACGATCGGCATGAAGGCGTGGTCCTTGCCGCAGAGCTCGGCGCACTGGCCGCGGTAGGTGCCCTCCCTGTCGGCCCGGAACCACGCGTCGCGGATAAAGCCCGGGTTCGCGTCCTGCTTGACCGCGAGCGCCGGGACGTACCACGCGTGGATCACGTCGTTCCCGGTGGTGAGCACGCGGATCTTCCTGCCGACCGGCACGACGAGCGGATTGTCGACCTCGAGCAGGTAATTCTCGCCCTTCGGCGCCTGCTCGTAGATCTGGTTGTGCGGCGTCGCGAGGTTCGACAGGAACGAGATGCCCTCGCCATCGCCCTTCAGGTAGTCGTAGCCCCACTTCCACTGGTAGCCGGTCACCTTGATCGTGATGTCGGGCTGCGTCGTGTCGCGCATCGCGAGCAGCGTGGTGGTCGCCGGCCAGGCCATCAGGACGAGAATCACGAACGGGATCACGGTCCACAGGACCTCGACCGTCGTGTTCTCGTGGAACTGCGCCGCGACGTGGCCCTTGGACTTGCGGTGCGCGTAGAGCGAGTAGCCCAGCACGCCGAACACGCCGATGAAGATCGCCAGGCAGATGACCAGGATGATGGTGTGCAGGTCGTGCACGCGCTCGCCGATGTGCGACGCCGGCTCCTGGAGATTGAGCTGGTAGGCAGCCTGCGCCACCGCGCTCGAGGCCGCCATGGCCAGGCCTGCGGCGGCCCTCACGAACTTTCCGGACATGCTCACCCCTTCCGATGACTGGATAACTGAACCTGCAGGCGCTCGGCGAGCGCGAGCCGCGCCTGCCCGGCGAGATGGCGGCCGATCTCGAGCATCCGGCCGTGCGAGCGCAGCGCGACGCGCGGCGCGCCGCGACCGGCATCCAGGACGATCAGCCGCGCCCACTGCGGGTTGAATTCGTACCCTCGCACCGTCCCGGCGTCCCGGATCTCGACCTTCAGCGTGCCCTGCAAAATCTCGATCGTTTCGTAGTCGCCCGCGTGGCGCGCCACGCAGCAAAACGCCGCGACGAGCGCGGCCGTCTCCAGCCCCACGAAGGGCAGGATCGGCCAGGCGCCGAACGCGGCGAACCCGACGCCGATGCCGAACGACGTTCCGGCCGTCGCGCCGAGCAGGAGCGCGAGCTGTCGCGGCGAGATCGAGCAGTTGCGCTTGATCTCCACCCGGAACTCCGCCCCGCCCGACGGAATCGCGTCACGCCGCGATTCGTCCGTCATCGGTGTGCCTTGCCTGGTGCGGGCGGGAACCGAATCTTCGGCCTGAGGGCGGCGCGTGCCGCCCTGGATCCCGCTTCTTGTTCCACCTTCCCTGGCTTTAGCCCGCGAATTTAGCATACGCGGTTGACGCCGGGCAACGTTGCGGTCCTCGGCAGCGAAACCGCGCGCTCGCGCGCCGCCCCGGCCGATCAATCCCGCTTGCGGATCGGGCCGCGAGCATCAAATCTGATTATCCGCCGTCCGTCCGCGGCAACGCGCGGCGCCGGCTTCCACGCGTGTCCGTACACCACCTCGACCGTCGCCGGCAACCGGTGCGCGGACTCGCCGTCGCGCGCCAGCGCCTCATACGCGCGGCGCGCGCGGTCCCAGGTGCCCCGGCCGGTCAGCCCGCGGCGGCGCGCGGCGTGCGCGTTGATCGCGCCCGCCCGGCGCAGGTCGGCGCAGAGATCGTCGAACGCGGCGTAGGTCAGCGTGACCATCTCCATGTCGATCACCGGCTCGGCGAAGCCGGCCCCGACCAGCATGTCGCCGATGTCGTGCATGTCGGCGAACGGGTGGACGTGCGGCGCCGCGTCGAACGCGAAGGCCGCGCGCAGCTCCTTCAGCGTGTCCGGGCCCAATGCGGTGAACATCAGCAGGCCGTCGACGGCGAGCACACGATGCCACTCGCGCAGCACCGCGGCCGGGTCGTCGTACGCCGCGAGCGCGAGGTTGGACCACACCAGCTGGAACGCCGACGTCGCGAACGGAAGCGCAGCGGCGTCACCGCATACGACGTGATCGGCGCGCAGCGCGAGGCCGCGCGCGAGCCGCGCCGCCCAGCCCGGCCGCGCGCGCCGCCGGGGCGGCGCCGGATCGATCGCGACGTGCTCCGCGCGCGCATAGCGCGCGCGCAGGGCGTCGTCGCCGCCGGCGGCGGCTCCGCAGCGCACGTCGAGCACGCGGCGCGGCGCGAGCCGCACGACTTCCAGCCGCTCGGCCATGCGTCGGCCGATCTCCGCCGCAAGCGGATCCGGCGCCCGGGCGCCGCGCGCCGCGCGCCGCATCGCGCGCCGCGCCGCGGCCGCGTCGAGCCAGCCGGGCGAAGGCGCGGTCATCGCGGCGCCGCTGCGGGCCGCGGACGCGGGCCGGCCTCAGTCAGGGCGCAGCGCCTCGGCACCGCCGAGCGCGCGCATGCCGAGCTTGTCGAGCAACGCGCGATCGGCCGCGGCCTCGGGGTTGCCCGTGGTGAGCAGCTTCTCGCCGTAGAAGATCGAGTTCGCGCCGGCGAGAAAGCAGAGCGCCTGGACCGGCTCGGGCATCTCCTGGCGGCCCGCCGAGAGCCGCACGTAGCTCGTCGGCAGCGCGATGCGCGCCACCGCGACGGTGCGCACGAACTCGCTCCAGTCCAGCCCGGGCGCGCCGGCGAGCGGCGTTCCCTCGACCTGCACCAGCATGTTGATCGGCACCGATTCGGGCGGCGGATCGAGCGCGGCGAGCGCGGCGATCAGGGCCGCCCGCTGCGCACGGCTCTCGCCCATGCCGACGATGCCGCCGCAGCACACCCGCAGTCCGGCCTGCCGCACCCGCTCGAGCGTTTCCAGGCGGTCGGCGAAGGTCCGCGTCGAGATGATCTCGCCGTAATAATCCGGCGCGGTGTCGAGGTTGTGGTTGTAGTAGTCGAGCCCGGCGGCCTTGAGCTGCTCGGCCTGCCCGTCGCGCAGCAGCCCGAGCGTCGCGCAGGTCTCCAGCCCGAGCGCCTTGACCGCGCGCACCATCTCGAGCACCGGCGCGAGGTCGCGCTCCTTCGGGCCGCGCCACGCCGCGCCCATGCAGAAGCGCGTTGCTCCGGCCGCCCGCGCGGCGCGCGCCGCCGCCAGCACGGCGTCGAGCGGCAGGACCGGCTCGTCCGCCACCCCGGTGCGGTGGCGCGCCGACTGCGGACAGTAGGCGCAGTCCTCGGGACAGCCGCCGGTCTTCACCGACAGGAGCGTCGAGAGCTGCACCGCGTTGGGATCGAAGCGCTCCCGGTGCACCGTCTGCGCCCGGTGCAGGAGATCCGCGAAGGGCAGCGCGAACAGCGCTTCGATGCGCGCGACGCGGGCGCGCGCGTCCGGGGCGTGCCCCGTGTCCCGCCGCCGCGCGGGTTTGACGGTCGTGGAGGGCAAGTTTAGGCTCCTGTTCGAGGGCGACGGACCGGCGCGCTGGGGCGCCGCGCGTCGCGCTTCACCGACTTCGATTCTACGCCCCGCGGATCGATCCATGATGCTCTCGGTCGCAGCGCGGATCCGGGCGGCCGTCGCGCGCGTCCGCGCGCACGACTGCCTGCTCTGCGGCGCGCCTGGCGCGCCGGAGCTCGTGTGCGCGGCGTGCGCCGGCGACCTCCCGGCGCTGCCGGCCTGCTGCCCGGTGTGCGCCATGCCGAGTCCGGATGCGGCCATGTGCGGGGCGTGCCTGCGCGCGCCGCCGCCCTTCGACGCGACGCTCGCGCTCTGGCGCTACGAGTTCCCGGTGGACCGGCTGGTGCACGCGCTCAAGTACCAGGGCCGTCTGCCGGTCGCGAGGCTGTTCGGCGACGCGCTCGCGCGGCGCGCGGCCGCGCGCCGGGTGGACGCCGTCGTGCCGATGCCGCTCGCGCGGCGGCGGCTGGCCGAGCGCGGCTTCAACCAGGCGGTCGAGATCGCGCGCGCGAGCGCGGCGGCGCGGCGCCTCGCGCCGGCTTGCGCCGCCGTCGAGCGGGTCCGCGACACCGCGAACCAGGCGGATCTTCCGGTGGACGCGCGCGCGCGCAACGTGCGCGGCGCGTTCGCCTGCCGCGGCGAGCTCGCCGGTCTTCGCGTGGCGGTGGTCGACGACGTGATGACCACGGGCGCTAGCCTGGGCGAGCTCGCCGCGTGCCTGAAGCGTGCCGGCGTGACGTGGGTCGAGAACTGGGTGGTCGGCCGCACGCTGCCGCGCGATGTTTGAGATCGTCCTGGTCGAGCCCGAGATCCCGCCGAACACCGGCAACGTCATCCGGCTCGCCGCGAACACCGGCGCCCGCCTGCATCTCGTGGAGCCGCTGGGGTTCGCCACCGACGAGCGCTCGCTGCGCCGCGCCGGGCTCGACTACGCCGACCTCGCGGCGGTCGAGATCCACGCCGGATGGGCCGCGTGCGCGCGGCGGCTTGCCGGCGCGCGGCTCTTCGCGCTCAGCGCCCGCGCCACTCGGCGCCACGCGGACCCGCGCTTCGCGCCGGGCGACGCGTTCGTGTTCGGCGCGGAGAGTCGCGGGCTGCCGGAAGCGCTTCTCGCCACGTTCCCGCCGGACCGGCGGCTGCGCCTGCCGATGCTGCCGGGCAACCGCAGCCTGAACCTGTCGAACGCGGTCGCGGTCGTCGTGTACGAAGCGTGGCGCCAGGTCGACTTCGCCGGGGCGGGCCCGCCGGCCGCCGGTTAGCGCCGACGCGCTAGAAATCCGCCGGCGCGCCTTCGCCCTTCGGATCGCGCGCGAGCAGCTGCTCCACCGCGTCTCGCGGCGCCACGCCCTGGAACAGCACCTCGCAGACCGCGCGGTTGATCGGCATGTCGACGCCCGCCGCGAGCGCGCGCGCCTCGACCTCGCGCGCGGTGTGGACGCCCTCGGCGACGTGCCCCAGGCCGGCGAGGATCGCCTCCAGCGCCTCGCCGCGGCCGAGCGCAAGGCCGACGCGGCGGTTGCGCGACAGGTCGCCGGTGCAGGTCAGGATCAGGTCGCCGGCGCCGGCGAGGCCCATGAACGTCTCGGCGCGCCCGCCGAGCCGCACCCCGAGGCGCGTCACCTCGGCGAGCCCCCGCGTCACCAGGGCCGCGCGCGCGTTCAAGCCGAGCCCGAGCGCGTCCGAGATGCCGGTCGCGATCGCCATCACGTTCTTGACCGCGCCGCCGACCGCGACGCCGACGACGTCGTCGCTGTAGTAGATGCGCAGCCGGCGACGATGCAGCGCCCGCGCGGTGGTGCGCGCGAAATCGACGTCCGCGGCGGCCAGCGTGACCGCGGTCGGCAGCCCGCGCGCGACTTCCAGCGCGTAGCTCGGGCCGGACAGGACGCCGGCCGGCGCGTCGCCCCCGAGCACCTCGGCGGCGATCTCGTGCGCGAGCTTGCCGCTCGAGCGCTCGAATCCCTTGCACGCGAACACGACCGGGACGCGCGCGCCCGCATCCCGCATCCGCTCGAGGGCCGTGCGCGCCCCGGCGGTCGGCGTCGCGACGATCGCGAGCTCGGCCCCGTCCAGCGCGGCCGTGAAGTCGCCGGTCGGGCGCACCGCGTCGGGCAGGACGACGTCGGGCAGGTAGCGCGTGCGCCGGCGCGCGGCGATCTCGGCGGCGCGCGCGGCATCGCGGTCCCAGAGGCGCACGTCGTGGGTCTCGCCGAGCGCCACCGCCAGGGCGGCGCCCCATGCGCCGGCGCCGAAGATCGCGAGCCTCATGCCCGGAACGGTTGCGGCCCGCGGCGGACGCGCGGGGCGCGCCTCACGCCTCGCTTCGCGCCCCGCTCAGAGGCCCCAGACCTGCGAGATGCGTACATGCCCGGTCGAGCCGTCGGCGTGGCGCACCCGCGCCCAGCCCGCGCGATCGGTCGCCACGAGCTCGAGCAGGACCCCTTGCTGCGCCTGGAACGCGATCGGCGCCTGCTCGTCCGGCTGCTCCCGGATCTCGGCGACCGGCGCCGAGACCACCACGGTGCGGCGCTCGGACAGCGCCTTCTTCTCGACCCACGCGAGATCGCCGGTGTGGTCGCGCACCTTGACCCAGGTGCCGTCGCTCGCGATCACCTCGACCGGCGCGCCCCGCCCGATCACGAACAGCCGGTTCGCGCGCTGCGAGGGCGCGTCGTACAGCACTGCGGGCTCCGCGACCGAGCGGAAATCGCTCGCGGCGGCGCCGGCCGCGCCGGCGACGAGCACGGCGGCGCCGGCCGCGCGCAGCGCCCTCGCGAACCCTCCGCCGATCGCCGCGTTCGCCATCGGATCAGCTCGCCGTCTGGATGGGCGGCCGCGCCGGCTGCGCCCCCTGCTGCTGCAGGCGTTGCATGTAGATCGCCTCGAAGTTCACCGGCGCGAGGTGGATCGGCGGGAAGCCGGCGCGACCGACCAGGTCGGCCACCGCCTCGCGCGCATAGGGGAACAGGATGTTCGGGCACGCGATGCCGAGGATCGGCTGCAGATCCTGCTCGGGCACGCCGTGGATCTGGAAGATCCCGGCCTGCGCGACCTCGACGAGGAAGTAGGTCTTGTCGGCCTGCTTCGCCGTCGCGGTGACCGTCACCACCACGTCGTACAGCGTGTCGCTCACCTTCTCGACGTTGCTGGAGAGCTGGATCTCGACCTGCGGCGTCTGCGATTCGAGGAACACCCGGGGCGCGTTCGGCAGCTCGAGCGAGGCGTCCTTGACGTACACCTTCTCGATGCTGAAGACGGCCTGCTGCTGATCGGTCATTGCTTCTCCGCTGTGGGGTTCGCGCTGCGGCCGGCGCGGCCGCGAGGAGCGCGTCGCCGGAGCGCCGCGCGCGTCAATCCGGAGCGGCGAGCAGGGCGTCGAGACAGCCGGCGCGGTCGAGCGCCGCCATGTCGTCATAGCCGCCGATGTGGCGCCGTCCGATCCAGATCTGCGGCACCGTCCACCGCCCGGACCGCTCAATCATCTCCCGCCGGCGCTCGGGATGCAAGTCGACGCGGATGCGCTCCACGTCGGCGACGCCCTTCGCGGCGAGCAGGCGCTCGGCGCGCCGGCAGTAGCCGCAATACTCCGTCAGGTACATCAACACGCGCGCCACTCGCGAGCGTCCTCCCGATAAGCCCTGCCGGTGCGCGCGGGGTCGGTCTGTCGAAGAACTGCGCCTGCGCGCGGGCCGTTATCGCTCCGTCGGCAGCCCGGCCTGCTGCCACGCGCCGAGGCCGCCGCTCAGGTTGTAGACGTTCGCGAACCCCTGCCGCTTCAGCGCCGACAGCGCGGCGCCGGAGCGGCTGCCGGTGTCGCACGCGACGATCACCGGCTTCTGCTTGAGCTTTTCCAGCTCCTTCGCGCGCGCTTCGAGGTCCTTCAGCGGGATGTTGCGCGCGTTCAGGATGTGCACCGTCGAGTACTCGCCGGGATCGCGGACGTCGAGCACCACCGCGTCCTGCTTGTTGATCAGCTGCACCGCCTGCGCCGGGGTCACCGACGGGCCGCCGGCGCCGCGCCGGACGAGCGGCCACACGAGCATCGCGCCGCTCACCGCGGCCACGATGATCAGGAAGATGTTGTCCATCACGAACTTCATGCGCGTGCGCCTCTTCGGGCTCGCGGAGTGCCCGCCCTTGCCGTCATGCCTTCACCACTTGCCCGCTACCGGGGAATCGGACCGCAGAAGACCTCGCGCATCATGCCGATCAGCTGCAGGATCCGCACGTCGCCGATGCGGTAGTAGACGCGGTTCGCGTCCTTGCGCGTCCTGAGGACGCCCTTGTCGCGCAGGATCGCGAGATGCTGCGAGATGTTGCTCTGCGAGGTGCCGACCGTGTCGACGATGTCCTGCACGCTCACCTCCTGGTCGCTGAGCACGCACAGGATCTTGAGCCGCAGGGGGTGCGCCATCGCCTTCATGGCGCGCGCGGCAAGATCGATCTGGTCCTGCTTGCCGATCAGGTCGATGATGTCTCGTTTCATGGTCGGGCCCGTTTGCGTGGGTCACCAAGGTAAACGGCATATTATAAAATGCGAATCTAGTATCGTGTTCTCCTACCGCGGCACCGCCGCCATACAGGCACCTCGGCCATGAAGAAACTCGTCCTGCTGCGCCACGGCGAGAGCGTGTGGAACAGGGAAAACCGGTTCACCGGGTGGACCGACGTCGACCTCACCGACCAGGGCCGCGCAGAGGCGCTTCGCGCGGGGCAGCTCCTGCGCGCCGAGGGCTATGCGTTCGA
The DNA here is from genome assembly GCA_023383795.1 of Burkholderiales bacterium. Classification (GTDB taxonomy): domain Bacteria; phylum Pseudomonadota; class Gammaproteobacteria; order Burkholderiales; family SG8-39; genus JAABRB01. Next base: position 13,728 of record JAHDYJ010000045.1, on the reverse strand, counting down.
CGTCGCCTACACCTCGGTGCTCAAGCGGGCGATCAAGACGCTGTGGCTCGCGCTCGAGGAGATGGACCTCATGTGGATCCCGGTCCACAACAGCTGGCGGCTGAACGAGCGGCACTACGGCGCGCTGCAGGGGCTCAACAAGGCGGAGACGGCCGCGAAGTTCGGCGAGGCGCAGGTGCTCGCGTGGCGCCGCAGCTACGACGTCCCGCCGCCCCCCCTCGAGCCGGACGATCCGCGCAGCCCGGCGCGCGACCCGCGCTACGGCGGGCTCGCCCCGGGCGAGCTCCCGCTCACCGAGTGCCTCAAGGACACCGTCCGGCGCTTCCTGCCGTACTGGCGCGAGACCATCGCGCCCGCGGTCGGCGCCGGCCGCCGCGTCGTGATCGCCGCGCACGGGAACAGCCTGCGCGCGCTGGTCAAGTATCTCGACGGCATCTCCGACGAGGCGATCGTCGAGCTCAACATCCCGACCGGGATCCCGCTCGTCTACGACCTCGACGACGAACTCAGGCCGCTGCGCCGCTACTATCTCGGCGACGCGGCCGCGGCCGCGGCCGCCGCGCAGGCGGTCGCCAACCAGGGCAAGGCGCGCGCCTGAGCGCGAACGCGCCGCGCCGCCCGCAGCCGGCCGCCGGCTCCGGCCGCCGGTGCCGGGCCCTGCTCGCAGCGCTGCTTGCCCTCGCCGCCGTTCCCGCCGCTCCGCTCGCGCACGCGGCCGGCGAGAAGCAGGAGCTCGAACGGCTGCGCGCGCGCATCGAGGAGGCGAAGCGCGACCTCGCCGGCGCCGAGGGCGCGCATGCCGAGGCCGCCGACCAGCTGCGCGCGAGCGAGAGCGCGATCTCGGAATCCAACCGCAGGCTGCGCGAGCTCGGCAGCCGGCTCGGCGAGACGCGGGCCGCGCTGCGCGGCCTCGAGGCCGACGCGCGCGCGGCGCGCGCCGCGCTCGAGGCGCGCGAGGCGCAGCTCGGCGCGCTGCTCCGCGCGCGCTACGTCGCCGGGGAGCACGGCGTGACGAGGCTCCTGCTCGCCGGCGAGGACCCCAACCGCACCGCGCGCAACATCGTCTACTACGGCTACGTGTCGCAGGCGCAAGCGGCCGTGGTCCGCGACTTGCAGGAGCGCATCGCGCGGCTGTCGGCGCTCGAGGCGCGCACGCGCGAGACGGCCGCCGCGCTCGCCGCGCTCGAGCGCGAGGCGCAGGCCGAGCGCGAGGCGCTCCTCGGGCAGGCGCGCGAGCGCCGGCAACTCCTGGCCCGGATCTCCGGCGAGGTCGAAAAGCAGCGCGGCGAGCTCGCCAAGCTCGGGCGCGACGAGCAGCGGCTCGCGCGCCTCGTCGAGCGGCTCGCGCGGGCGCTCCGCGCGGCCCCGTCGCCGGCGCGTCCGCGCAACGAGCGGGTGCCCGGTCCGGCGCCCGGCGGCGAGGCCGGCTTCGCCGCGGCGAAGGGCAAGCTGCGGCTGCCGGTGCGCGGGGAACTTGCAGGCCGGTTCGGCGCTCCGAGGGAAGGCAGCGGCCTCGCGTGGAAGGGCGTCCTGATCCTCGCCCCGGAAGGCGAGGAAGTGCGGGCGGTGGCGGCCGGGCGGGTGGTGTTCGCCGACTGGATGCGCGGGTTCGGCAACCTGCTTATCCTCGACCACGGCGAGGGCTATCTCACCATCTACGGCAACAACGAGTCCGTATTGCGGCGGGTCGGTGACGCAGTTCACGCCGGCGACGTGGTCGCCACCGTCGGCGCGACCGGCGGCGCGCAGGCTTCGGGTTTATACTTCGAGATGCGGTACCAGGGTAAGCCGTTCGACCCGCTGACGTGGGTCGCCCTGAAATAGCGGACGGGAATCACCACAGCGGGAAGACAGTGCAATGGGCGTGAAACTCAAGCAGATCAGCCTCGTCCTGGTCGGCGTGCTGGCGGGAGTGCTGCTCTCGCTCAATTTCTCGGCGGTCGCGCAGCGCGAGGGCGCGCGCTATCCGCTGCCGGTGGACGAGCTGCGCGCCTTCGCGGAGGTCTTCGGCGCGATCAAGACCGGCTACGTCGAGCCGGTCGAGGACAAGAAGCTGATCAACGAGGCCATCAACGGAATGCTGACCGGCCTCGACCCGCATTCGGCCTACCTCGACCAGGAGGCGTTCAAGGAGCTCCAGGTCGGCACCCAGGGCGAGTTCGGCGGCCTCGGCATCGAGGTCGGCATGGAGGACGGCTTCGTCAAGGTCGTGTCGCCGATCGAGGACACCCCGGCGTTCCGCGCCGGACTCAAGCCGGGCGACCTGATCATCAAGCTCGACGACACGCCGGTGAAGGGCATGACGCTCTCCGACGCGGTGAAGCGCATGCGGGGCAAGCCGAAGACCTCGATCCGCCTGACGATCGTGCGCAAGGGCGAGGCGCAGCCGTTCGAGGTCACCATCGTGCGCGACGTGATCCGCGTGCAGAGCGTCAAGTCGAAGATCATCGAGCCCGGCTACGGCTATGTCCGCGTCTCGCAGTTCCAGGAGCAAACCGGGGTGAACCTGGTCAAGCACCTGAACGGCCTCTACAAGGACGGGCCGCTGAAGGGCCTGGTCCTCGACCTGCGCAACGACCCCGGCGGGCTGCTGAACGGCGCCGTCGGCGTGTCCGCCGCGTTCCTGCCGCGCGACGTGCTGGTGGTGTCGACCGACGGCCGCACCGAGGACGCCCGCCGCAAGTACAACGCGAGCCCCGAGGACTACGTCCGCGGCCGGGGCGAGGACTACTTGAAGGGCATACCGGCCGAGGCGAAGACGGTGCCGATGGTCGTGCTGGTGAACGCGGGATCGGCGTCGGCCTCCGAGATCGTCGCCGGCGCGCTGCAGGACTACAAGCGCGCGACCGTCCTCGGCACGCAGACCTTCGGCAAGGGATCGGTGCAGACGATCATGCCGCTCAACAACAACACCGCGATCAAGCTGACGACGGCGCGCTACTTCACCCCGAAGGGCCGTTCGATCCAGGCGAAAGGCATCTCGCCGGACATCGTGGTCGAGGAGCCGGGCGCGCCGAGCGACCGGGTGCGCGAGGCGGACCTGCTCAAGCACCTTGCCGGCGACGACGAGAACCAGCCCGCCGCCAAGCCGGCCGAGCGCAAGCCCACGCCCGAGGGCGCGCCGAGCAAGCCGATCGAGCTCGGCGGGCCGGAGGACTTCCAGCTCAAGCAGGCGATGAACCACCTGAAAGGCCTGCCGGTCATCGCGCGCCTCGAGAAGCCGGACACCAAGGCGGCCGCAGCGCAGGCCGAAGCCGCCAAGTGACGCACGCCCCGCAGCGGGTGCGCCGGCCGGCGCGCCCCCTGCGGCGGTTCGGTTGCCGCGGCGCCCGGGCCGCGCGGCCGGTGACCACCCGCTGCCCGCGGGACACCCCTCATCCCGAGCGCACGTGACCGACGATCAGCTGCTGCGCTATTCGCGCCACATCCTGCTGCCCGAGCTCGGCGTCGAGGGCCAGGCGCGGCTGGTCGGCGCGCACGTGCTCGTCATCGGCGCCGGGGGCCTCGGTTCGCCCGCGGCGCTCTACCTCGCCTCGGCCGGCGTCGGCGACATCACGCTCGCCGACCCCGACGTCGTCGACCTGACCAACCTGCAGCGGCAGATCCTGCACGCGACGCGCGCGATCGGGCGCCCGAAGGTCGAGTCGGGCCGCGACACGCTGTCGGCGCTGAATCCCGAGGTCCGGGTGCACGCCGTGCAGGCGAGGCTCGAGGGCGAGCGCTTCGACGAGGCGGTCGCCGCGGTCGATCTGGTGCTCGACTGCTCCGACAACTTCGCCACGCGCCATGCGGCGAATCGCGCGTGCGTCCGGCACCGCAAGCCCCTCGTCTCGGGCGCCGCGGTGCGCTTCGACGGGCAGATCAGCGTCTACGACCTGCGCCGCCGCGACAGTCCGTGCTACGCGTGCCTGTTCCCGGAGGGCGCCGAACCCGAGGAGACGCGCTGCGCCGTCATGGGCGTGTTCGCGCCGCTCACCGGAATCGTCGGCACGATGCAGGCGGCCGAGGCGCTCAAAATGCTCGCCGGCATCGGCGAGCCGCTCGTCGGGCGGCTGCTGATCCTCGACGCGCTGGCGATGGAGTGGCGGTCGATCCGCCTGCGCAAGGACCCGGGCTGCGAAGTCTGCGCTACCGCGAGTTGGCAGTTGGCAGTTGGCAGTGGCAGTGGCAGTGGCAGTGGCAGTGCGTAAGTGGATCACGGACCTGCTGCCAACTGCCCACTGCCCACTCTAGAGCAGCATCGGCCACTGCCGCTCCCACTGGTCGGTCGGCTTGCGCTTGAACCCGCTCTTGGCGAACTGGTGCCAGCGGCCGACCACGTAGCAGAGGAGCGCGTTCGCCTTCGCGGCGTGATCCTCGGCCGCGCCGGCCGTGCCCCCGGAATCGGCCGTCGCCGCGACGCGCAGGCTCTGCTTCAAGGTCGATTCGAGCCGGTCCTGCAGCTGGTTGATGCGCGCCTGGAGCCGGTCGTCCTCGTTCACCAGCGCGTCGCCGATCAGGACCCGCGTCATGCCGGGGTTCCTTTCGGCGAAGCCGAGCAGCATGCCGACGAGCGCGTGCACCTGCTTGAGGCCGTCGGGCTCCTCGGCGGTGATCTTGTTCGCGAGGCCGAAGACGGTCTCCTCGATGAACTGGATCAGGCCCTCGAACATCTGGGCCTTGCTGGCGAAGTGCCGGTAGAGCGCTGCCTCGGAAACGTCCAGCCGCTTGGCGAGCGCGGCCGTGGTGATCCGGTCCCCCTTCGGATCCTGCAGCATCTCAGCGAGCACCTGCAGAATCTGCAGCTTGCGCTCGCCCGGTCTGGTCGCCATCGCTGCCCCCTCCCCCCTTTCGGACCGGTCGCACGGCGTCTCGCGCGCTGGTGCCTATCGCGTCTTGGTCCCGCGCCGAATTGCGATCCGCCCCCGTCCGCGGCCTGGACCGAGGGAAGGCGATTCTAGCCGAAGGCGGACAACCGGGTGAGCGCTCGCTAGCGCGACATCCCGAGATCGTCGAGCAGCCGCGGCAACGCGCGCACCGAGCTCACCCGGACCGTGACGTAGTCCGGCACGCGCGGCTCGCGGCTGACCCACACCGTGCGCATGCCCAGACGGTGCGCAGCGCGCAGGTTCGGAAGCGAGTCGTCCACCATGACCGCGCGGCGGGGAATCAGCCGCTCCTGCGCAATCAGCCGGCGGAAGCCCGCGCGCAGGGGCTTCGGCTGATAGCGCACCTGCTCGATCGCGTAGACGCCATCGAACAGCCCGCCCAGCCCGAGGACGTCGAGCACCGCGTGGGCGTAGTGCGCGGGGGAGTTGGAGAACAGGATCTTGCGGCCCGGCAACCGGCGGACCGTGTGCAGCGCCGCGCGCTCGGCGACGACCATGCGGGCGAGCTCGGGGAACTGGTGCGTGTGCCACAGGAAGTGGTCGGGATCGGTGCCGTGATGCCGCATCAACCCGAGCAGCGTGGCGCCGTAGCGGTGCCAATACTTCACCCGCAGCTCCGCCGCGGCCTCCGGGTCGAGCTGCAGGTGCTCCTGCAGATAGGCGGTCATGCTCCGGTTGATGTGGGGGAAGATGTGCGGCGTCGCGTCGTGCAGGGTGTTGTCCAGATCGAAGATCCATACGGCGTCGAAACGACGCCCGACGGGCCGCGCGCCGCGGCGCGGCGCCGGCCTGCCGCGGCGCTCCGGGAACTGACTAGAATCGCGCCGTGCGCTCAATTCGCGACCCGGAACGCCGGCCGCCGCGCGCGCCGGCCGGGCTGCCGACGCGCCTGTCGCGTCACTTCTCGCTCGCCGGCCTCACGCGGTCGGAGACGGCGCGGCGCCGGGGGATCGACAACCGCCCGCCGCCGGAGCTCGTCCCCAACCTCCGGCTGCTCGCCCGCGGCCTGGACGAAGTGCGCCGGCTTCTCGGCCACCGGCTGCGCATCTCGAGCGGCTATCGCTGCCCCGAGCTCAATGCGGCCGTGGGCGGCGCGCGCACCTCGCAGCACTGCGAGGGTCTCGCCGCCGACTTCGAATGCCCGGGGTTCGGCACGCCGCTCGAGATCGTCGTCGCGCTGCAACGCTCGCCGATCGCGTTCGACCAGTGCATCCTCGAATTCGGCCGCTGGGTTCACGTCTCGTTCAGCCGCGCGCCGCGGCGGCGGGTGCTGACGATCTACGACGACGGCCGCGGCTACCGGGAAGGGCTGTTCGACCCGGACGGCCGGATGGTGGCCTGAGGGGCGCCGGATCCGCGCCTGGGCCTCGTTCGTTCCCGCGCAAGCGGGAACCCGGGCAGCTCCTGCGAAGGCGCGCCGGATCCCCGTTCGCGCAGGGACGATGCACGCGGGCGCGCGCTGCCGGCGCGCGTGCATCACTTGCTCCGGATCAGGGTGCCGACGCCCTCGTCGGTGAAGATCTCGAGCAGCAGCGCGTGCTCGACGCGCCCGTCGATGACGTGCACGCTGCGCACCCCGGAGCGCGCCGCGTCCAGCGCGGCCGCGATCTTCGGCAGCATGCCGCCCGACAGGACGCCCTCGGCGACCAGCTCGTCGACCCGCTTCGGCGTGAGGCCGGTGAGCAACTTGCCGTCCCTGTCGAGCACGCCCGGCGTATTGGTGAGCAGGATCAGCTTCTCCGCCTTCAGCACCTCGGCGAGCTTCCCGGCCACCAGATCGGCGTTGATGTTGTAGGACTCGCCCGCCGGGCCGACGCCGATCGGCGCGACGACCGGAATGAACTCGCGCGACTCGATCAGCGCGACGATCTCCGGATCGATCGAGGCGACCTCGCCCACCTGGCCGATGTCGAGCATGCCGCCCTGCTTCTCGGCGTCCGGCACCAGGAGCTTGCGCGCGCGGATGAAGGCGCCGTCCTTGCCCGAGAGGCCGATCGCGCGCCCGCCCGCCTGGTTGATCAGGTTCACGATCTCCTTGTTGACCAGACCGCCGAGGACCATCTCGACGAGATCCATGGTCTCGGAGTCGGTGACCCGCATGCCCTGGATGAACTGGCCCTGCTTGCCGACCTTGCGCAGGAGCTCGTCGATCTGCGGCCCGCCGCCGTGAACGACGACGGGGTTGATGCCGACGAGCTTCAGCAGGACGACGTCGCGCGCGAAGCTGTGCTTCAGGCGCTCGTCGGTCATGGCGTTGCCGCCGTACTTGACGACCACCGTCTTGCCGTGGAAGCGGCGAATGTAGGGCAGCGCTTCGGCGAGGATCTGCGCCTTCAGCGCGGCGGTCATCGGCGAGATGGACATTGGCGCGGATTCTAACCTGCGCGGACGGCCGCCGGCCGCCCGGAAAGCGCGAGGCGGCCGCGCGGCCGCCTCGGGCGAGGCGCGGAGCGCGCCTACGCGACCGTGATCTGCCGGCGGGTCGCGGCCGCCTTCTTCGGCAGCACGAGCTCCAGCACTCCGTCGGAGTACTTGGCCGTCGCGGCGGCCTGGTCGATCTCCTGGCCGAGCCGGAACCCGCGCGCCACCTTGCCGTAGTGGCGCTCGCCGTGCACGACGCGCTCGCCCTCCCTCGCTTCCTTCTCCTGCTTGACCTCGGCGCTGATCGACACCTGGTCGCCGTCGATCTCGATCTGGATGTCGTCCTTCTTGACCCCGGGGAGCTCGGCGAGCACCTTGTACGCCTTGTCCTGCTCGGTCACCTCGATCTTGACGCGCGGCGCCTGCACCGCGGTCTCGCGCACCACCGGGCGCACGAAGAAGCCCTTCAGGAAATCGTCCATCAGATCCTCGAACGGATCGATACGCCGGATGTTCGCCATCGCCATGCCCTCGCGTCGGTTGGAGCCTGTCGCTCGACTGTCACGAAGATGAGGCGGTGCCGGGCGATTTCAACCCCCGGTTGCGGACGCGGGTCAAAGCGTCTAGATTGCGCCGGGAGCGCCGCTGCCGCCGTCCGCCGCGCCGGCTGCGCATCGCCACCGTCCGCGCCGCAAGACCACGCATGACCGCTCCGAAGCCCGACCCGACAGCTGCGCCGACGCCCGCGTCGACGCCCGCTTCGACGCCTGCTTCGACGCCTGCTTCGACATCTCCCGGCGCGATCGATCCGCTCGAGCTGGAGAAGCACCGGTCCCAGCTCGTGAAGTTCGCGATGGTGCAGCTGCGCAACGCCACCCACGCCGAGGACGTCGTGCAGGAGACCCTGCTCGCCGCGCTCCAGGGCGCCGCGGCCTTCCAGGGCAACTCGTCCGTGCGCACCTGGCTGACCGGGATCCTCAAGCACAAGATCATGGATCACTTCCGGCGCCAGAGCCGCGAGGCCCCGCTCGAGGGCCTGGAAGACGAGCTCTCGGTCGACGACTTCGACGGTCTGTTCAGGGCGAACGGGCACGTCGCGAACACCGTGCCGGCGCCCAGCTGGGGCGACCCCGAGGCCGCGTTCTCGCAGGAGCGCTTCTTCGCGGTGCTCGAGCGCTGCATGAGCCGCCTGCCGAAGAACACCGCGCGCGCCTTCCACATGCGCGAGGTCCTCGGCATGGGAACCGAGGAGATCTGTAAGGAGCTCGGCATCACCGCGACGAACTGCTGGGTGTTGCTGTATCGGGCCCGAATGTCGCTGCGCGAATGCCTCCAGACCGACTGGTTCGGCGGCGCAGCCGCCTAGGGCCCGCGATTCCCGGCGGAGGATCCGAGGGACATGTTCAAGATGATCACCTGCCGGCAAGCGAGCCACCTGCTGTCCGAGCGGCAGGACCGACCCCTCGGATGGGGGGAGCGCGCGTCGCTGCGACTGCACCTCGCGCTCTGCGCGCCGTGCGTCCGCGCGGCCGAGCAGATTGAGTTCCTGCGCCGCGCGATGGCGCGCTACGTCGGACGCGACCCGGGCCCGGGCCAGGGACCGCCGGACTGAGGCGGCGAGGGTTCACATCCGGCACCACGACATGTCCGCCCCGGTCGCCCTCGCCTTCAGCGGCGGCAAGGACAGCGTGCTCGCGCTCGCCGCCCTGCGCGGTGCGGGCGGACGCGACGTGCGCAGGCTGCTCGCGACGGTCAACGAGGACGACGACACGCTGGTCATGCACGGCGTGCCCGGCGAGCTGCTGGAGCGGCAGGCAGCGAGCCTCGGCGTGCCGCTCCTGCGGGTGCCGGTCCCGCGCCAGCCGACCAACCACGCGTACGAGTCCCGGATGGCGGCGGCGCTCGCGCGACTCGCGGGCGAAGGCATCGCCGAGGTGGCCTTCGGCGACCTCTTTCTTGCCGAAGTGCGCGCCTACCGCGATGCCATGCTCGCGCGCGCCGGCTTCGCGGGCGTCTACCCGCTGTGGGGCCGGGACACGCGCGCCCTCGCCGCCGAGTTCCGGCGGGCGGGCTACCGCGCGGTCGCGGTGTGCGTCGACACCGAACAACTCCCCGGCGCATTCGCCGGGCGCGACCTCGACCGGTCGTTCTTCGACGATCTCCCGGCCGGCATCGATCCGTGCGGCGAGAACGGCGAGTTCCACAGCTTCGTGTACGACGGCCCCGGATTCGCCTGTCCGGTGCGCTTCGCGCGCCGATCGGAGCCGACGGCCGGGCGATTCCGCTACTGCCGCCTCGAGCCGCTGGAGGCGACGCGCTGCGCGCGCTGCGGCGCGGCGTTCGAGTGCGGCATGGCGACGGGCCTGGACGCGTGCTGGTGCGCGACGCGCCCGCCGGTGGCCGCTATCGACCCCGCGGCCGGATGCTACTGTCCGCGCTGCCTCGCCGCGGCGGGCGCCGCGTCATAGGACGTAGCGCGCGAGATCCTCGCTGCCGGCGAGATCGCCGAGACGCGCGTCGACGTACGCGGCGTCGATCACTATCGTCGCCGCCGGCTTGCGGCCGGCGTCGAACGAGACGTCCTCGAGCAGCTTCTCCATCACCGTGTACAGGCGGCGCGCGCCGATGTTCTCGGTCTTCTCGTTGACCGCGTGGGCGATCTCCGCGAGCCGGCGGACCGCGTCGGGCCGGAAGTCGAGCGTCACGTCCTCGGTGGCGAGCAGCGCCTGGTACTGGCGCACGAGGCACGCGTCGGTCTGGGTCAGGATGCGCTCGAAGTCCGCCGCCGACAGGGACCCGAGCTCGACGCGGATCGGGAATCGCCCCTGGAGCTCGGGGATCAGGTCCGAGGGCTTCGCCAGGTGGAACGCGCCGCTCGCGATGAACAGGATGTGGTCGGTCTTGACCATCCCGTAGCGCGTCGACACCGTCGTGCCCTCGACCAGCGGCAGCAGGTCGCGCTGCACGCCCTGGCGCGAGACGTCGGCGCCCGCGAGCTCCGAGCGGCTCGCGACCTTGTCGATCTCGTCCAGGAAGACGATGCCGTTCTCCTCGACGTTGGCGAGCGCGCGGGCCTTGAGGTCCTCGTCGTTCACCAGACGCGCCGCCTCCTCCTCGGTCAGGAGCTTCATCGCCTCGCGGATCTTCAGCTTGCGCAGCCGCTTGCGGCCGCCCCCGAGGTTCTGGAACATCGACTGGATCTGCTGGGTGAGCTCCTCCATGCCGGGCGGCGCCAGGATCTCCATCTGCGCCGGCGAGGCGGCGACCTCGATCTCGATCTCGCGGTCGTCGAGCTCGCCCTCGCGCAGCTTCTTGCGGAACTTCTGGCGCGTCGCCGATTCCTCGGTGCGCTCGGGCGTGGCCGCGGCAAAACCCACCTCGCGCGCCGGCGGCAGCAGCGCGTTCAGGATCCGCTCCTCGGCGGCGTCCTCGGCGCGGGCGCGCACCTGCCGCATCGCCGCCTCGCGGGCGTCCTTGATCGCGGTCTCGACCAGGTCGCGCACGATCGTGTCGACGTCGCGGCCGACGTAACCGACCTCGGTGAACTTGGTCGCCTCGACCTTGATGAACGGCGCGTCGGCGAGCTTGGCGAGCCGCCGCGCGATCTCGGTCTTGCCGACGCCGGTGGGGCCGATCATCAGGATGTTCTTCGGCACGATCTCGTGCCGCAGCGGCTCCGGCACGTTGCGCCGCCGCCAGCGGTTGCGCAGCGCGACCGCGACGGCCCGCTTCGCCTTGTCCTGGCCGATGATGTGCTTGTCCAGCTCGTGAACGATTTCCTGGGGCGTCATACCGGACATGGTGCGCAGTGAGGAGTCGGGGGTGAGGACGGCGGACAAGGCGGCAGTTGGCGGGGCGCTAGCGAACCTCGGGCCTGCTGTCCACTGCCCGCTGTCCGCTGCCAGCTTTGATTTCGCTCCTCACTCCAGAACTTCGACCACGATGTTCTGGTTGGTGTAGATGCAGAGGTCGGCGGCGATCGCGAGCGCCTTGCGCACGATCTCCGCGGCCGGCAGCGCGGTATGGTCGACGAGCGCGCGCGCGGCGGCCTGCGCGTAAGGGCCGCCCGAGCCGATCGCGATCAGCCCGTGCTCGGGCTCGAGCACGTCGCCGGCGCCGGTGATGATCAGCGACACTTCGCGGTCGGCGACGGCGAGCATCGCTTCGAGACGGCGCAGCACGCGGTCGGTGCGCCAGTCCTTGGCCAGCTCGACGGCCGAGCGCAGCAGGTTGCCCTGGTGCTTCTCGAGCTTCGCCTCGAAGCGCTCGAAGAGCGTGAATGCGTCGGCCGTGCCGCCGGCGAAGCCGGCGAGGATGCGGTCGTGGTAGAGGCGCCGCACCTTGCGGGCGCCGGCCTTGATCACGACGTTGCCGAGCGTGACCTGGCCGTCCCCGCCGAGCGCGACTTGGCCATTGCGACGCACCGAGTGGATCGTGGTGCCGTGGAACTGTTCCATGTTGGCCCCGAAATACCGAGGGTGAGGGCGGGCGCCGCGCATTTCAAGCCGCCGGGTCGGCGGCCGCCGCGGGTCATTTCCGCGGAATGACGCGCGCGAGCTTCGTGATGCGCATGATCGAGAGCAGCGCGGCGACCATCTCGCCGACGCCCCGAATCACGATCGAGCGCTCCGCGCCAGCGAGCTTCTCGAGCGTGTTCAGCAGCTTGCCGGCGTTCACGAAGTCGATCCGGCGCGTGCGCGACATATCGATCACGAGCGGATTGGTGGTCTGCGCGTACTCGGCGAGCTCGCCGAAGAGCGCGTCGTTCGCGCCCGCCACTTCGCCCTGGATGTAGAACGCGTCCTCCGCCGCGGCCTCGGGCTCGGGCTCGACCGGGGGCGGCGGCCCCTTCGGCTTCGGCGGCGCCTCCCACGACGGCGGCGAGACCTCGTAGGTCACCGCGAAGTCGACGGCCGCCTCCTCGAATTCGCTCTGCATGCCGAGCTGCTGGTAGAGCTCGAGCAGGAGCTGCCACACGGCCTGGTCGGTCGCCGGCTCGCCGGGCCTGGCGAACTCGCGCAGGAGCTTGAGCGCCTGCGCCTCGCCGGAGTAGTAGACGTCCTTCTTCGCCTTCTTGAGCGCCCTCAGCGCGTCGAGCAGGAGCCGGCAGCCGTCGGCGTCGACGCCTTGCAGCTTGACGAAGTCGACGCGCAGCTTCGGCTGGCGCTCGGCCACCTTGCGCAGCTGCTCGAGCGCGTTCGCGCTTGCCGCGGAGAGCGAACCGGAGAGCGCGACGTGCGCGGCGCCGCCGGTGCGCATCACCGACTGCGCCTTCTCCGCCTTCGGCGCTTCGGTCCAGACCGGCGGCGAGCGCTCGAACTTCACGACGAAGTCGAGCGCGCGCTCCTCGAAACGCGCCTTCTGCCCGAGGTGCTGGTAGAGATCGAACAGCATCAGCCACACCTGGAGCTGCCACGCGCCGAGCGTGTCGTTCGCGAGCGTCGCCTCCAGCCGAGCGAGCGCCTGGTCCGCCTGGCCGTTCGCGAACAGGATCGCGGCCTCCTCGATCACGCCGGGCATCTCGGCCGCGCCGTCCTCGACCTCGATGCACATGATCGAGTCGACGTCCTTCTTGGACTTGCGCGGCGGCTTCGGCGGTTCGGCCGCCTTCTGCGCCCGCGCCGCCGGCTCGGGGGCGGGCGCGGGGGCGGGTTTCGACACCGCCGCGGCGAGATCACCGAAGTCGAGCGCCGGGATCGGGACCGGTTCCGCGTTCGCCGCGGGCGCCGGCGCCGCCTGCTGCCGCGGCGCCGGGGGCGGCTCCGTCGGCGGCGGCGCCTCCGAAGGCGCGGGCGTCGGGACGTAATTGGTGAAATCGAGGTCCGGCGCGTCGGAGGGCGGCGCCGAGGGCGGCGATTCGGCGGGTGTCGGCGCGCGCGGGTTCGCCGCCGGCCGGGCAGGCTTCTTCTCCGGCGGCTTCTTCTCCGGCGGCTTCTTGCCAAAAAGGGAGAAAACCAAGGGCGATCCGGCAGTTAACTTCGGTGACGCGACCGCGTGAGCACCGCAGCCCGTTCTACCATATGCGGCCGGCCGGGAGCAAACGAACCTGTCAAGGCGAGGTACTTCATCGCAGGCAGTACGCCCGCGAATGTGCGGTTTTCAGCCGCTTCGCAGGTGGAATTCGACCGGAACCAGCACCCAGGCATCGACCGGTTGGCTGCCGCGGCGCGCCGGTGCGAAGCGCCAGGCGCTCACCGCCTGCACTGCCGCGCGATCGAGGATCTCCGAGCCGCTCGACTGCGCGATCTCCACGCGGGCAGGCGTACCTTGCGCGGAGACCAGCACCCTCACGGTGACGCGGCCCTCGATGCCGTCGCGGCGCGCGGCGAGTGGATAACGCGGCGCCGGCGCGCTCAGGTACGAGGCGGCCGTCTCCGGAAGCGTAGCCGTCGAGGGCGGGGGCGCCGGCGCCCGCGCGGCGCCGGGCGCGGCGACAGCGTCCGGCGGGCCGGGGCTCTCGAAGGCCGCCACGGCAGGGGCCGGCGGGACGGCCGGCGAC
>JAHDYJ010000211.1 GCA_023383795.1 Burkholderiales bacterium | reverse complement strand
GCGTCCCTGACGAGCGGACTTCCGGCCCAGTCGAACGACCGGGCGACGCGCACGTTGACGAGCCGCTGCGGATAGAGGGCGAGCCCGCCCGCGATCTCGTCGAGCCGGCGATCCTGCTCGCGCATCGCGGTCAGCACCTGCAGCGCCGAGACGATGCCGTCGCCGGTCGTGTGCTTGTCCAGGCAGATGATGTGCCCCGAGTTCTCGCCGCCGAGCGTCCACCCGCGCTCGTGCAGCGCCTCGAGCACGTAACGGTCGCCGACGTTCGCCCGCACGAACCCGACCCCGAGCGCGCGCAGCGCGTGCTCGAGCGCGAGGTTGGTCATCAGCGTCCCGACCACGCCCGGCAGGGGTCCGTGCCGCGCGCGGCTGACGGCGATCGCGTACAGGAGCTGGTCGCCGTCGTAGACCGCGCCGTTCGCGTCGGCCATCACGACGCGATCGCCGTCGCCGTCCAGGGCGATGCCGAGGTCGGCGCGGCTCGCGCGCACGAGCTCGGCGAGCGCTCTCGGATGGGTCGCGCCGACCCGGTCGTTGATGTTGAGCCCGTTCGGCGCGGCGCCGGCAGTGGTGACGTCGGCGCCGAGCTCGTGAAAGACGTGCGGCGCGACGTGGTAGGCGGCGCCGTTCGCGCAGTCGATCGCGATGTGCAGGCCGCGCAGGTCGAGCGCAGTCGGAAACGTGCTCTTGCAGAACTCGATGTAGCGCCCGGCTGCATCGTCGATGCGGTGCGCCTTGCCGAGCTCGCCCGAGGGCCGGCACGCGAGCGGGCGCTCGAGAGCGGCCTCGATCTCGACCTCGATCGCGTCCGGCAGCTTGCCGCCGTCGGCCGAGAAGAACTTGATCCCGTTGTCCGGGTAGGGATTGTGCGAGGCGCTGATGACGATGCCCGCCTGCAGGCGCAGCGCGCGCGTGAGGTAGGCGATGGCCGGTGTCGGCAGCGGGCCGCTCAGCATGACGTCCACGCCGCTCGCCGAGAAGCCCGATTCGAGCGCGGCCTCGAGCATGTAGCCCGAGATGCGGGTGTCCTTGCCGATGAGGACCGTCGGCCGGTGATCGCCGGTCACGCTGCGGCGGGCGAGCACCTCGCCGGCCGCGAACCCGAGGCGCAGCACGAAATCCGGCGTGATCGGCACCTCGCCGACCCGGCCGCGGATCCCGTCAGTGCCGAAGTATTTGCGGGTCATGGTGGGTGATGGGTGATAGGTAATGCGTGATGAGTGCGGCGCGGGCAGCTACGACCGGTGAGCGGTAAACGGTGAAGGCGTGGGTCGCGAGCTTCGCGCCTTCGCACCCATCACCCATCACCCATCACCCATTCGAGGACCTTCAACGCATCGCGCGTCCCCGCCACGTCGTGGACGCGCAGGATTCTAGCGCCGCGCTCGACGGCGAGCAGCGCGGCGGCGACGCTCGCCGCCAGGCGCTCGCCGGCCGGCCGGCCGGTGATCCGGCCGAGGGTCGACTTGCGCGACAGGCCGGCGAGCACCGGGTAGCCGAGCGCGGCGAGCGCGTCGAGCGACCGGAGCAGCGCACGGTTGTGCGCCACCGTCTTGCCGAACCCGAACCCGGGGTCGATCACGATGCGATCCGGCGCGATGCCCGCCGCGACCGCGGCCGCCGCGCGCTCGGCGAGAAAGCTGCAGACCTCGCCGACCACGTCAGCGTAGCGCGGCGCCTCCTGCATCGTGCGTGGCTCGCCCCGCATGTGCATGAGGCAGACGGCGACGTCCGCGCCCGCCACCGCGGCGGGCGCACCGGGGGCGCGCAGCGCGTTGATGTCGTTGATCATCGATGCGCCGAGGCCGATCGCCTCGCGCATGACCTCCGGCTTGGCGGTATCGACGGAAACCGGCACCGCTCCCCCGGCCAGCGCTTCGAGCACCGGCGCGATCCGCTCGAGCTCGCGCGCTGCCGGTACCGGCGCCGCGCCCGGGCGGCTCGATTCGCCGCCGACGTCGACGATGTCGGCGCCCTCGTCGACCAGCCGGCGCGCGTGCGCGATCGCCGCATCGGCATCCAGGTAGCGGCCGCCGTCGGAAAAGGAGTCCGGCGTGACGTTGACCACCCCCATGATCAGGGGATGGTCGAGCCGGAGGGAGAAGCGGCCGCAGCGCAGGCGAGACGGCGAGGTGCGAGTGGGTGAAGAAGCCACCGCCGAACCGCCCGGTTCGGCGCCGTCACTCCTCACTCCTCACCCCTCACTCGCTCACGCGGCGCTCGGTGCGGCGGCGCCCGCCGCGTCGCCCTTGGGCGGCTGCTGCGGCGGTTGCGCAGGCTGCGCCGGCTTGGGCGGCCGCGGCGGCAGCCCGGCCATGATGTCGTTGATCTGCTCGGCGTCGATCGTCTCGTACTCGAGTAGCGCGCGCGCCATCGCCTCGACCTTGTCGCGGTTCTCCTCGAGCAGGCGGCGCGACAGCGTGTACTGCTCGTCGATCACGCGGCGGATCTCCTGGTCCACCTTCTGCATGGTGGCCTCGGAGACGTTCTTGTGCGTCGTGATCGAGCGGCCGAGGAAGATCTCGCCCTCGTTCTCGCCGTAGACCATCGGCCCGAGCGTGTCCGACATGCCCCACTGCGTGACCATGCGCCGCGCGATCTCGGTCGCGCGCTCGAAGTCGTTCGCCGCGCCGGTGGTCATCTGGCCCATGAACAGCTCCTCGGCGATGCGCCCGCCGAACAGCACCGCGATCGTGTTCAGCAGCCGGTCGCGGTCCTGGCTGTAGCGGTCCTGCTCGGGCAGCTGCATCGTCACGCCGAGCGCGCGCCCGCGCGGGATGATCGTCACCTTGTGGACCGGGTCGGTCTTCGGCAGGAGCTTCGCGACGACCGCGTGGCCCGACTCGTGATAGGCGGTGTTCCTGCGCTCCTCCTCGGGCATGACCATCGAGCGGCGCTCGGCGCCCATGATGATCTTGTCCTTGGCGCGTTCGAAGTCCTCCATGTCGACCAGCCGCTTGCTCTGGCGCGCGGCGAAGAGCGCCGCCTCGTTCACCAGGTTGGCGAGGTCCGCGCCCGAGAACCCGGGCGTGCCGCGCGCGATGATGTCCGCCTTGACGTCCGGCGCCAGCGGCACCTTGCGCATGTGGACGAGCAGGATCTGCTCGCGCCCCCGGATGTCGGGCAGCGGCACCACCACCTGGCGGTCGAAGCGGCCCGGGCGCAGGAGCGCCGGGTCGAGCACGTCCGGGCGGTTGGTCGCGGCGATGACGATGACGCCGGTGGTGCCCTCGAAGCCGTCCATCTCGACCAGCAGCTGGTTCAGCGTCTGCTCGCGCTCGTCGTTGCCGCCGCCGAGGCCCGCGCCGCGCTGGCGGCCGACCGCGTCGATCTCGTCGATGAACACGATGCAGGGCGCGTGCTTCTTCGCCTGGTCGAACATGTCGCGCACGCGCGCCGCGCCGACGCCGACGAACATCTCGACGAAG
>JAHDYJ010000044.1 GCA_023383795.1 Burkholderiales bacterium | reverse complement strand
GCCGTGGGACCTCGGCGAGGGCGGCTACCAGGTCGGCAACTTCCCGCCGGGCTGGGCCGAGTGGAACGACAAGTACCGCGACACGATGCGCGCCTACTGGAAGGGCGACGGCGGGCTGATCGGCGAGTTCGCGAGCCGCCTGACCGGCTCGAGCGACCTCTACGGCAGGAGCGGCCGCCGGCCGCATGCCAGCATCAACTTCGTGACCGCGCACGACGGCTTCACGCTGCACGACCTGGTGAGCTACAGCGAGAAGCACAACGAGGCCAACCAGGAAGGCAACCGCGACGGCCACGACAACAACCTGTCGTGGAACTGCGGCGTCGAGGGGCCGACCGACGACCCGCAGGTGCGCGCCCTGCGCGAGCGCCAGAAGCGCAACCTCGTCGCCACGCTACTCCTGTCGCAAGGCGTGCCGATGCTGCTCGCCGGCGACGAGATCGGCCGCACCCAGCACGGCAACAACAACGCCTACTGCCAGGACAACGAGCTCTCGTGGACCGGCTGGGAGCTCGACGACGAGCGCCGCAAGCTGCTGCGCTTCGTGCAGCGCGCGATCGCGCTGCGGCGCGCGCATCCGGTGTTCCGGCGCCGCGACTTCTTCCAGGGCCGGCCGCTGCGCGGCCGCGAGGTCAAGGACATCGTGTGGCTCAAGCCCGACGGCGAGGAGATGACCGACGAGGAGTGGAGCGAGCACCACGCGCGCTCGCTCGGCGTGTACCTCGCCGGCGAGGGGCTGACCGAGACCGACGCCCGCGGCCGGCCGCTGCGCGACGAGAACTTCCTGGTGCTGTTCAACGCGCACCACGAAACGGTGCCGTTCCGGCTGCCGGAGTACGGCGGCCGCTGGCTCGCGCTGCTCGACACGAGCCACCAGGACGGCCTCGCGCCGGACGGCACGTTCGGCGCCGGCGCCGAGTACGCGCTGCAGGGCCGCTCGCTCGCGCTGCTGCTGCACGCGCGCGACGGGGAGGACGCGAGGGCGTGAGACGCAGACACGCGATGCCGTTCGGCGCCGAGCTCCGCGGCGACGGTGCCACGCGCTTCCGCCTGTGGGCGCCGAACGCCGGGCAGGTCGAGCTCGCGCTCGGCGATCCGGCCGCCCCCGTCCTGCACCCGATGACGGCCGGCGGCGGCGGATGGTTCGAGGCGGTCGTGGCGGGAGCCGGCGCCGGCACCCGCTACCGTTTCCGGATCGACGCGGGTATGCACGTGCCCGATCCGGCCTCGCGCGCCAATCCCGACGACGTGCACGGCCCGAGCATGGTCGTCGACCCGCTCGCCTTCGAGTGGACCGACGGCGCCTGGCGCGGTCGCCCTTGGGAGGAGGCGGTGATCTATGAGCTGCACGTCGGCACATTCACGCCGGAGGGCACGTTCGCCGGCGCGATGGGCAAGCTCGACTACCTGGCCGAGCTCGGCGTGACCGCGATCGAGCTGATGCCGGTGGCCGATTTCCCGGGGCGGCGCAACTGGGGCTACGACGGCGTGCTGCCGTACGCGCCCGACGCCGCCTACGGCACGCCCGCAGACCTCAAGCGCCTCGTCCAGGCGGCGCACGCAAGAGGGCTGATGGTGCTGCTCGACGTCGTCTACAACCACTTCGGCCCCGAGGGCAACTACCTGCACGTCTACGCCGAGCGGTTCTTCAATCCGCGCCACCAGACGCCCTGGGGCGCCGCGATCAACTTCGACGCGGAAGGATCGCGCACGGTGCGCGATTTCTTCGTCCACAACGCGCTCTACTGGATCGAGGAGTACGGCTTCGACGGGCTGCGCCTTGACGCCGTGCACGCGATCGCCGACGACTCGGCGCCGGACATCGTGGAGGAGCTCACCGCGACGGTGCGCGCGCGCATCGCGCACGATCGTCACGTGCACCTCGTGCTCGAGAACGACAGGAACCAGTCGCGCTATCTCGGCCGCGATGCGCGGCTCGCGCCGACGCACGCGACCGCGCAGTGGAACGACGACGTGCACCACGCGATCCACGTGCTCGTCACCGGCGAGCGCGACGGCTACTACGCCGACTACGCCGGGCGCCCGCTCCGGTACCTCGGCCGCTGCCTCGCCGAGGGCTTCGCCTACCAGGGCGAGCCCTCCCCCTACCGCGACGGCGCGCCGCGCGGCGAGCCGAGCGCGGCGCTGCCGCCGGCGGCCTTCGTCGCGTTCGACCAGACCCACGACCAGGTGGGCAACCGCGCGTTCGGCGAGCGCATCGGGCACATCGCCGATCGGCGCAGGCTGCGGGCCGCCCTCGCCTGCCTCCTGCTCGCGCCTGCGCCGCCGATGCTCTTCATGGGCGAGGAGTTCGCGGCGGGCGCGCCGTTTCTCTTCTTCTGCGACTTCGGCCCCGAGCTCGCCGCCGCCGTCACCCGCGGACGCCGCGAGGAGTTCGGCCGCTTCGAGCGCTTCCGCGACCCGGCCGCGCAGGCCGCGATCCCGGATCCGAACGACCCCGCCACGTTTGCGCGCTCGAAGCTCGACTGGACCGAGCTCGACCGCGCGCCGCACCGCGAGTGGCTCGCGCTGTACCGTGAGCTCCTCGCGCTGCGGCATCGCCACGTCGTGCCGCGCCTCGCCGGCATGCGCTCGGGCGGGACGTTCGAGGTGCGCGAGGACGGCGTCCTGCGCGTCGCCTGGACGCTCGGCGACGGGGCGAAGCTGCATCTCGTCGCCAACCTCGCCGACCGGTCGTGCGGCGCGGTCGGCCTGCCGCCGGGCGAGGCGATCTATGCAGCCGAACTGCCGGCCGAAGGCGATCTCGCCGCCGGCATCCTCCCGGCGTACGCCGCCGCGGTCACGCTGGAGCGTGCCGCATGAGCGATCCCGCGCGGCTCGCCGAGCTCGCCCGTCTGCACGGCATCGCGCCGGACTACGTCGACATCTGGGGCAAGCGGCACGCGGTGCCGGAGGCGACGCTCGTCGCGCTGCTCGCCGAGTTCGGGCTGGCGGCGGGCGACCCGCAGGCGGTGGACGCCGCGCTCGCCGCATCGGCGAGCGCGCGCTGGCGTGAGCTGCTGCCGCCGGTGATCGTCGTGGAAGAGGGCGCCGCGCCGTTCAAGGTGCGCCTCGCGCTCACCGCCGAGCTCGACGCCGCGCCGCTCGCCTGGCGCCTGCTGGAGGAGGGCGGCGCGAGCCATACCGGCACGCTCGCCCCGGGCGAGCTGCCGCGCCTCGAGCGGGCCGAAGCCGGGGGCATCGCCTACGTCGCGCGCGAGCTCGCGCTGCCGGTCGCGGCCGGCCGCGGCTACCATCGGCTGGCGGTCCTCCATGCCGGCGCCGTGGCGGCCGAGACCCTGCTCGTCGTCGCGCCGACTACCTGCTACCGCCCGCTCGCGGTCCAGGGCGGGGGCCGCATCTGGGGCGCCGCGGTCCAGCTCTACGGCCTGCGCTCCGAGCGCAACTGGGGCATCGGCGACTTCACCGACCTGCGCGTGCTCGTCGAGCAATGGGGACACCGCGGCGCGGCGATCGTCGGCGTGAATCCGCTGCACGCGCTTTTCCCGCACAACCCGGCGCACGCGAGCCCCTACAGCCCCTCCTCGCGGCTGTTCGTGAACGTGCTCTACATCGACGTCGAGGCCGTCGAGGACTTCCGCGAGTGCGAAGCCGCCGTCGTCGAGGTGCGCTCGGCGCCGTTCCAGGCGCAGCTGAAGAGCCTGCGCGAGGCAGAGCTCGTCGACTACGCCGGCGTCGCCGCGGTCAAGCTGCCGATGCTCGAGCGGCTGTACGCGCATTTCCGCGCGCACCATCTCGCCGCAGACACCCCCCGCGCGCGCGCGTTTCGCGCATTCCAGGCCGAGGGCGGCGAGCAGCTGCGCCGCCACGCGCTCTTCGACGCCCTGCAGGAGCGCTTCCACCGCGAGGATCCGAACGTGTGGGGCTGGCCCGCCTGGCCGGAGGCCTATCGCGATCCGGCCGCTCCCGCGGTCGCGCGCTTCGCCGTGGAGCACACCGATCGCATCGAGCTCCACGAGTACCTGCAATGGCAGGCCGAGCAGCAGCTCGGCCACGTCGGCCGGCGCTCGTTCGATCTCGGTCTCGGCGTCGGCCTCTACCAGGATCTCGCGGTGTCGATCGACCGCGGCGGCGCCGAGGCATGGGCGAACCAGGACCTCTACGCCGTGACCGCGAGCGTCGGCGCGCCGCCCGACGACTTCAACCTCGCCGGGCAGAACTGGGGCTTGCCGCCGATCCGGCCCGAGCGGCTGCGCAGCATCGCCTACGCGCCGTTCATCGCCACGCTGCGCGAGAACATGCGCCACGCGGGAGCGCTCCGCATCGACCACGTGATGGGCCTGATGCGCCTCTTCTGGATCCCGGCCGGCCGCACCGCCGCCGACGGCGCGTACGTGCACTACCCCTTCGCCGACCTGCTCGGGATCCTCGCGCTCGAGAGCCACCGCAACCAGTGCCTCGTGATCGGCGAGGACCTCGGCACGGTCCCCGACGAGGTGCGCGCGGCGCTCGGCCGCCTCGGCGTCCTGTCGTACCGCCTGCTCTTCTTCGAGCGCAACGGCGCCGGCGACTTCAAGCCGCCGCCCGAGTACCCGCCCGACGCGCTCGTCGCCGCGAGCACGCACGACCTGCCGACGCTCGCCGGCTACTGGGAGGGCCGCGATCTGCTCCTGCGCGAGGAGCTCGGCCTCTACCCGAGCGACGAGCAGCGCCAGCAGCAGATCGTCGGGCGCGCGCAGGACCGCGCACGCCTCCTCCTCGCGCTCGAGCGCGAGGGCCTGCTGCCCCAGGGCGCCACCGCCAACCCGGTGTCGGTCCCGCAGATGACGCCGGAGTTCGCGCGCAACGTGCACGTGTACCTCGCACGCTCTGCGGCCAGGGTGCTCGTCGTGCAGCCCGAGGACGTGCTCGGCGTGCGCGACCAGGCGAACCTGCCCGCCACCACCGACGAGCATCCGAACTGGCGCCGCAAGCTGCCGTTCGAGCTCGAGCGCATGGCCGAGGACGAGCGCTTCGTGGAGCTCGCGCGCGCGCTCTCGGCCTTGCGCGGCGAGACGCGGCCCGCGCGGCCGCGGCGCGCCGGCGCAGCGGCCGCGCGGATCCCGCGCGCGACCTACCGGCTGCAGCTCAACCGCGACTTCACCTTCGCGCAGGCGACCGAGATCGTCCCCTACCTGGCCGCGCTCGGCGTGAGCCACGTCTACTGCTCGCCCTACCTGCGCGCGCGCCCCGGCAGCATGCACGGCTACGACATCATCGACCACACCGCGCTCAACCCCGAGATCGGGAGCCGCGAGGACTTCGAGCGCTTCGTCGCCATGCTGCGCGGCCACGGCATGGGGCAAATCCTCGACATGGTGCCCAACCACATGGGCGTGATGGGCGCCGACAACGCCTGGTGGCTCGACGTCCTGGAGAACGGGCCGGCCTCGGTATACGCCGACTACTTCGACATCGACTGGCACCCGGTCAACACCTATCTCACGAACCGCGTGCTGGTGCCGGTGCTCGGCGACCACTACGGCCTGGTGCTCGAGCGCGGCGAGCTCAAGCTCCTGTTCGACGCGGCGGGCGGCGCGTTCAGCGTGTACTACTTCGAGCACCGCTTCCCGGTCGACCCGCGCGAGTATCCGCGCATCCTCGAGCGCGCGATGAAGGCGCTCCCGCCGGGCGAGGTCCCCGGCCCGGTTGCCGCCGAGCTCTCGAGCCTCGCCGCGGCGTTCGGGCACCTGCCGGCGAGCGACGACACCTCGCCCGAGCGCGTCGCCGAGCGCCACCGCGACAAGGAGGTGCACAAGCGGCGGCTCGCGCGGCTCGCCGCCGAGACGCCGGCGGTCGCCGCGGCGATCGAGCTCGCGGTGCGCCAGATGAACGGCGTCGCCGGCGAGCGCGCGAGCTTCGAGGCGCTGCACGAGCTGCTCGAGACGCAGGCGTACCGCCTCGCCTACTGGCGCGTCGCCTCCGACGAGATCAACTACCGCCGCTTCTTCGACATCAACGACCTCGCCGGGCTGCGCATGGAGCACGAGGCGGTGTTCGAGGCCACCCACCAGCTCGTGCTCCAGCTCGCGGTCGAGGGCAAGGTGGACGGCATCCGGCTCGACCACCCGGACGGCCTCTACGATCCGGCGCAGTACTTCCGGCGGCTGCAGGACCGCTACGCGCAGCTCGCCGGGATCGACGCGGCGCCGGCGGCCGACGGGCGGCCGGCCCGACCGCTCTACGTGCTGGTGGAGAAGATCACCGCCGGCCACGAGCACGTGCCCGAGAGCTGGGCGGTGCACGGCACCACCGGCTACCGCCACGCCACCGTCGTGAACGGTCTCTTCGTCGATCCGTCGGCGCGCGGCAAGCTCGACCGGATCTACCGGGCGTTCGTCGGCGAGGATCTCGACTTCGCCGAGGTGGCCTACCGCAGCAAGCGCGCGATCATGCGCGCGGCGCTCGCCTCCGAGCTCACCGTGCTCGCGACCGCGCTCCTGCGCATCGCGCGCGCCGACCGGCGCACGCGCGACTACACGTTCAACACGCTGCGCCAGGCGCTTACCGAGGTGGTCGCCTGCTTCCCGGTGTACCGCACCTACATCGCCGGTAGCGCGTCGGCGCAGGACCGGCGCCACGTCGACTGGGCGATCGCGCACGCGAAGCGCCGCAGCCGCGCCGCCGACATCACGATCTTCGACTTCGTGCGCTCGGTACTGCTCGCGCGCCCGCCGAAGGACGCCACGGCCGAGCAGAGGGCGCGCTTCCGCGCCTTCGCGATGAAGTTCCAGCAGTTCACCGCGCCGGTGACCGCCAAGGGCGTCGAGGACACCGCCTTCTACGTCTACAACCGGCTCGTCTCGCTGAACGAGGTCGGCGGCGATCCGGAGCTCTTCGGCGTCGCGGTCTCGGCGTTCCACGGCGCGAGCGCGGACCGCGCGGCGCGCTGGCCGCACACGATGCTCGCGACCTCGACGCACGACAACAAGCGCTCCGAGGACGTGCGCGCGCGGATCGACGTCATCTCGGAGACGCCGGCCGCGTGGCGCCTGCTGCTCAGGCGCTGGAGCCGCATGAACCGCGCGCGCAAGCGCACCGTGGAAGGCGTTCCGGCGCCCTCGCGCAACGACGAGTACCTGCTGTACCAGACGCTGCTCGGAACGTTCCCGTTCGGCGACCTCGACGCCGAGCGGCTCGCCGAGTACCGCGACCGCATCGAGCGCTACATGGTGAAGGCGGTGCGCGAGGCGAAGGTGCACTCGAGCTGGATCAACATCAGCGAGCCCTACGAGACCGCGACGGTCGAGTTCGTGCGCCAGCTGCTCGGGCGCGCGGAGGGGAACCTGTTCTTCGAGGACCTCGCGGCGCAGGCGCGCTCGGTGGCGTGGTTCGGCATGCTGAACGGCCTGTCGATGACGCTGCTCAAGCTCGCCTCGCCGGGCGTCCCGGACATCTACCAGGGCAACGAGACGCTCGACTTCAGCCTGGTCGACCCGGACAACCGCCGCCCGGTGGACTACGCGCGGCGCCGGTCGATGCTGGAGGAGCTGAAACAGCTCGCCGTCGGCGCGAAGGCCGGGCTCGCGCACGTCGCGCGCGCGCCGGAGAACGGCCGCGCCAAGCTGTGGACGACCTGGCGCGCGCTCGAGCTCAGGCGCGAGCACCCGCAGCTCTTCGAGCGCGGCGACTACGTGCCGCTCGCGGTCGCCGGCGCGCGCGCGCAGCACGTCGTCGCCTTCGCACGCAGGCACGAAGGCCGCGCCGTGATCGCGGTCGCCGGCCGCCTGTGGACCTCGCTCGGCGCGGAGGTCGGCACGCCGCCGCTCGGGGAGGCCGTCTGGCGCGACACCGCGCTGTCGCTCGCGCCGCTCGAGGCCGCCGCGGCGCCGCTCAACGTGCTGACCGGCGAGACGCCCGCGGCCGCCGGCGGCGAGCTTCCGCTCGCCGCGCTCTTCGCGCACTTCCCGGCGGCGCTGCTCGTGGCGCCCAGCGGAACCGGCGGATGAGCGACGGGGCCAGCGCGCAGCCGCCGGCCGGCGAGGGCCGCGAGCGGCCGCACGAGCCCGGGAGCGCGACGCCGGAGCCGCCGGCCGGGCAGCTCGACGAGCTCCTGTCGCATCGCGTGTGGCTCGGGCGGCTCGCGCTCTGGGGCGGGGCCTGCGCGGTCGCCGTCGCCGCGATCGTGCTCGCGGTGGCGACCGATACGGCCGAGGCGTACTTCCGCGAGGCGACCGGCCGCTCGCCCTACCTGCCGCTCGTCCTCACGCCGCTCGGCCTCGGGCTGTCGGCGTGGCTGATGCGCTTCTTCCCCGGCACCGGCGGCAGCGGCGTGCCGCCGACGCTCGCCGCGCTCGCGCTCGCCGAGCGCTCGGCGCGCTCCGGCCTGATCGGACTGCGGATCGCGCTCGGCAAGATCGTGCTCACCGTGCTCGGCATCGGCACCGGCGGCTCGTTCGGCCGCGAGGGGCCGATGATCCAGATCGGCGCCTCGGTCATGCACGCGCTCGGCCGCCACGGACGCGAAACCCATCCGGGGCTCGACCGCAGCCTGATCCTCGCCGGCGCCGCCGCCGGCACCGCCGCGGCGTTCAACACGCCGCTCACCGGGATCGTGTTCGCGATCGAGATGAGCCGCTCGCTCGAGGAGCGCACGAGCGGCGTGATCCTGACCGCGGTGCTGCTCGCCGGTTTCATCGCGCTCGCCGTCCTCGGCGACTACACGTATTTCGGCCGCGCGCCGGCCGCGGTGGGGCTCGAGGACGCCTGGATCGCGGTCGGCGTGGTCGGCGTGGCGGGCGGCCTCGCCGGCGGGCTCTTCAGCCGCATCCTGATCTTCACGCTCGGCGGCCTGCCCGGCCGCATCGGCGCGCTCGCGCGGCGGCATCCGGTCGGCTTCGCCGCCGCGTGCGGTCTCGCCGTCGCGCTGATCGGGCTCGCGTCGCAGGGCACGGTCTACGGCACCGGCTACTACGAGGCGCGCCAGCTCGTCGAGGGCACGGGCGAGGTGCACTGGAGCTTCGGTCCCGCCAAGTTCCTCGCGACCATCGTCTCGGCGGCGTCCGGCGTGCCGGGCGGCCTGATCGCGCCGTCGCTCGCGATCGGCGCGGGCTTCGGCGCGAACCTCGCCCCGCTGATGCCGTACCTGCCGGCCACGGCGGTCGCGCTCCTCGGCATGGCGGCGTTCTTCGCCGGCGTGCTGCGCGTGCCGATCACCGCGTTCGTGATCGTGCTGGAGATGACCGCCGCGCGCGGGATGCTGCTGCCGCTCATCGCCACCTCGCTCGTCGCGACCGGGATGTCGCGGCTGGTCTGCCCGCAGCCGCTCTTCCAGGCGCTCGCGGCGCGGCTGCTCGGGCCGGGCGGGCCGCCGCCGGAGCCGGCCGCGCCCGCGCCCCGCTGATGCGCCGCGCGCCCGCGGCCGGCCCGCTCGCGCCGGCGGACCTCGCGATGCTGGACACGTGCCGGCGCGAGGCGGTCGCGCTCCTGCGCGCGAACCTGACGCCCGACGGCGTCCTCGCCGCCGCGCCCGGCGCCCGAGCGCGCTCGCGCGGCTATACCTCGATCTTCGGCCGCGACGCGGCGGTGTGCGCGCTCGGCATGGCCCTCTCCGGCGACCCCGAGCTCGAGCGCGCCGCGCCCGCCGGCCTGGCGACGCTCGCGCGCCATCAGGCCGGGAACGGGCAGCTGCCGAAGTTCGTCGATCCCGCGCGCGCCGAGGCCGACTTCTGGTATCTCGGCTGCATCGACGCCACGCTGTGGTGGCTCGCCGCGGCTGCGTTCCTCGACGCGCGCGACCCCGAGCTGCGGCTGCGCGCGCGGCACGCGCCGGCGGTCGCGCGCGCGATCGCCTGGCTCCACGCGCAGGAGCACCAGCGCTTCTTCCTGCTGCAGCAGAACGAGGCGAGCGACTGGGCCGACATCATGCCGCGCTCGGGCTTCGTGCTGTACACGAACGCCCTCTGGTACTGGGTCAAGCGGCTCTACGGCCTGCCGCGCGCGCAGGCGACGCGCGCGAGCGCGAACCAGCTCTTCCGTCCGTTCGACGCGCCGCTCGCCGAGTATCGCCGCGCCCGACTGCTCGTCCACTATGCGAAGCGGCGCGCGCGCAATCGCGGGCTCTATCTGTCGTTCGCGAACTTCGCGTTCTTCGGCGACGAGGGCGACGTCTTCGGCAACGTACTCGCGGTCCTCTGCGGGCTCGCCGACGGATCGACCGCGCTCGCCGTGCTGCGCGCGCTCGAGCGCGCGGGCGTCGCCGACCCCTACCCGGTGCGCGCGGTGTGCGACCCGATCCGCGAGTCGAGCGTCCTGTGGCGGCCCTACATGTCGCGCCACCGCCAGAACCTCGCCTGGCAGTACCACAACGGCGGCGTGTGGCCGTTCGTCGGCGCGTTCTGGGTCGTCGCGCTCGCCGCGGCCGGCCAGCGCGAGCGCGGCGCGCACGAGCTCGCGAAGGTCGCGCGCGCGAACGCGCTCGGCGGCTGGCAGTTCAACGAGTGGCTGCACGGCAGGACGCTCGCGCCCGCGGGCATGCCGCGCCAGTCGTGGAACGCCGCCGCGTTCCTGCTCGCCTGGCGCGCGGTGTTCGACGGCGCGCGGCCGTTCGCGGTGCCGCCGACCGGCGCGACCGGCGGCGCGGCGCGGGCGATTTAGCATCGCACAAACTGACGGAGAAACGGCCATGGGCAACGGCATCCGGCTCGGCAGCATCGCGGGCATCGCCATCCACCTCGACTGGAGCCTCGCGATCATCTTCCTGCTCATCACCAGCGGCCTCGCGCTCGGGCTCTTTCCGGCGTGGCACCCGGACTGGTCGCCCGCGCTCGCGTGGGCGACCGCGTTTGCGGCGGCGGTGCTCTTCTTCGCCTCGGTGCTCGCGCACGAGCTCTCGCACGCGATCGTCGGCCGCGCCCAGGGCATGACGATCCGGCGCATCACGCTGTTCGTGTTCGGCGGCATGGCGCACCTCGAGCACGAGCCGCACCGCTGGCGCGCCGAGCTCGCGATGGCGATCGTGGGGCCGATCACGAGCCTCGCGATCGGCATCGGCGCGCTCCTCGCCGCCGGACTGCTGATCGGGCCGGTCGAGCTCGACCTCGACGAGCCCGGGCGCTTCCTCGCCCGCCTCGGCGTCGCCGCCACGCTGCTCGTCTGGATCGGGCAGGTCAACATCATCCTCGCCGTGTTCAACCTCGTGCCGGGCTTCCCGCTCGACGGCGGCCGCGTGCTGCGCGCGCTGCTGTGGGGCGCGACCGGCGACCTGCGCCGCGCGACGCGCTGGGCCTCGGGCGCCGGCCAGGGCTTCGCCTGGCTCCTGATCGGGCTCGGCGTCGCGATGGCGCTCGGCATCCGCGTCCCGGTGTTCGGCGTGGGCCTGGTGAACGGGCTGTGGCTGATGTTCATCGGCTGGTTCCTGAACAACGCGGCGCTCGCGAGCTACCGCCAGCTCCTCGTCCGCGACGCGCTCGAGAACGTGCCGGTCGCGCGGCTGATGCGCAAGCAGTTCGCCGGCGTGCCGCCGGACCTGCCGGTGAGCGAGCTCGTCGAGGCGCACATCCTGCGCAGCGACCAGCGCGCATTTCCGGTCGAGGAGAACGGGCGGATGATCGGCGTGGTGTGTCTCGCCGACGTGCGCCGCCTCGCGCGCGAGCGCTGGCCGGAGACCGCGGTGCGCGAGATCATGACCCCGGCGGACCGGCTGGCCTCCGTGCGCCCCGAGGACGACGGGCTCGAAGCGCTCTCGCTCCTCGGCGCGAAGGGGGTGAACCAGCTGCCGGTGGTGGCGGCCGGCCGCCTCGCGGGCTTCGTGCTGCGCGAGGACATCCTGAAGTGGCTCGCGCTGTACGGCGACCCGGAGCTCGGGCTCGGGCCGGACGCTTCGCAGCGCGCGCGCTAGCTAGCGGCCCGACTGCGCGTTGCGTTACCTGCGGAGACAGGTTCCCCGGGTCCCGGCGGATGCCGAACGCGGCTCCTCCGACCTACGGCACGGAGACGGTCAGACAGGCCGCGCGGGACGCCGCGCGGAGCCAGAACCGCTCGGTGCGCACTCCCTCCTGCAGCGTCATGCGCCGCGAGCGCGCGCAATCCCGATGACGAATCGAACGGTTCTTGGCGCGCCTTCGGTCGAGTCCTTGCAGCGCACGCGCCGCCCTGTTCGAGCTCTTGTTCGACGAGCCTTCGATTCGTGTCACCGGCCCGGCAGGCCGCCGCTCAGAGAATCGCCTCGGGCGACTCGGGGAGGATCTGCCCGCCGTCGACGATGAGCGTCTGGCCGGTGATGTAGCGCGCCTCCCGGGAGGCGAGGAAGCACGCCGCGTGGCCGATGTCTTCCGGCCTGCCCAGCTCGTGGACGGGGATGGCGGCCTTCATCTGCTCGAGATAGGTCTCCCCCTGCGCCGCCAATCCTTCGGTGAGGATATTGCCCGGCATGACGGCATTGATGGTGATGCCGTCCCTGGCGCATTCCAGCGCGGCACTGCGCATGAAGCCGAGCTGACCGGCCTTGCTGGCGCCGTAATGGCTCCACCCCGGATATCCGGTCACCGGCCCCGTGATCGACGACGTGAGGACGATGCGGCCATAGCGCTGCTTCCTCATCGGGGCCAGGGCCGCTTGCACCATGAAGAACGCGCTCTTGAGGTTGACGGCTTGGACCTTGTCCCAGTCTGCTTCCGTCATCGTGTCCAGGCTCGCCTGGGGAAAGATGCCGACATTGGAGCAGAGGATATCCAGTCGACCCTGCTCGTCGACGACGGTCTGCACTACCCGGCGGCAGTCTGCCTGGTTGCCGACGTCCAGCGCTTTGAAGGCGACACCCAGCTCCGCCGCGGATGCCCTGCCCGCCGCCTCGTCGAGGTCGGCGATGATCACGCTGGCGCCCGCCTGGCGCAGGACGCTGGCAATACCCTTGCCGATGCCCTTGGCTCCGCCGGTCACCAGCGCCACGTGTCCGTTCAGCTCGAACATGGGGATCTCCTTCCTCGTCCGGCACGGGACGCCTGCGGTGGACGCGCGCGAGTTGCTCGCTTCACCGAGGCCGCCGGGATCCGTGCGAGCTGCACGGCCTTGATCGCAAGCGATCCAACGATCAGTCCGGCGCGGGCGCCGAGCGCCCCGCGCCAAGTGCAGATTATAGGACGCGCGGCGGCGGTGATCCTGACGAGGATCAACACAAGATGGCCGCCGGCATCGGCAGGGGCTGCGAGGCGCTCGGCATCGACGGCCAACCGGGCGCGCGCGGTTGCCCGGCCAGGCACGACGAGCCTCGACCGTCGGGACGGCCCTGCGGGAAATCCGCGTGGACGCTGGTCAGCCTTCCGGCCGCGAGTGCGCGTCATCGGCCCGCCTGCTCGCATCCATCGGCGCGATGCGCCGCCAGTCCGGCCGCGCGAAGAACTCGCGGCTCTCGCGCGCGACCAGGCCGGAGAGCACCAGCAGACCGACCAGGTTCGGCAGCGCCATCAGGCCGTTCATGATGTCGGCGAAGGTCCAGACCCGCTCGAGCTCCTGCACCGCGCCGACGAAGATCACGGCGACGAACGCGAGGCGGTAAGGCCGCACCGCGGTGCGGCCGAACAGCCGATCCATGTTGCGCTCGCCGTAGTAGGCCCAGCCGAGCAGCGTCGAGAAGGCGAAGAACGACACGCTCACCGCGACCACGGTGCCGCCCCAGCCACCGGGCAGCCCCTGCTCGAAGGCCTGGCGCGTGAGCACCACGCCCGTCTCGCCGGACGTCCACGCGCCCGTGACCAGGATCGCCAGGCCGGTGAACGAGACGACCACCAGGGTGTCGATGAAGGTCTGCGTCATCGACACCAGCGCCTGGCGCACGGGGCTGCGGGTCTGCGCCGCCGCCGCGGCGATGCCGCCGGTGCCGAGGCCGGACTCGTTGGAGAAGATGCCGCGGGCGACGCCATAGCGGATCGCCTCCGCCACCGCGGCGCCCGCGAAACCGCCGGTCGCGGCGGTCCCGCTGAACGCGTCACGGAACACCATCGCAAGCGTGCCCGGCAGCGCGTCGACGTGCATGGCGATCACCCAGGTCGCGCCCAGGATGTAGGCGGCGATCATGAGCGGCACGAACAGCGCGGCGAAGCGGCCGATCGAGCGGATGCCGCCCAGGATCACGCTGCCCGCGCCCACTGCGAGCACCACCCCGGTGACCCACTCGGCGACCCCGAACTCGGCCTGCAGGGCCGCCGCCACCGTGTTGGCCTGGACCGCGTTGCCGATGCCGAAGGCGGCGATGGCCGCGGCGATCGCGAAGACGATCGCAAGCGCCGAGCCGAGCGCGCCGCCGATCCCCTCCGACAGGTAGACCTGCGGCCCGCCCGACTGCTCGCCGGCCGCGTCGGTGCGGCGGAAGCGCACGCCGAGAAAGGCCTCGGCGTACTTCGTGGCCATGCCGACCAGGCCGGTCACCCACACCCAGAGCAGCGCACCGGGCCCGCCCAGATGGATCGCGGTGGCGACCCCCGCGATGTTGCCTACGCCTACGGTGGCGGCGAGCGCCACCGAGAGCGCCTGATAGTGCGAGATGTCGCCCGCGCCGCCGCTCTCGCTGCGCCTCACCAGCGCGAGCCACAGCGCATGGCCGAGCTTGTGGAATTGGAGCCCGCGCAGCAGCACGGTGAGATACAGCCCGGTGGCGAGCAGCAGCGGAATCAGCAGCGCCGGACCCCAGACGAACGCGGCGATCGAGTCGAGCATGCTCCGCGAAATGAAGGTGGCAGGTGAGCGACCGACCGTATATCACACGCCGTGGTGGCCTACCGGCGCGCGGGAATCGAGGTCAAACGAGCGGCGCGGCGGCGGCGCGCAAGCCGGTGTCGCTACTGCGACGGCCGCGCGCCCGCCGGCGGCGCGTCGCAGGCTTGCGCCTCGGCCATCTCGAGCGCCTCCTGGGTGGTGGCCATGACCGCCACGAAGTGGCTCTGCCGCTCGGGCGGGATCGCCTCGCTCACGCGCAGCCGGTGCGCGCTGTAGGCGGCGAGCAGCGCGAACACGAGCGACACCCACGCGAACAACGCCCACGGGCCGAGCGCCGACATCGCGAGCCCCGCGGCGAACGGCCCGAAGGCGGCGCCGACGCCGAACACGATCAGCAGCCCGCGGGTCGCGTCGAGCGCCTGCTCGGGCGCGAGCTCGTCGTGGGCGCGCGCCACACTGAGCCCGTAGACCGGGAACATCGTGGCGCCGAAGACGAAGCCGGCCGCAGCGAGCGCGCCGAACGCCGCAAAGCCGGCCGCCGTCACCACCGCGGCGGCGACGGCGGCGGGCAACGACACGGCGGAGAGCACGCGCCGGCGGTCGCGGCCGTCGGAGAATCGCCCGACCGGCAGCCGCGCCAGCATGCCGCCGACGATGGCGGCGAACATGAACAACGCGACCTGTCCCTGCGCGTGGCCGACGAGCGTCAGGTACACCGGCGCCATGCCCCAGAAGGCGCCGCCCGTGACGCCGGCCGCGAAGCATCCCGCGACGGCCACCGACGAGCGGCGGGCGAGCTCACCGACGCCGAGGCCGGAGGCCGCGTGCAGCATGGGGGCCTCGACCCGCACCAGCGCGGTCGGCACCAGCGACAGCGCGAACAGCATGGCCACGGCAGCGAAGAGCACGAAGTCGGCCGGGTCGGCCGCGGTGAGCAGCAGCTGTCCGAAAGCCACCGCCGAGAGGTTCACCGCCATGTAGAGGGCGAAGGTGCGCCCGCGGCGCTCGGGCGGCGTCTGCGCGTTCAGCCAGCTCTCGATCACGAGCGCGAGCCCGGCGAGCGCGACGCCCGACACGAAGCGAAAGACGAGCCACGGCAGCACGGCGACCCAGATCGCGTGCGCCAGCGCCATCGTCGCGACGATCGCGGCGAAGGCGGCGAACGCGCGGATGTGCCCGACGCGGCGCGCGACGTCCACGCACAGGAAGGTGCCGACGACGAAGCCCGCGAAGTAGGCCGACATGATCAGCCCGACCATGCCGGTGGCGATCCCCTCGAGGCCGGCGCGCACGCCGAGCAGCGTGCCGAAGAGCCCCGACCCGAGGAGCAGGATCGCGGTGGTGAGCAGCAGCACGAGCAGGGTCGTGCGCGGTGCGACGAGCGGCCGGGGGGCGCTCGCGACGGATCGCAAATCGTGCGGTCCGCTCGCCGTTTCGTTCATGGTGGCGTGTCGCGGGGCGAGGGCATCCGCGCAAATCTACACGCCGGCCGCCCGCCTCGGAAGGGGGCGCCGGACGCGCCTGCGTTCGCCCCGGCGGGCGGGTTGCCACCGCCGCCGCCGGCCGATAGAGTGGATCGTCCCGCCATCCGCCGTCCCGGTCACGCGGAACGGCGGCCGGCACGCAGCGCCCGCGGTCGCGGGCCGCCGCAACGATCGGAGCGCACGCCCATGTCCCACGCCGAGATCCTCACGCGCAACGGCTTCTCGCCGGCCGAGCTCGCCGGCGGCGACTTCCCCGTACGCACGCCGATCGACGGCAGCCGGCTCGCCGCGCTGAGCCTGGACGCTCCCGCCGACGCCGACGCCGCGATCGCGCGCGCCCGCCGCGCGTTTGCCGCCTGGCGCGAGGTGCCCGCGCCGCGCCGCGGCGAGCTGGTCCGGCTGCTCGCCGAGGAGCTGCGCGGCGCGAAGGACGCGCTCGGCGCGCTGGTGAGCCTGGAGGCGGGCAAGATCCGCGAGGAGGGCCGCGGCGAGGTCCAGGAGATGATCGACATCTGCGAGCTCGCGGTCGGCCTGTCGCGCCAGCTGCACGGTCTGACGATCGCCTCGGAGCGCCCCGGCCACGCGCTGCGCGAGACCTGGCATCCGGCGGGCGTGTGCGGCGTGATCACCGCGTTCAACTTCCCGGTGGCGGTCTGGAGCTGGAACGCCGCGCTCGCGCTGGTGTGCGGCGACCCGGTCCTCTGGAAGCCCTCGGAGAAGACGCCGCTCTGTGCGCTCGCCGTGAAGAAGCTATTCGCGCGCGCGGCTGCCCGTTTCGGCGACGCGCCGGACGGGCTAGCGCAGGTCGTGGTCGGCGGCGCCGAGCTCGGCATGCGCCTCGCCGCCGATCCGGGCGTCGCGGTCCTCTCGGCGACCGGCTCGACGCGCATGGGCCGCGCGGTCGCGCCGGTGGTCGCGGCACGCTTCGGGCGCGCGATCCTCGAGCTCGGCGGCAACAACGCGATGATCGTCACGCCCTCGGCCGATATCGAGCTCGCGGTGCGCGCGATCGTGTTCGCCGCGGTGGGCACCGCGGGCCAGCGCTGCACCACGCTGCGGCGCCTCATCGTGCACGAGTCGGTCCGCGCGCGCCTCGTCGAGCGGCTGCGGGCGGTCTACGCGCGGCTGCCGGTCGGCGACCCGCTCGCCGAGGGCACGCTGGTCGGCCCGCTCATCGACGACGACGCCTGGCAGCGCATGGGGCGCGCGCTCGCCGCCGCGCGCGCCGAGGGCGGCACGGTGCACGGCGGCGAGCGCCTGCTCGAGGCCGAATACCCGGCGGCCCGCTACGTGCGCCCGGCGCTCGTCGAGATGCCGGCGCAGACCGCGATCGTGAAGGAGGAGACCTTCGCGCCGATCCTCTACGTGCTCGGCTTCGAGCGCCTCGACGACGCGATCGCCCTGCAGAACGACGTGCCGCAGGGGCTCGCCTCGAGCATCTTCACCGGCGAGCTGCGCGAGGCCGAGCGCTTCCTCGCCGCCGGCGGCTCCGACTGCGGCATCGCCAACGTGAACGTCGGTCCGTCGGGCGCCGAGATCGGCGGTGCGTTCGGCGGCGAGAAGGAGACCGGGGGCGGGCGCGAGGCGGGCTCCGACGCGTGGAAGGCCTACATGCGCCGCCAGACCGCGACGGTCAACTACTCGACCGCGCTGCCGCTCGCGCAGGGCATCCGCTTCGAGCTCTGAGCCGGCGCGGGGCGCGCGGGGGACCTGAGGTGGCGTTCGAGCGCATCGCGGTGCTCGGGCTCGGCAAGGTGGGGGCGCTCGCCGCACGGCTGCTGCACGAGCGCGGCTTCGCGGTGAGCGGCTACGACGCGCACTTGCCGCGCGAGGCGTTCCCCTTGGCCGTGCGCGCGGCCGACCTCGGCGCGGACGACGGTCTCGCGGCGGCGCTGCACGGCGCGCAGGCGGTGCTCTCGTGCCTGCCCTATCGGCTGAACCGGCGCGTCGCCGCGGCCGCGCACGCCGCCGGCATGCACTACTTCGACCTGACCGAGGACGTCGCCACCACGCGCGCCATCGCCGGGATGAGCGCCACCGCGCGCGGCCTCATGGCGCCGCAGTGCGGGCTCGCGCCCGGGTTCGTCGCGATCGTCGGCGCCGCCCAGGTCGGCGGCTTCGAGCGCTGCCGCGCGCTGCGCCTGCGCGTGGGCGCGCTGCCGCAGCACCCGACGGGCCTCATGGGTTACGCGTTCAACTGGTCGCCGGAAGGCGTGGTGAACGAGTACCTGAACGACTGCGAGGTGATCGAGGAGGGCGTGCGCAAGACCGTCTCGTCGATGGAGTGGCACGAGATCCTGTACGTCGGCGGCGTGCAGCTCGAGGCGTTCACGACCTCCGGGGGCCTCGGCACGCTCTGCGAGACCTTCCACGGGCGGGTGGACAACCTCGACTACAAGAGCATGCGCTATCCGGGCCACATGCGGCTCATGAACTTCTTCTTCCACGAGCTCCTGATGCGCGAGCGGCGCGCGCTCGCCGGCGAGATCCTCACCCACGCCAAGCCGCCGGTGGACGACGACATCGTCTACCTGCACGTCTCCGCCGAGGGGCTGGACGACGGGCGGCTGCAGCGCCGCGAGTTCGTGCGCGCCTACCGCCCGCGCGAGCTCGCCGGCGCGATGCGCACCGCGATCGCCTGGACGACCTCGGCGTCGGCCGTCGCGGTGATCGAGCTCGTCCGCGACGGCGTGCTGCCGCGCTCCGGGTTCCTGCGCCAGGAGGAGATCCCGCTCGAGCGGTTCCTCGGCACCGCGACCGGCGCCATGTTCGACGAGCCGCAGTCGCGGGTGTAGGCGAGGAGGCGACGGCGCGCCGCGCGTGCCGCCAGGCCGGGGCGCGCTACGGCGCCGCCCGGATCGATCCGGCGCGCAGCGCCTGTTGCCGATCGCGGCACTCGCGCTGACCGTCGCGCCGGGAAACGCTGCTCGGGCGCGCTCCGAACGGACGCCGCACGGCTCACTTCACCAGCGTCACCGGGACGTGCGCGACATTCACGATCCTGCTCGCGACCGATCCCAGCACGCGCCCAGTCGCGGAATCCAGACGTCCGGCGCCCATCACGATGGCGTCCGCGCCGAGCTTCTGCGCGTAGTCGGCGATCACGTGCACGGCGTCGCCGAACTCGACCCTGGACTCGCACGCCGTGCCGGCTTGCGCGAGCACCTCGCCGGCCACGGCGATGATTCTCTCGCCCGGCTCGCGCAGGAGCAGCTCTTGCGCACTGCGCACGCTCGACGGCCGACCGTCGAACGCGCGGTCGAGCGCCGGCACGGTCGGCTGGACGTTGATCAGGCAGGCCTCGCACTGATGCAGTTGCTTGGCGAGCGCCGCGACGTGCCGCGCGGCGCGCAGCGCCCCCTCCGAGCCGTCGACCGGGACCAGAATTCTCCACATGCCCTGCCTCCCCGCGGGTTGTATACGGCCGACCCGCCTCGCGGCCCCGCCACGCCGAACGTAGCCCGCCGCCGGGCGCGCGGCTTGATCGTGATCAAGTCCGCCGCCGTTTGAGCCGGGGAATCGCAGTGGCGCGGGCGCCGCGGGTCCTCGCGACCGCGTCGCAGGTCGGCGGCCGCGCGCTCGCCTATCATCGCGGTCGCGGCGCCGGCTCGGTGGCGCGGCAGCGAGCGAGGCAACGAACGAGGGGAGCGCAGATGCAGAAGACAGGCGAGAAGACCACCCCACACTTCGGCCGCTATACGGTGATCGGCGTGCTCACGCTGGCGCCGCTGTGGGTGACGTGGATCGTGTTCGATTTCATCCTCGGCCTGCTCGCGCGAGTCGGCTCGCCGTGGGTAGCGGTGCTGGCGCGGCTCGCGCGCCCCTACTGGGAGGGGCTCGCCGACGCACTGCTGCACCCCTCGTTCCGCTACTTCGTGGCGATCGTGATCACGCTCGTCCTCTTCTACGCGGTCGGCTGGATCGCCTCGCGCGTCGCCGGCCGGCGACTGATCGCGCTCTTCGAGCGGCTGGTCGGCCGCATCCCGCTCGCCGACGCGGTCTACGGCGCGACCAAGCGGCTGATCGCCGTCATGCGCGAGCGGCCCGCCGGCCTGCAGCGCGTCGTGCTCATCAACTTCCCGTCCCCGCAGATGAAGACGGTCGGGTTCGTGACGCGCACCCTCGCCGACCAGACGACCGGCCGCATGCTCGCGGCGGTGTACGTCCCGACCTCGCCCAACCCCACTTCCGGGTACATCGAGATCGTTCCGGTCGAGGACGTGACCCAGACCGACTGGACGGTCGAGGAGGCGATGCGCTTCATCATGACCGGCGGCACCAACGCCCCGGCCGAGGTGCGCTTCACCGCGGCGCCCGGCGAGGCCGGCCTGCGGTCCGCGGAAGGTCAGGCCCGATGAGCGCACGCGCGCGGCCGGCCTGCGGGTCGCGCCCGCGCACCCGCTGCGCGCGCCCGAGCGCCGTGTCGAGGGCGCGCACGAGCTTGTCGGCGGCGCCGTGTACCGCGTCCGCCACGTTGCCCGCGTCGTGGGTCACAACCACCGGCCGGCGCCCGGCGAGACGCGCCTCGAGCACGCAACGCTTGTCGTCCCTGCCGGCGCGCGCTGCGTTCGCGTCGCTCAGATGCACCTCGACGCGGGTGATGCGGCGGCGAAACCGCCTGAGCCTCGCGTTCAGCGCGCGCGCGGCCCACGCGGCCAGCGAATCGCGGCCCTGGACGTTCGCATCGGTGTTCAGCTGCACCTGCACCGTCGCCTCCCGTGCTACTGATACCGATTCGAATCGCCGAACGGTCGAAAGTTCAAGCGGCCTGCCGTCCGGCGCCGCGGCGGGTGCCGGAGGGCTCGGGACGCTTCACCGCCAGCCGGCCGGGAAGCGCCGACCGGAGCCGCGCCGATGATCGCCATGGTCTTCCAGCTGCTGGGGGGCATCGGTCTCTTCCTCATGGGCATGGTGCTGCTCACCGACGGGCTGAAGGCCTACGCCGGCGAGGCGCTGCGCGAGGCGCTCGTGCGCTTCACCGGCACGCCCTACAAAGCATTCGTCTCCGGGGCGCTCGTGACGCTGATGGTCCAGTCCTCGAGCGCCACCACGGTGACCCTCATCGGGTTCGTCAGCGCCGGGCTGCTCGCCTTTCCGCAGGCGATGGGCGTCGTGCTGGGCGCGAGCCTCGGCACCACCGGCACCGGCTGGGTGGTCTCGGTGCTCGGCCTCAAGGTGAGCCTCGGCTTCTACGCCCTGCCGCTGGTGGGCCTGGGCGCGTTGCTGCGGCTGCTCGCGACCGGTCGCGCGCGCGCGCTCGGTCTCGCGCTCGCCGGCTTCGGCCTGATCTTCGTCGGTATCGAAACCCTGCAGGCCGGCATGCAGTCGCTCGCCGGCGCGTTCGATCTCGCGGCGCTGCCGTCGGCGGGCTTGCGCGCGCATCTCGCGGCGGTGGGCATCGGCGCGGTGATGACCGTGATCATGCAATCGTCCAGCGCGGCGGTCGCCACGGCGCTCACCGCCCTGCACACCAATGCGGTCAACTTCGAGCAGGCCGCGGCGCTGGCGATCGGCGCGGCCATGGGCACCACCGTCACCGGCGCCCTGGCGGCGATCGGCGGCACCGTGCACGCGAAGCGCACCGCCCTCACCCACGTGCTGTTCAACCTCGCCACCGGCGCGATCGCGCTGCTCCTGCTGCCGGCCCTGCTCTGGGCGCTCGCGCTGGCGCAGCGCTACGCCGGGCTCGAGCCGGGCGCGGTGAGCCTCGCCGCGTTCCACACCGCGTTCATCGGCCTCGGCGTGGCGATCTTCCTGCCGTTCATCAGACGGTTCGCGGGATGGATTGCATGGCTGCTGCCAGAGAAGGGGCCGCGGCTCACCGGGCACCTGGACGACACGCTGCTCCAGGCCCCGGCGGTGGCGCTCGAGGCGACGCGGCGCACGCTGGTCGACACCGCGCTCGAGCTCGTCGAGCTCCTGGATGCGCTGCTCAGCCACGCCGCCGGCCCGGCGGACGAGCAGCGCCGCGCCGAGGTACAGGCGGCGCTAGAGCGGACGCAGCGGTTCTTCGCGCAGATTCCCTCGACCGACGCCGATGCGCCGCTCTCCGAACGACGCTTCGCGCAACTGCACGGCATCGATCACCTGATGCGGTTGCAAGGGCGGCTCGGCCCGTCCGCGGAGACGCGTCAGGGGCTCGCCCAGCCCGCGCTCGCGCCGGGCGTCGGCCAATGCCGGGAGGTGCTCGCGCTCGCGCGCAGCCGGCTCGCGGGCCTAGCGCCCGCCGGCTGGGAGGCGAGGCTCGAGCAGGAGGCCCTCGCGATCGCCGAGCGGCGGCGCGGCGAGCGCCTTGCGATCCTGCGCCAGACCGCCGACGGCGACCGCGGCCCGTTCGAGGCGATGGCGGCGCTCGACGCGATCCGCTGGCTCGAGCGGGTCGCCTACCACGCCTGGCGGGCGTGCCATTACCTGGCCGAGCGCGATGCGGGCGGGGCAGAGCCGCCGACGGTGCTCGACGATTGAACGCCGCGCCACAGCGACACCGCCATGCAGCGGCCCGGCTCAGATCAGCCCGACCGCCCGCAGGAAGATCGCGACGATCAGCGACGGGATCACGAATCTCAGCAGCGCGATCCAGAGCCGGCCGAGGCCGGTGCCCTCGAGCGCGGTCTCCTTGAGCGCCGGCGCGGACCAGCGCCAGCCGACCAGGAGCGCGGTGAGCAGCCCGCCCGAGGGCAGCAGCGCGTTCGAGACGAAGTAATCGGTGCTCTCCAGGATGCCGCGGCCATGCCACCCGACGTGAGACCACAGGCCGAAGCCGAGCGAGGCCGGAATGCCGCAGACGAAGATCGCCGCGCCGACCACGACCGCCGCGCGCCGGCGCGGCCAGCGCAGGCGGCGCATGGCGTAGGCGGTCGGCACCTCGACGCCGGAGATGCTCGCCGAGAGCGCGGCGGCCGCGAGCAGGAAGAAGAAAAGCGCACCGACGTACTCGCCCGCCGGCATCGCGAGGAACACCTGCGGCAGCGTGATGAACACGAGCTGCGGGCCGCTCGCCGGGTCGAGGCCGAACGCGAACACGGCCGGGAAGATCGCCACCCCGGCGAGCACCGCCATCAGGGTGTCGCCCGCCACCACCGCCGTCACCGCGCCGGGCAGGCGGTGCTCGGACCCGAGGTAGCTGCCGTAGGTCACGTAGAGCCCGAGCCCGAGGCTGAGCGAGAAGAACGCCTGGCCGATCGCGGCGAGGTAGATGTCCGGGGTGGCGAGGAGTCCCCAGTCGGGACGGAACAGGAACGCGAGCCCGGGGCCGCCGCCGGGCAGG
The DNA here is from genome assembly GCA_023383795.1 of Burkholderiales bacterium. Taxonomy (GTDB): domain Bacteria; phylum Pseudomonadota; class Gammaproteobacteria; order Burkholderiales; family SG8-39; genus JAABRB01. The sequence goes on along the minus strand of JAHDYJ010000044.1, from coordinate 8,272 downwards.
GTCAGGCCGCGGATCGCGAGCGCGAGCACGACGAGCGCGAGGAGCGGGGTCACCACGCGGGCGAGCCGCTCGATGCCGGCGCGCACGCCGGCGGCCACCACGACCACGGCGCCGAGCGCCAACAGGAGCTGCCAGAACACCGGCTGCCACGGATCGGCGACGAAGTCCTCGAAGTAGCCGCCATACTCCTCCGCGGCGCGCCGCCAGAGCCCGCCCGTGGCGGCGCCGGCGAAGTACTTCAGCGCCCAGCCGGCGACGACTAGGTAGAAGGTCATGATCAGGAAGCACGACAGCACGCCGAACGCGCCGGGCGCGATCCACAGCGGGTTGCGGGAGATCACCCGGTAGGACTCGACCGCGTCGCCCTTCGAGTGCCGCCCGATCGCGACCTCGGCGATGACGAGCGGCGCGCCGAGCAGGAAGATCGCCGCGAGGTAGACCAGCAGGAAGGTGGCCCCGCCGTTCTCCCCCGCGACGTACGAGAAGCGCCAGATGTTGCCGAGGCCGACCGCCGCGCCGATGGCGGCGACGATGAACGCGCCGCGCGAGCCCCAGGTCTCGCGCCGCAGCGCGGGGCGCGATGCCATCGGCGTCACGTGCGGTGCGGGGCGTGCGACGCGCCGCCGGGCGCGGGGACGCGGTACGGCGCGCGGCACTCGAGGATGTCGTCGCGGGGCACGCAGCTCTGCGGTGGTCCTTCGGCGACGAGCGGCGTGGCAGTGACGAAGATGATCGCGGGGCTACAGTCCGGACGGACGAGGATGCCCGCAATCGCTCCGAGCCGGGTTCGGTTGCTCATTCCACTGCCCCCCTTGCGCTCACTCGTCGAGCGGCGTCGGCCGCCCGCGGTGCGCTCGACCGTCGCCGCGCGCGCTTCGGCCGGATGATGCCACGCCCCCGTGCGCCTGCGCGTGCGCACGTGCGGCTCGGCGAGGATCTCCGCGACGTCGCTCACCGGTCCCACCGGCGCGTAGGCCGCGCGCATCGCCCGGCCACGCGCCGAGCAAGCCTCGATGCCGATGGCGAACGCGCCGCAAGCGCTGTGCCCGAGGCTTCGTCGCCGAGGGCGGGGTCTGCAAGGCACGCGTTCTCGGCATGGCGTGCGGCCAGGCCTCGGCGAAAGCGCGCCGTCGGGGCGCTCGACCTGCGCGACGCGGCATGTGGCCGCACAGGCTCAGGGCGCAAGGCTCGGGGTCGTCAGGCTCTGCATATAAGCCACCAGCGCCTCGAGCTCCGCTTCGCCGAGCGCGCGGTAGCCCTGCTTCATGCGCACCGCGCGCGCCGACAGCGCCTCGGCGGCCGTGCCGGTGGCGAGGATCCAGTCGCGCAGCTCGGCCGCATCGCGCCGGGCGCCCACGCCGTCGAGCGGGAAGCGCGGATTGCCTTCGCCCGCGATCGCGTGGCACATGGCGCAGCCCTCGGCCGCGTAGAACGCGCGGCCGGCCTCGACGAGGGCAGCCGCCGGCGCGGCCGGCGGCGCCGCGGCCGGGGCCGCGGCGGGCGGGTGCGGATTCTGCAGCCACGCGAATGCGAGCGCGAGCAGCACCACCCCCGTTCCGGCGATCGCGGCCACGATACGCACCCAGAACTCGCGCATCGCGCCCCTACGCCATGTCGAACAGCTCGAAGTGCACGCGCGCGAGCGGCACGCCGAGCGCGCGCAACGCGCGCTGCGCCGCGTCGGTCAGCGGCCGCGGGCCGCACAGGAAGTACTCGAACCCGCCCGGCGCGGCGGGCACGTGCCGCGCGAGCAGCGCCTCGTCGACGTAGCCCCGCTCGCCCGTCCAGTCGGGCGGCGGCGCGGCGAGCACGTGCGCCACCCGCAGGTCGAGGCGCCCGCGCAGCCGCTCGATGTCCTCGCGGAAGATCACGTCCTCCCAGCGGTCGTTGGCGTAGACGAGCGTGAGCGGCCGCCGCTCGCCGCGGTCGGCCGCCGTGCGCAGCATGCTCATGACGGGCGCGATGCCGACCCCGCCGGCGACGAATACGAAGCCCGGCGCGCGCGGATAGCGGTCGATGCTGAAGACGCCGTACGGGCCGTCGAGGTAGGCGCGCTCGCCCGGCTGCACCGTCCCGATGGTGCGGGTGAAGTCGCCGAGCGCCTTGATGGTGAACTCCAGGCGCCCGCCCTGCGCCGCGCTGGAGGCGAACGAGAACGGGTGCTCCTCGAACCGGAACGGCGAGCCGCGCAGCGTCAGCCACGCGAACTGGCCGGGCGCGAAGCGCATTCCCGTGTGCCCTTCCGGCGCGAGGGCGAGCGTCCAGGCGCTGCCGCGCTCGGGGCGCACTTCGATCACGCGCCACGGCCGGCGCCGCATGCCCCAGGGCTTGGCGAGGCGCACGTAGAGGACGAGCAGCACCCAGAAGAACGTGTAGGCGACCCACAGCCAGCGCTTCCACGGCGCGGCGGTGTAGTAGCCCACGCCCTCGATGTGCGCAACCGCGGCGACCACCGCCGCGGTCGCGAGCAGCGCGTGCCACACGCGCCAGCGCTCGTAGTCGATGCGAAGCGGCTTGCGCCACAGCGAGGTGACGACGACGATCGCGAACAGCGCGAGCGCGATGCGCCCGGCGCTCATGTATGCGGGCGCGGCGAGCGGGTTCAGCGGTCCCAGCGCCTGCGGAGTGTCGACGCGGACGATGAGATAGTGCGCGAGCAGCAGTCCGAGCGCGACGAGCGCGGCGTAGCGGTGGAAGTAGTAGATGATGTCGATGCCGAAGGGCGCCGAGGCGCGGCGGAAGCGCGCGGTGAGCGCGAACTGCACGCCCATCATGGCCATGCCGGCGAAGCCGAGCGCCATCGAGAAGTCCCACCAGAAGCCCGCGCCCGGCGGCACCGGACCGGCGAGCAGCACGAGGAGCGGCGCGGCCACCAGCAGCAGGTAGACCAGAACCCACGCCACCGCGCTGGATAGCGGGCTCACGCCGCCGTCCTCGCAACCGCGTCGCCGGAAACGCCGGCGCATCGCCGCGGATCCCGCGGCGCGCCCGCGCGCGCCGCGGCGCTCGCCGACGCCTCCGATCTCCGGATCGCGATCTGAATATCCATCTGGACGCTGCGCGCCGCCGGCGTGCCGGGCCGCCCCGGTCCGAGGCTCGTCACTCGCCGCGCTCCTCCTCCGCGACGGGCGTGTAGCCCCAATCCCTCACGCCCTGCACCACCGAATCGATGTCGCCGGGCGCGACGCCGAGCAACTCGAGCGCCGTCGCACCGAGACGCAGACTCGCTTCGATCGTCTCGGGATGGGCGTGGGTCGCGCCGGCGCCGAGCAGCCGCGAGCTCGTCTCGAGATCGCGGGCGCGCGCGATGACCGGGACCTGAGGGCACATCCGGCGCAGCCAGGCGATGGCGGCGAGCGCCGTATCGGAGCGGTCGACGCTCAGCACGACCAGAGAGGCTCGCTCCACATGGATGGCGGATAGTAACCCGGGGTCGGAGACATCGCCGTAGAACACCTGGAAGCCGTCGGCGCGCCCTTGCGCCGCCCGCTTCGGATCGGTGTCGAAGGCGACGAACGGAACGCCGCTCGAATGCAGCAGGACCGCCACGGTGTGCCCCACGCGCCCGTAGCCGCCGATCACCACCCGACGCTCGGGCGTGTCCGGCAGCTCCGGGATCGCCGTCGTCTCGCGGCGCGGGACGCCGGCCAGCCTGGGCGCGATGACCCCGTTGAAACGGATCAGGACGGCGCCGGCAATCATCGCAAGCAGGACCGATGCGATCGCGATCTGGCCGAGCTCCCCGCCGATGACGCCGGAATCGAGCGCGATGGCGACGAGCGCGAGCCCGAACTCCCCGCCCACGCCGAGCAGCAGCCCGGTGCGCCAGGCGACCCGGAGATCGATCCCGACCATGCGCACCATCGCCGTCACGATCAGCGTCTTGCTCAACAGGATCGCCGACGCCCCCGGCACGACCCAGTACCAGATCGGCGGAATCGCGGCCGGGTCGAACCGCATGCCGATGCCGATGAAGAACAGCCCGAGCAGGACGTCCCGGAACGGGCGGATGCTCGATTCCACCTGATGGCGGAACTCCGTCTCGCCGAGCATCATGCCGGCGAGGAAGCCGCCGAACGCGAGCGACAGCCCGAGGCTGTTCGTGGTCCAGGCGGCGAGCAGCGAGACCAGCAGCACCGTCAAGGTGAACATCTCGGCCGACCGGCGCGCGGCGATGAAGTGAAACAGCGGGCGGAGCAGCCAGCGTCCGGCGAAGAACACCAGCGCGAACGCGAGCACGGCCTTCACCAGCGCCCACCCCAGCGCGCCCGCGACCGCGTCGGCGGCGACCGACAGGCCGAGCACGGGGATGATCACCAGGAAAGGCACCGCGGTGACGTCCTGGAAGACCGATATCGCCATCCCGAGGCGGCCGTGCTGGCTGTTCTCCTCGCCCTGCTCGGCGAGCAGGCTCGCGATGAGGGTGGTGGACGACTGGGCGAACACGGCGCCGATCACGAACGCGGCGGCCGCGGGCAGCCCGCCGAGCCACGTCGCGCCGCCGACCACCGCGGTCGTCAGCACGACCTGTCCGGTCCCGAGCCCCAGCACCTGGTGCCGCAGCGCGCGCAGCTGGGGCAGCGAGTAGTTGAGGCCGATCGTGAACAGCAGGAAGACCACGCCGAATTCGGCGAGCGCCGCGAACTCGGGGACGTGGACCGTCGGACCGACCGTATGCGGCCCGAGCAGCACCCCGACCAGGAAATACCCCAGGGTGGTCGGAAAACGCAGGCGCTGGAAGGTGGCCACGACGGTCACCGCGACGCCGAGGAGGAGGAGGATCTGCGCGAGATGTTCCATCACGGCCGGACGTGTCCGGTGAGCTGCGAGCGCGTCGTGGTCATCGGATTGAACTTGCGGGCCGCGTGCCCGGAGCGCCGCCGCGGCGCGCACGCATTCGTGTTCTTCCCGGGACACCGGGCGTTCGGCGCCGTCGCAGTTTAGGCGCTTTCTCGCTTCCGATCGACCGTCTCGGGTCGCGCGACCGAGGCGACGCCGGTTCCCGCCGAGAGGATCATCCGGCGCGGCACCGCGCCGTTCTTGACCCAGGACAAGAGGCGGCACCGCGCGGAACCTAGAATGCGGGCACCGCGGGGGAGCGTGCGCGGAACCGTGCCCGAACGCCGCCCCGCTCGTGCGAAGAACGACCAAGAGGACAGTGGAGATCCGATGAACGCTTCCCCGTCGGGCGATCCGGCCCCCGCCTGGCACGCGCTCGCCCCCGCCGCGGCGCTCGAGCGCCTCGGCGCCCGCAAGGAGGGGCTGTCGGCGGCCGAGGCCGAGGCGCGCCTCGCCGAGCACGGCCCGAACCGGCTGACGCCGCCGCGGCGGCGCGGGCCGCTCGCGCGCTTCCTGCTGCAGTTCCACAACCTGCTCATCTACGTGCTGATCGGCGCCGCCGCCGTGACCGCCGCGCTCGGCCACTGGGTGGACACCGGCGTCATCCTCGGCGTGGTGCTGGTGAACGCGGTGATCGGCTTCGTGCAGGAAGGCAAGGCCGAGCGCGCGCTCGACGCGATCCGCGGCATGCTCTCGCTGCGCGCGACGGTGCGCCGCGACGGACGGCGCACGGAGATCGCGGCCGAGGAGCTCGTGCCGGGCGACGTCGTCCTGCTCGCCTCCGGCGACAAGGTGCCGGCCGACCTGCGGCTCGTCGAAACGCGGAGCCTGCGCATCGAGGAGGCGGCGCTCACCGGCGAGTCCGAGCCGGTCGAGAAGGCGCCCGCCGCGGTGCCGGAGGACGCCGCGCTCGGCGACCGCCGCTGCATGGCCTACTCCGGCACGCTGGTCGTCTACGGCCAGGGCACCGGCGTGGTGGTCGCCACCGGCGACGCGACCGAGCTCGGCCGCATCAGCGGCATGCTCGCCGAGGTGCAGGAGCTCGCGACGCCGCTCCTGCGCAAGATGGCGGTCTTCGCGCGCTGGCTCACCGCGGCGATCCTCGCGCTCGCCGCCGCCATGTTCGCGTTCGGGCTGTGGCTGCGCGACTACACGCCGGCCGAGATGTTCACCGCGGCCGTGGGTCTCGCGGTGGCGGCGATACCGGAAGGCCTGCCGGCGATCCTGACCGTCACGCTCGCGATCGGCGTGCAGCGCATGGCCGGGCGCAACGCGATCATCCGCCGCCTGCCGGCGGTGGAGACGCTCGGCTCGGTCACCGTGATCTGCTCGGACAAGACCGGCACGCTCACGCGCAACGAGATGACCGTGCAGAAGGTCGCGACCGCCGAGGCGGTGCTCGAGGCGACCGGCGTCGGGTACGCGCCGCACGGCGGGTTCCGCGCCGACGCTCGCGACGTCGACGCGGCCGAGGCGCCCGGGCTCGTGGAGCTCGCGCGCGCGGGCCTGCTCTGCAACGACGCCACGCTGCGCGAGCGCGACGGCGCGTGGCGCATGGAGGGCGACCCGACCGAGGGCGCGCTCGTCACGCTCGCGATGAAGGCCGGCCTCGACCCGGCGCTCGAGGCCGAGGAATTCCCGCGGCGCGACGTGATCCCGTTCGAGTCCGAGCACCGCTATATGGCGACGCTGCACCACGACCACGCCGGGAACGCCTTCGTGTACGTCAAGGGCGCGCCCGAGCGGGTGCTCGAGATGTGCCGCTTCCAGCGCCGCGCGGGCACCGACGAGCCGCTCGCGCCGGCGCTGTGGCGGGAGCACATCGAGCGGCTGGCGGCCGACGGCCAGCGGGTGCTCGCGCTCGCGTTCCGCGCCGCCGGGCGCGGCGCGCAGGAGCTTCGCTTCGACGACGTCGCCCAGGGCCTCACCCTGCTCGGCGTGGTGGGCATCATCGACCCGCCACGCGAGGAGGCAATGCGTGCGATCGAGCGGTGCCGCGCCGCCGGCATCCGCGTGAAGATGATCACCGGGGACCACGGCGCGACCGCGCGCGCGATCGGCGCACAGCTCGGCATCGGCGACGGGCGGCGCGCGCTCACCGGCCCGGAGCTCGAGGCGATGGACGATGCGGCGCTGCGCGCCGCGGTCGCCGAGACCGACGTGTTCGCGCGCGCGAGCCCCGAGCACAAGCTGCGCCTGGTCGAGGCACTGCAGGCGAACCGCGAGGTGGTCGCGATGACCGGCGACGGCGTGAACGACGCGCCGGCGCTCAAGCGCGCCGACGTCGGCGTCGCGATGGGCATCAAGGGCACCGAGGCCGCCAAGGAGGCCGCCGAGATGGTGCTCGCCGACGACAACTTCGCCTCGATCGCGCACGCGGTGGAGGAAGGCCGCACGGTCTACGACAACCTGCGCAAGGCGATCACCTTCCTGCTGCCGATCAACGGCGGGGAGTCGCTCAGCCTGCTCGCCGCGATCGTGGCGGGGGTGACCCTGCCGATCACGCCGGTGCAGATCCTGTGGGTGAACATGGTGAGCTCGGTCGGGCTCGCGCTCGCGCTCGCCTTCGAGCCGACCGAGCCGGACGCCATGCGCCGCCCGCCGCGCCCGCCCGGCGAGCCGGTGCTGTCCGGGTTCCTGGTCTGGCGCATCGCGATCGTCTCCGCGCTGTTCCTCGCCGGCATCTTCGGCATGTTCGAATGGGCGCTCGCGCGCGGCGCGAGCGTCGAGGAGGCGCGCACGATCGCGGTCAACACGCTGGTCGCGATGGAGGTGTTTTACCTCTTCAGCGTGCGCTACCTGCGCACGCCGTCGTTCACCTTCCAGGGGGTCAAGGGCACGCGGCCGGTGCTGGTCGCGGTGTTCGTCGTGTTCGGCCTGCAGCTCGCGTTCACCTACGTGCCGTTCATGGAGACGTTCTTCGACAGCCGTCCGCTCCCGGTCCTCACCGGCATCGAGATCGTGCTCGTCGGCCTCGCGCTGCTCGTCGTGCTCGAGCTGGAGAAGCTCTCGCTCCGGCGCCGGCGGAGCGCCGCGACGTGACGGTGTATCACGAGTTCGCGCTGCTGCTGCTGATGTCGGCGGTCGCCGGCACGGTCGCCGTGCGCCTCAAGCAGCCGCTGATCGTGGCGTTCGTCGTTGTCGGCATCGCGGCCGGCCCGACCGGGCTCGGCTGGGTGACCAGTCTCGACGAGATCGGTCTGCTGGCGCAGATCGGCGTGACGGTCCTGCTGTTCGTGGTCGGCCTCAAGCTCGACCTGCACCTCGTCAGGAATCTCGGCCCGGTCGCGCTCGCGACCGGCCTCGGGCAGCTCGGCTTCACCATCCTCTTCGGCTACCTGATCGGGCTCGCGCTCGGCATGGGCCACATGGCCGCGGGCTACGTGGCGGTGGCGCTCACGTTCTCGAGCACGATCATCATCGTCAAGCTGCT
>JAHDYJ010000043.1 GCA_023383795.1 Burkholderiales bacterium | reverse complement strand
CGCGAAGCCGAGCAGGATCACGACGCCGGTGCCGAAGCCCTGCAGCGCCGGCCGCGAGCAGGTAGTAGTAGACACGGCTGCCGGTCTGGACGAGCCCGGTCGCCGCGACGTCGGCGCGGCTCATCAGCACGCGCGGCGCCAGGTTGAAGAAGCTCGCGCCGCGGTCGGGCTCGAGCGTCAGCACCGCGGCCACCCTGAGGCGCGCATCGCCGAGCTCGATCGAGTCGCCGACCCTCACCCCGAGCAGGCCGAAGAGCCGCTCGTCGAGCCAGACCGTCCCCGGTTCGGGGCCGCGCGCGGTCGGCCGGTCGGGGACGTTCGGCGCGTCGGCGACGCGCATGCGGCCGCGCAGCGGGTAGTTCTCGGTCACCGCCTTGACGCCGGTGAGATGCGCCGCCTCGCCGTGACGCGTCATGCTGATGAACCACGTGGCCTCCGCGCGCGCGAGCCCGCGCCGCGCGATCTCCTCGCGCGCCGCGTCGGGCCAGGGCTTGTCGGCGACGAGCAGCACGTCGCCGCCGAGCAGCTGGTGCGCGTCGCGCACCAGTCCCTGCCGCACGCGGTCGGCGAAGAACGCGACGCTCGTGACCGCGCTCACCGCGACGACGAGCGCAGCGGCGAGGATGCGCAGCTCGCCCGCGCGCCAGTCGCGCGCGAGCATCCGCAGCGGCAGCGCGAATCGGGCGGACATCCGCGCCCGGTCCCCAGATCGCGTCATGCGGCGGCGCCGTCGACGATGCGCCCGCCGGCGAGCCGGATCGAGCGCGTGCAGCGCTGCGCCAGCATCTCGTCGTGCGTCACCAGCAGCAGCGTGGTGCCACGCTCGGCGTTGAGCTCGAACAGCAGATCGATGATGCCCGCGCCGGTCGCGGCGTCGAGGTTGCCGGTCGGCTCGTCGGCGAGCAGGAGCCGCGGCTGCACGACGAACGCGCGCGCCAGCGCGACGCGCTGCTGCTCGCCGCCCGAGAGCGTCTTCGGGTAGTGCGTCAGCCGGTCCGCGAGCCCCACGCGCTCGAGCATCGCGGTCGCCGCCGCGCGCGCATCGGCGCGGTCGGCGAGCTCGAGCGGGAGCATCACGTTCTCGAGCGCGGTGAGCGCCGGCAAGAGCTGGAACGACTGGAAGACGAAGCCGAGCAGCCGCGCGCGCAGCGCCGCGCGGCCGTCCTCGTCGAGCGAGAAGAGCGCGGTGCCGGCGAGCTCGACCGCGCCGCTCGACGGCGTGTCGAGCCCGGCGAGCAGCCCGAGGAGGGTCGACTTGCCCGAGCCGGAGGCGCCCACGACCGCGACCGCCTCGCCCGGCATGACTGCAAGGTCGATATCCTGCAGAATCGCGAGCGAGGCCGCGCCGTTCGGCACGACCTTGGAGAGGCCGGTCGCTTTCACGATCGGCGCATCGGGTGACTGGGACATGCTCAGAAAGCTTCTGCTCGTCTTGCTCTTCGCGTGGTGCCCGTCCGCCGCGGCCGGCACCATTCTGGTCTTCGGCGACAGCCTCGCGGCCGCGTACGGCATCGGCGCGCGCGAAGGCTGGGTGACGCTGCTCGAGCAGCGGCTGCGCGAGAAAGGCCTGGATTATACCGTCGCCAACGCGAGCATCAGCGGCGAGACCACGAGCGGCGGGGCCGCCCGCATCGACGAGGCGGTGCGCCGCACCCAGCCTTCGATCGTGATTCTCGCGCTTGGTTCCAACGACGGTCTGCGCGGGCTGCCGGTCGCGCAGATGAAGGAGAACCTCGCGCGCATGGTGCGCGCCGCGAGATCGGCCGGCAGCCGCGTGCTGCTGGTCGGCAACCGGATGCCGCCGAACTACGGCCGCAGGTATACCGAGGAGTTCCAGCAGGCGTTCGCCGAGGTGGCCGAGGCCCACCGCGTGCCGCTCGTGCCCTTCTTGCTCGAGGGCGTCGCCGGCAACCGCGAGTACTTCCTCTCGGACAACCTCCATCCGACGGCCGCGGCGCAGCCGATCATCCTCGACACGGTGTGGAAGGGGCTCGCACCGCTGCTCGGCGCGCAGGTCGGCGCGCGCTGAACGCGCGCCGCGGGCGGCCCGAGCGCACCGCGCGTGTAGAATCGCGCCCATGTGCAGACGCGCCGCAGCGCACGCCAGGTGAAGTTCCCCGACACCGCGACGACGGCCCAGATCGACCTCTTCGACGAGGTCATCGACGTGCGCTCGCCCGCCGAGTACGCCGAGGACCACGTGCCCGGGGCGCTCAACCGCCCGGTGCTCGACGACGCCGAGCGGGCCGAGGTCGGCACGCTCTACAAGCAGGTGTCGCCGTTCGCGTCGAAGCGCCGCGGCGCGGCGCTCGTCGCGCGCAACATCGCGCGGCATCTCGAGGAGGGCTTCGCGGCGAAGGACCGCGCCTGGCGCCCGCTCGTCTACTGCTGGCGCGGCGGCAAGCGCTCGGGCGCGATGGTGCACGTGCTGCGCGAGGTCGGATGGCAGGCGGCCCAGCTCGAAGGCGGCTACAAGGCGTACCGGCGCGAGGTGGTCGCGAGCCTGGAGACCCTCCCCGCGGCGTTCCGCTACCTCGTCCTGTGCGGCGAGACCGGCAGCGCGAAGAGCCGGCTGCTCGAGGCGCTTGCGGCGGCCGGGGCGCAGGTACTCGATCTCGAGGGCATCGCGCGGCACCGCGGATCGGTGCTCGGCCGGCTTCCCGGCGAGCCGCAGCCCCAGCAGAAGATGTTCGAGACGCGCGTCTGGCACGCGCTGCGGCGCTTCGATCCCGCGTGCCCGGTGTTCGTCGAGGCCGAGAGCAAGAAGATCGGCCAGCTCCAGGTCCCCGACGGCCTGATCGAGCGCATGCGCGCGTCCGAGTGCGTGCGCCTCGCGGCCCCCGTGCCCGAGCGCGTGCGCTTTCTGCTTGCGGAGTACGGCCACTTCCTCGCCGATCCGGCGGCGCTCAAGGCGCAGCTCGACTGCCTCGCGGGGCTGCACGGCAACGGCACCGTGCGCGCGTGGCAGGCGCTCGCCGACCGCGCCGCCTGGGCGGAGCTCGTCGCCGACCTGCTCGCGAATCACTACGACCCGGCCTACCGGCGCTCGACCCACAGGAACTTCCCGCGTCTCGCCGAGGCGCGCGTGCTCGACCTGCCGAGCCTCGCGCCCGATGCGATCCGCCGCGCCGCCGAGGCGCTGATCGCCGAGATCGCAAGCGAGCCCGCCGCGGTCGCGTAGCGGTCACGCTCCGCCAGATACCATTGACGTCTCGGCGGGGTCAGCGGCTGCGCCCGCCCGGGGCGGCCGGAACGAACCATGAGGTCGCGCCGACGAACCGGCCGGCCGCTCCGGGGGCTCAGAGCTCGCCGAGCACCCGCAGATGCTGCACGACCGAGCGGCCGAGCGCCTCGAGGGCGTAGCCGCCCTCGAGCATCGAGACGATGCGGCCCCGCGCGTGCCGGCCGGCGACCGCCTTCACCTGCTGCGTGACCCAGGCGTAGTCGGCGTCGACCAGGCGCAGCATCGCCATGTCGTCCTCGACGTGCGCGTCGAACCCGGCCGAGAAGAACACCATCTGCGGCGCGAACGCCTCGAGCGCAGGCAGCCACGCCCGCTCCACCGCGTGGCGGAACTCGTCGCCGCCGGCGCCGGCCGGCAGCGGCACGTTCACCATGTTCGGCGCCGGGTCCTCGGTGCCGCTGTAGGGGTAGAACGGATGCTGGAAAGTGCTCGCCATCAGCACCCGCGGGTCGTCGGCGAAGATCACCTCGGTGCCGTTACCGTGGTGCACGTCGAAATCGATGATCGCGACCCGCTCGAGCCCGTGATGCTCGAGCGCGTGCTTCGCAGCGACCGCGACGTTGTTGAAGATGCAGAAGCCCATCGCGCGCGTGCGCGTGGCATGGTGCCCGGGCGGCCGCACGGCGCAGAAGGCATTCGGGTGCCGGCCGCCGATCACCAGGTCGGTCGCGAGCACGCCCGCCCCGGCCGCGCGCAGCGCGGCCTCCAGCGACCCCGGACTCATGGCGGTGTCCGGATCGAGGTGGACGATGCCGTGCGACGGCGCCGCCGACTGGATCGCTTCGATGTAAGGTCGCGGATGGACGCGCAGAAGCTGCTCGTCCGAGGCGCGCGGCGCCTCGTAATGCACCAGGTGGTCGGCGATCCGGCCGGCGATCAGGGCGTCGTCGATCGCGGCGAGCCGGGCCGGGCACTCCGGGTGGTACGCTCCCATGTCGTGGCGCGTACAAGCGGCATGCGAGATGAATGCCGTCGCCGCTGCTGTCATATTCCTCAGTTCCTCCGCGAAGCGCGCTGCAATGATAGCGCAAGAGCGCGTAAACTACGGTTTTCAGGCGGTTTCGTGATGTCGTTGGTGACGTTCCGGTCGGTCCAGCAGGCGCGCTCCCGCGCCGTTTCGCGCAGTCTCCCGCGCAGCCTCCCGCGCCCCGTCGCGCGCATTGCATCGTGCACACCTTTCCCGGAATGACGGCGATGGCATCGGCAGCGCTCCAGCGCGTTGTCCAGCAGGCATCGCGGGTGATCCTCGGCAAGGAGCGCCAGATCCGCCTCGCGCTCGCGTGCCTGCTCTCGCGCGGGCACCTGCTCATCGAGGATCTGCCGGGGGTCGGCAAGACGACGCTCGCGCACGTACTGGCGCGCTCGCTCGGCCTGGGCTTCCACCGCATCCAGTTCACGAGCGACATGCTGCCGGCCGACATCATCGGCGTATCGATCTACGACCGCGAGTCGGCGAGCTTCAAGTTCCACCCCGGGCCGGTGTTCTCGCAGCTCGTGCTCGCCGACGAGGTGAACCGGGCGACGCCGAAGACGCAGAGCGCGCTGCTCGAGGCGATGGAGGAGCACCAGGTCACCGCCGAGGGGGAGACGCGCCGGCTGCCCGAGCCGTTCTTCGTGATCGCCACGCAGAACCCGTCGCACCAGGTCGGGACCTTCCCGCTGCCGGAGTCGCAGCTCGACCGCTTCCAGATGCGGCTCGAGCTCGGCTATCCGGACCGCGACGCCGAGCGCGCGCTGCTCCAGGGCGTGGACCGGCGCGACATGATCGCGAGCCTCGAGCCGTGCCTCACCCCGAGCGAGCTGCTCGCCCTGCAGGGCGCGGTGCGCCAGGTGCACGTGTCGCCGGCGCTCGTCGACTACGTGCAGGCGCTGGTGGAGTACACGCGCCGCTCGCCCGACTTCGTGAACGGCCTCTCGCCGCGCGCCGCGCTCGCGCTCGTCGCATGCGCCCGCGCCTGGGCGCTGGTCGAGGGACGCGATCGCGTGATCCCGGAGGACGTGCAGGCGGTCCTGTCCGGCGTCGCCGGTCACCGCCTGCACCCGGTGGTGAACGGCGTGCGTCGCACGAGCTCCGACATCGCAGTGGGCCTGGTCGACGCGGTGCCCATTCCTTGAGCGGGGGTGAGGCGTGAGGGGTGACGGGGCAGTCCGCGGGCCGGCCGGCCGGGCGGGCGCGCCGCGAGGCTCCGCGAGCGCGCTCTCGCCGCGCCTGCAAGCGCTCCTCGAGCGCTCGCAGGCGTACCGGCTCTTCGCCGGCCTGCGCGCCCCCGAGGCGGGCGCCATCTTCCTCGCGCAGCGGCGCGTCTACATCCTGCCCACCCGCCACGGCGTCGTCTTCGGCCTCGCGCTCGTGCTGATGCTGATCGGCTCGATCAACTACCAGCTCTCGCTCGGCTACGTGCTCACCTTCCTGCTCGCGGGCACGGGGCTCGTGTCGATGCTCCACACCTACCGCAACCTCGCGCACCTGTACGTGAGCGCCGCGCGCGTGGACCCGGTGTTCGTCGGCGATCAGGCGCGCTTCCGGCTGCATCTCGAGAACCCGAACGCGTACGACCGCACCGCGCTCTGGCTGCGCACCGGCGAGAGCGCGGTCGCGGCCGACGTCGGCGCGCGCGGCAGCGCCACCGTGCAGCTGCCGGTCGCCGCACCGCGCCGCGGCTATCTCCAGCTGCCGCGCGTCACGGTCGAGACGCGCTTCCCGCTCGCGCTGTTCCGCGCCTGGAGCTACGTCCAGCCCGCGGTGCGCGCGCTGGTCTATCCGCGGCCGGACGACGCCCCGCTCCCGCCCGCACAGCTGATCCCGGACACCGGCGCCGCGGTCAGCGCCGGCATCGGCGCCGACGACTTCGCCGGTCTGCGGCCTTACCAGCCGACCGACTCCCCGCGCCACATCGCGTGGAAGTCGGTCGCGCGCGGCAACGGCATGCTGACCAAGGTGTTCGCCGGGCGCGGCGCGGAGGAGCTCTGGCTCGACCTCGCCGCGCTGCCGCCGGCGCTCGACCTCGAGCAGAAGCTCTCCCGGCTCGCGGGCTGGGTGCTGCACGCCGAGCGCGAGGGCTACGCCTACGGGCTGCGGCTGCCGGACAAGACGCTCTCGCCGGCGCACGGCCCGGCGCACCGCGACGACTGCCTGAAGGCGCTGGCACTGCATGAACCCGGCCCCGCCGCTCGCTAGCCTGCTCGTGCTCGGCGCCGGCATCCTGCTCGCCGGAGCCCAGCACGTCCCGCGGCTCCCGTGGTGGGTGACCGCGCTCGTCCTCGGCGCGCTCGCCTGGCGCACCTGGGCCGCGTGGCGCGGCGAGCGCATGCCGCGCCGCTGGCTGCTGTACGTGCTCGTGGTGTGCGGCATCGCCGCCGTGTTCCTCAGCTACCGCACGCTCTTCGGCCGCGACGCCGGCGTCACGATGCTGGTGCTGTTCCTCGCGCTGAAGCTCCTCGAGACGCGCACGCACCGCGACGTGGTGATCGTCACGTTCCTCTGCTTCTTTCTGTCGCTCACCAGCTTCTTCTACAGCCAGACCATCGCCGCCGGTGCGCTCATGCTCGCGACCGTGCTCGTGCTCACCGCCGCGCTGGTCGGCTTCAGCGGTCCGACGCGCCCGGTCGCGCGCAACTTCCGCACCGCCGGCGTGCTGCTCGTGCAGGGCCTGCCGGTCATGCTGCTCCTCTTCCTGTTCTTCCCGCGCGTCCCGGGACCGCTGTGGGGCATGCCGGCCGACGCGTACTCGGGCATGACCGGGCTGTCGGAATCGATGAGCCCCGGCGACATCAGCTCGCTCTCACAGTCGGACGCGATCGCGTTCCGCGCCAGGTTCGACGGCGACCCGCCGGAGAAGAAGCACATGTACTGGCGCGGCCCGGTCTTCTGGGACTTCGACGGCCGCAGCTGGCGCCCCGGCGACGTGCCGAACTTCGACGCGCCGCAGTTCGAGCCGTACGGCGCGCCGGTGACCTACGCGGTCACGATCGAGCCGCACAACCGCCCGTGGCTCTTCGCGCTCGACCTGCCCGCGCGGGTGGCGCCCGGCGCCTTCCTAACCCACGACTACCAGCTGCACGCGCGCCGCCCGGTGCGGGTGCGCACGCGCTACGAGATGGGCTCGTTTCTCGAGTACGCGGCGACCGGCGGCCGCGCCGAGCGCGCACTCGAGCTCGCGCGCGCGCTGCCCGCCGATTTCAATCCGAAGGCGGTCGCCCTCGCGCGGCAGTGGGCGCGCGACGCCCGCTCGAGCGAGGAGATCGTGCTGCGCGCGGTGGAGTTCTTCCGGCGCGCCGGGTTCGGCTACACGCTCAACCCGCCGCCGCTCGGCCGCGACTCGGTCGACGACTTCCTGTTCGGCACCAAGCGCGGCTTCTGCGAGCACTTCTCGTCGGCGTTCGCGTACCTGATGCGCGCTGCGGGCGTCCCCGCCCGCATCGTCACCGGCTACCAGGGCGGCGAGGTGAACCCGGTGGACGGCTACGTCACCGTCCGGCAGGCCGACGCCCACGCCTGGGTCGAGGTCTGGCTCGGCGCGGGCGGCTGGACGCGCGTCGACCCGACCGCGGCCGCGGTGCCCCTGCGCATCGAGTCCGGGCTCGCGGCCGCGATCCCGCGCGGCGAGCCGCTGCCGTTCCTGGTGCGGTCCGATCTCACCTGGCTGCGCACGCTGCGCTTCAACTGGGAGGCGCTCGCCAACTACTGGAACCAGTGGATCCTCGGCTACAGCCCGGAGCGCCAGCGCGTGCTGCTCAACCGGCTCGGCATGCCGGACGCGAACTGGCAGGCGCTGGCGCAGGTGCTGTTCTGGTCGGTCGGCGCGGTGATCGTGGCGTTCGCGCTGTGGCTGCTGCGCAAGGCGAAGCCGCGCGACGCGGCGCACGCGCTCTGGCTCAGGTTCTGCGCCAAGCTCGCGCGCCGCGGCACGCCGCGCCGGGCGGCCGAGGGGCCGCGCAGCTTCGCCGAGCGTGCCGCGCGCGCGCACCCGCGGGCCGCCGAGCGCATCCGCGCGATCGCCGCGCTCTACATCGACCTGCGCTACGGCCCCGCGCCCGAGGACGGCGCGGTCGCGCGCCTGCGCTCGCTCGTGCGGGAGTTCCGCGCATGAGGCGCCGCGCGGCGCTGCGGGCGCTCGCCGGCCTGCTGCTCGGCGCCGCCTCCGCCGCGGCCCTCGCCGGCCAGGACCTCAGCACGCGCGCCGACGTGCAGGCGTTCATCGTCGAGATGGTCGACCGCCACGGCTTCGTGCGCAAGGAGCTCGATACGCTGTTCGGCCGTGCGCGCCTGGATCCCGACGTGCTCCGGCTGATCGCGCCGCCGCCGCCGGCCGAGCGCTCGTGGCAGGGCTACCGCGCCAACTTCGTGAACGAGCGCCGCATCGCGGCCGGCGTCGAGTTCTGGGCGGAGAACGCCGCGGTGCTCGCGCGCGCCGAGGCGCGCTACGGGGTGCCCGCGGAGGTGATCGTCGGCATCATCGGCATCGAGACCGCGTTCGGCCGCAACACCGGCGGCTTCCGCGTCATGGACGCGCTCGCGACGCTCGCGTTCGACTATCCGCAGCGGGCCGACTTCTTCCGCTCGGAGCTCGAGCAGTTCCTGCTGTTCGCGCGCGAGGGCGGGTTCGACGTCCTCGGCGTCAAGGGCTCGTACGCGGGCGCGATCGGCATCCCGCAGTTCATGCCCGGCAGCTACCGCCGCTTCGCGGTCGACTTCGACGGCGACGGACGGCGCGACCTGCTCGGAAGCGCCGCCGACGCGATCGGCAGCGTCGGCAACTTCCTGCGCGAGCACGGCTGGGAGCGCGGCGCTCCCGCCGCCTTCCCGGCGCGCGTACGCGACGATTCGTTTCGCGCCTTCATCGACGGGGGCGTGAAGCCCAGGCACCCCGCCGCGGAGCTGCGTGCCGCGGGCGTCGGCTTCGACGCGACTGTGCCGGACGACGCGCGGACCGTGCTCGTCGAGCTGCCGTCCCCGGATGCGCCGACCGAATACCGCGTCGGGCTGCAGAACTTCTACGTGCTCACGCGCTACAACCGGTCGAGCTTCTACGCCTCGGCGGTGCTCGACCTCGCCGGGGCGATCCGCGGGTCGCGCTAGGAAAGCCGGCGCGCGCTACCGCGCGCGCCGCGCCCGCACGCCGCTCTCGCGCTCGGCCAGCGTGGCGAAGCGGCTCGGCAGGCCGAGCAAGAGCGAGCCGAGCTCGTCGAGCGTCTCGCGCGTCAGCGCGCCGGCGGCGATCGAGAAGGCGGACAGACCGAAGCCCTCGACGTTGCGGCACAGGATGCCGATGCGCCCGCGCTCGTAGTCCGGCGCGAGCTTCACCGCGATGCGCACTTCGCCGAGGATCCGGAACACCGACGACACCAGCGCCTGCCGCTCGTTGCGGATCTCCTCCATCGTGTAGCGCAGGGCGCACTCGGCCAGGCGCGCGACGAGCGGCTTGACCAGGTGCGCCTCGCGCTCGAGCCGGTGCTCGCCGGGCGCCACGCACGCCAGCGTGAGCGTGATCGACTCCATCAGCCGCTGCTCGCCCGGCCCCATCGTCCGGTAATCGACGAACGCCTCGGCGACCCGCAGGCGCTCGAACCGCCGGTTGAGGAACGAGTAGGTGCGGCCGAGGACAGGCTTCGCGATGCCGACGTACTTGGTGAATTCGTGCAGGTATGCGAACGCCGCGCGCAGCTCGCGGTCGAGCTCGCGCGCCGCCTGCGTGCGCTCGGGCTCGGCCGCCTTCGCCGGCGCGGCGCTGCGCTCGGCCGCCTCCGCCTCGCGGCGCAGCCGCTCGAGCAGCGGCAGCCCGCCGTCGGCCGCACGGGCGCGGCGCGCCTCCCCCGGCTCGACCGAGTTGCCGTCGAACGCGATCTTCGGGAAGGTCGGCTCGGGCGCCTCGCGCGGCGTTGCGGGCGCCGCCTCCGCCGCGCCGCCCGGCTCGGCCTGCAGCCCGGATACCGAGAACGAGTCGAGATCGCGCTCGAGCGCGGCGAGGTCGAACGCGATCGCGCCCGCCGGCGTCTCGGACGCGCGCGCCGACCGCGACGCCCGCAGCGTGGCGAGATCCGGGATCGCCATCGTGACCGTCGCGTCGGGATTGATCTCGCGTTCGCGCGCCTTGTAGTTGCGCACCTCGTTCGCGAACAGCGCGGCGCGCGCGTACCGCTCGTCCGGGTCCTTGGCGAGCGCGCGCTCGAGGATCAGCTCGAACGTCTTCGGTATGCGCGGGTTGAGCCGGGACGCGCGCACCGGCGTGCCGCGGACGATCTCCTCCATCAGCGTGAGCAGGTCCACGTCCCGCGCGTGCCCGAACGGACGCCGCCCGGTGCAGAGCTCGTACATCACCGTGCCGAGCGAAAAGATGTCGCTGCGGCCGTCGACCCGGTTGCCGATCACCTGCTCGGGCGACATGTAGCGCGGCGATCCCATGACGACGCCGGTGCGGGTGCGCGAGGTGTCCTCCAGGCGCGCGATGCCGAAATCGGTGATCTTCACGGTGCCGCGGCCGGTGAGCATGATGTTGCTCGGCTTGATGTCGCGATGCACGACGCCGCGGGTGTGCGCGAAGTCGAGCGCCTCGGCGACCTGCGCGACGATGTCGGCGATGGTGTGCGCGGGCAGCGGATCGCCGGCGGCGATGACGTCGGTCAGCGTCCGTCCCTCGACCAGCTCCATCACGATGAACGCCTCGGACCCGGCCTCGCCCACGTCGAACACGGTGACGATGTTCGGATGATTCAGGCGGCCGGCGGCACGCGCTTCACGCAGGAAGCGTTCCTTGGCGGTGCGGTCGGAGGCGAAGCAGGCGGGATCGACGGTCTTGAGCGCGACCGACCGGCCGATCAACGGGTCCTCGGCCAGGAACACCGCGCCCATGGCGCCGCGACCGAGCTCCGACAGGACCTTGAACCGGCCGATGTTCTGCATCCGGGAGACCGCATGCGCGATGTGGGAAAGGCAGTCTATCAGCGTGCCCGCCCCGGGCGAGGTAACCGGCCGTCGGGACCTGAGGAATTGCGCACAGCCTCCCGGCGCGCTCGGCCGCCGCCCGCCGCGAGCTCACGCGCCATCGGGCCGGCGTCGAAGATCCGTCAAAGCAGCTCGCGCTTGGAGAGTCCGCGCCGGCGCAGGATCTTGCGCAGCTGCGCGAGCGCCTCGAGCTGGATCTGGCGGACCCGCTCGCGGGTCACGCCGAGCGCCTCGGCGAGCCGCTCGAGCGTCGCCTCCTCCTGCCCGCTCAGCCCGAAGCGGCGCTCGATCACCGTGCGCTGCTTCTCGTTCAGCTGTCCCAGCCACTCGCGCACGAGATCCGCGATCTCGTGGCTCGCGAGGCGCGCCTCCGGCGCGACCGCCGTCTCGTCGGCGAGCGATTCGCCGATCGAGAGCATCGGATCGACGTCGAGCGGCGCATCCAGCGAGGCGAGGTGCTCGTTGTGGCCGAGCACGCGGCGCACCTCGTCGGCCGAGCGGCCGGTGAGGTGCGCGATGTCCTCGACGCGCGGCTCGCGGTCGCCGTGGGCCTCGAGGTGGCGGCGCGCGCGCAGCACGCTGTTGATCTCCTTGATCACGTGCACCGGCAGCCGGATCGTGCGCGACTGGTTCATGATCGCCCGCTCGACGTTCTGCCGGATCCACCAGGTCGCGTACGTAGAGAAGCGGAACCCGCGCTCGGGGTCGAACTTCTCGAGCGCGTGCATCAGGCCGAGGTTGCCTTCCTCGATCAGGTCGAGCAGCGGAACGCCGCGGTTCAGGTACTGCTTGGCGATGTTCACCACGAGCCGCAGGTTGTGCTCGATCATCTTCTGCCGCGCCTGGAAGTCGCCGGCCGCGGCGAGCCGCGAGTAGCGCTGCTCCTCGTCCTGCGTCAGCAGCGGCTTCAGCCCGATGTCGTGCAGGTAGATCTGGGTGACGTCGGAGAGGAAGTCGCCCGCGCGCCCGCCCGCCGACGCGGCCGCGCCGTCGGCCCCGTCCCCGGCGCCGGGCGCCGCTTCGGTGGCGGCCGCGCCCTCGTCCATCTCCCCGTCGGCCGACTCGCCATCGCGCCCCGCCCCGCGATCCTCGTCATCGACGGGGCCGTCGGGCGGAGACGCGCGCGGGCTCATGGCCGGCTGGGCAGGAACTGCTGCGGATCGACCGGCTTGCCGAAGCGCCGGATCTCGAAATGCAGCCGCGGCTGGTCGCCGGCGGCGCCGGTCGTGCCGATCTCGGCGATCTTCTGCCCCTTGGCGACGCTCTGCTTCTCTTTCACCAGGATCGCGCTGTTGTGGGCGTACACCGACAGGTACTTGTCGTTGTGCTTGACGATGATGAGCTTGCCGTAGTTCGCGAGCCCCTCGCCGCTGTAGACGACCTGGCCGCCGGCCGTCGCATAGACCGGGTCGCCGCGCTTGCCTGCGATCGACAGCCCCTTGCTGCCGTTCTCCTGGAAGCCTGCGACCACGCGGCCCGCGGCCGGCCAGCCCCAGTCGATCGCGTCGTCGCCGGTGGCGGGCGGCTTCGGTGCGGCGGCCGGCGCCGCAGGCGGCGGCTCGGGCCGCGCGGCCGCGGCCGGCGCCGGGGGCGCTGCATCGCCCCGCTGGAGTAGCGCGAGGTTCTGCTCGGAGTACGGCAGCTTCGCCACCTTGGGCCCGGTCTTCAAGCCGGGGATCACCGTGGAGGGCGCCGGCGCGGCACCGGTCGCCGGTGCGCCGGGCGCCGTCGCGCCGCCGGGGGCCACGCTGCCCGGCGCCGGGCCGATCGTCGCACCCAGGGGACGCGCCTCGATCGGCGCCGAGCCGGTCACCGGATTCACGGTCACGACGGCCGTCTCGGTCACCGGCGCCGCGGGCGCCGCCCGCAGGGTGAGCACCTGGCCGACCTGGATCTTGCTCGGGTCGCCGATCCCGTTCAGCGCCGCGAGCTCGCGCGGATCGATGCCGTTCGCGACCGCGATGCTGTAGAGCGTGTCGCCCTGCCTGACCACGTAGGTGTCGGCGCCGCCGGCGGGCGGCCGCGCCGGCTCCGCGCGCGCGGCCGCCGGCGCGGGCGGCTGCCGGTCGGCCACCGGCGCCTGCGTGCGCGTCACGCAGCCGGCGGTCGCGATCGCCGTGAGTGCGAATACGAGCCAGGTACGCGCGTGCATCGGTCAACCCTTTCCGGAGCGCAGCGGCACGAATCGCACCGCATCGAGCCGCGTCTCGCGCAGGCCGCCCGCCGTGCGCTCGATCAGCGTGAGCTCCTGGCTGTCCACGCCGACCGGGATCACCAGCCGCCCCCCGCGCGCGAGCTGCTCCTGCAGCGCGCGCGGCACCTGCGGCGCGGCCGCCGCGACCACGATCGCGTCGAACGGCGCGGCCTCGGGCAGGCCGCGATGACCGTCGCCGTGCGCGAGGCGCAGGTTGCCGATGCGCAGCGGTCTCAGGTTCGCGCGCGCGCGCTCGAGGAGCGGCGCGATCCGCTCGACCGAGAAGACCGCGCCTGCGATCCGCGCGAGCACCGCCGCGCCGTAGCCGCAGCCGGTGCCGACCTCGAGCACGCGGTCGAGGCTGCGCCCGTCGCGCGCCACCTCGAGCATGCGGGCCACGGTGAGCGGCCGCGAGATCGTCTGCTCGAAGCCGATCGGCAGCGCCGAGTCCTCGTACGCGCGGCTCGCGAGCGCCTCGTCGACGAACAGGTGCCGCGGCACCGCGCGCATCGCCTCGAGCACGAGCTCGTCGCGCACGCCCTGCTCGCGCAGGCGCGCGACCATGCGGTCGCGCGTGCGCTGCGAGGTCATGCCGATGCCGCGCTCCGGCGC
Organism: Burkholderiales bacterium; assembly: GCA_023383795.1. Classification (GTDB taxonomy): domain Bacteria; phylum Pseudomonadota; class Gammaproteobacteria; order Burkholderiales; family SG8-39; genus JAABRB01. The sequence continues at coordinate 17,906 of JAHDYJ010000043.1, read as the reverse complement.
GAGGCTCATCGGACGTCGGTCCCGAGCCAGCCGCGCACCGCGCCGATCTGCTGCTGGTGCGTGAGATCGATCTGCAGCGGCGTGATCGAGACCCGGTTCGATTCGACCGCGTGGAAGTCGGTGCCCGGGCCGGCGTCCTGCGCGCCGCCCGCCGCGCCGATCCAGTACACGGTCTGGTTGCGCGGCGTGACGGCCGTGATGACCGGCTCGGCCTTGTGCCGCTTGCCGAGGCGCGTGACCTCGATGCCCCGCACCGCGGCGTACTCGACGTCGGGCACGTTCACGTTGAGCAGCACCGGCTGGCGCAGCGGCTCGCGCCGGAAGCGCTCGACGAGCTCGCGGGCGATCCGCGCCGCGGTCGCGTAGTGGCCGCCTTCCTTGCTGGTGAGCGAGATCGCGATCGATGGAATGCCGAGCAGGAAGCCCTCGGTCGCCGCCGCGACGGTGCCCGAGTAGATCGTGTCGTCGCCCATGTTCGCGCCCAGGTTGATGCCCGACACGACGATGTCGGGCAGGTGCTCCAGCAGGCCGGTCACGGCGAGGTGGACGCAGTCGGTCGGCGTGCCGTTCACGAACAGGAAGCCGTTCGCGGAGCGGCGCACCGTGAGCGGCCGGTCGAGCGTCAGCGAGTTCGACGCGCCGCTGCGGTCCCGCTCGGGCGCCACGACGACGATCTCGCCGAGCCCCGCGAGCGACTCGGCGAGCGCCGCCAGCCCGGGCGCAAAGTAGCCGTCGTCGTTGCTCAGCAGGATGCGCATGCGCTCTACCACGCGCCGCGGGCGCCGACCGTCCGCTGTTCATCGGCGTTCGCGCCCGCAGCCGTCATCGCGCAATTATAAGCTACGCGAGCTGCGCGCCCGCTTCACTTGCCCTTCCAGCCGGCCTGCGCGCACGCCCAGCCGAGCTGCCAGGCGGCGATGGTGCGCGGCGGCACCGGGTCCATCTGGATCCCCGCGCCGCCGAGCAGCACGTGCTCGATCAGGCGCGCGTCGGTCGAGAACGCCATCGCCTCGCGGAATCCCTGGGTGCGCGCGCGGCAGTCCATGACGCGCAGGACCTTCTTCACCTTGATCAGGCGCAGCGAGGCGTCGTCGCGGACCTCGGGCCTCTCGTACTCGATCCGTTCCCAGAACTCGACGCGGTCGCCACGCCGCACGATGCTTCCGGCGTCGACCTCGAACCGGACGCCCGGCTTGGCGCCGGCCACCTGCACCCAGTTCTCGGCGGCGGCCGCAGCGGCCGCCGCCGCCGCGGCGGCCAGGAATGCGAGCGCGTGGCGTCCGAATCTCAAGATGACGGTCTGGCGTGCGGTCCGACGGCGCCGCGCCCGGGCCGCACGATGCACCGTGGCGCGGCGCAGAAGGTAGCCGACCCGCCCGCGCCTGACAAGGCGCGGATCAGCCCGACTGCCGGGCGCTCTGCGAGCGCTCGAGCGCGTCGATCGCGCCGCGCACGTCGACGTCGACGAAGAACCGCTCCAGCGGCTCGTCGCCGACCAGCCGCAGCAGGTCCTGCTCGCTCACGTGCAGGGTGACGCTCGCGTCCCCGGCGGCGATGCGGAAGGTGTGCCAGTCGCACTTCGCGTGCGCGCCGCGGCCGTCGTTCCACAGGATCGAGCTCAGCGTGAGCGCGCGGTCGCGCAGTAGCGCGGTGATGCGGGACACCAGCGCCGCGGCCGCGATGCGGCGCATCTCGGCGTTCATGTACTCGCGCGGCAGGGCGCCCTGATCGGGATCTGGCTTCATCTCGGTAGCGGCGTGCGAAGCTCACTTGAATGGTAGTCCCCGCGACCGGTCCCCAGTGCGACGGATCGCGGGGAAGTGAGGAATATTCCGCCGTCCTGCGCGCCGGCGCGCGCTGTGCGGCAAAGCGCACGCGCGGCGGCCGCGCCGGCGCCGGAGCGCGAGGCGAACCCGCTAGAATCGCGCCGCGGAAGCCGCGGCATCGCACATGAAAAGCCTCTGATTGTTCAACGCCCTCGCCCGGACGCTGAGCCCGCTCGCGGTGCCGGCCGCCGTGCTGGTCGCCGCGCGCATGCTGCTCCCGGCCGCGGCGGCGCTGCCGCCGGGCGTCGGCGTCTGGATCCCCTGGGGCGTCCTCGCCGTCGGCGCCCTCCTCGCCATCGCGTTCAGCCGCGGCAGCGTCTTCTTCGCGCTCGTCACGCTCGGGCTCGCGTTCCTCGCGGGGCGCACCTGGATCGCGGTCGCGCCCGACGGCTGGCCGGCGCACACCGTGTTCACCGCGATGTGCCTGTTCGTCCCGTTCAACCTCGCGCTGTTCGCGCTGGTTCGCGAGCGCGGCATCTTCAACGGGCACGGCGGCAACAAGTCGCTCCTGATCGCGCTCCAGGTGATCGTGACCGCGTGGATCGGGCTCGAGCACCAGGCGGCGCCGCTCGAGCTTGCCGCGCAGCCGTTCCTGCCGGACCGGCTCGCCCCGGAAACGCCGATTCCGCACGCCGGCCTGATCATGCTGGCGGCTGCGTTCGGGGCGGTGCTCGCCAAGGCGCTCGTGCGGCGCTCGCCGATCGACGTCGCCGTCGCCGGCGCCCTCTACGCCTTCGGCGTCGCGGCGGACGCCGCCGCGCGCCCCGAGGCGTTCGCGACCTACCTGCTCGCCGCCGCGCTGATCCTCGCCATCGGCACCGTGCAGGACTCCTACCGCATGGCGTTCCGCGACGAGCTGACCGGCCTGCCCAGCCGACGCGCGCTGAACGAGCGCCTGCTCGGCCTCGGCCGGCGCTACGCGATCGCGATGCTCGACGTCGACCACTTCAAGAAGTTCAACGACACGCACGGCCACGACGTCGGCGACCAGGTGCTGCGCATGGTGGCGGCGCACCTGCGCGAGGTCGGCGGCGGCGGGCGCGCCTACCGCTACGGCGGCGAGGAGTTCACGGTGATCTTCCCGCGGCAGAGCGCCGAGGAGGCGCTGCCGCACCTCGAGGCGCTGCGCGCGGCCGTCGAGGGCTACCGGATGGCGCTGCGCAGCGCCGACCGGCCGAAGCGCGCGCAGGCCGGCAAGCGCCGCCGCTCGCCGACGAGCGAGGCACGCGCCGTTTCGGTGACGATCAGCATTGGCGTCGCGCAGCGCACCGACCGCCACGACACGCCCGACAAGGTCATCCGCGCGGCCGACAAGGCCCTCTACCGCGCCAAGCGCGCCGGCCGCAACCGGATCGCGCGCGCCGGCTAGCACCGGCTCGGGCCTGAGCGCGGGCGGCCCTGCAGGCGATCCGGGCTAGACTCCGCGCCATGTCGTGGAGCCGGCAGGTCGACATCTACTGCGAGCGGGTCGACCCCGCCTTCTGGGCGGAGCCGGTCAACGCGCTCACCAACCTCGCCTTCGTCGCGGCCGCCGCGGCGCTGTGGCGCGCGCAGACCGTGCACGGCCGGGGCGACCCGGCGGCGCGCACGCTCGCGCTGCTGATCGGCGCGATCGGCGTCGCGAGCTTCCTCTTCCACACGCTGGCGACCGCATGGGCGGGCCTCGCCGACACGCTCGCGATCCTCGCCTTCGCGGCGTACTTCCTGTACCTGTTCCTGCGCCGCGCCGCCGGGATGCGGCGCGCCGGCGCGCTCGCGCTCGCCGCCGCGTTCGCGGCCGCGAGCTACTTCTTCCCGGCGCTCCTGCCCGCGGGCGAGTGGCGCGGCTCGGCCGGCTACCTGCCCTATGTCGCCGCGCTGCTGACGATCGTGGGGTACCTGCGCGCGCGCCGGGCGGCGTCCGCGCGGGTGTTCCTCGGCGCCACCGGGCTCTTCCTCGTTTCGCTCGCGCTGCGCACGGCCGATCCCGCGGTCTGCGAGCGGTTCCCGCTCGGGACGCACTTCGCCTGGCACCTGCTGAACGCAGTGGTGCTGTACCGGCTGGCGCGCGAGCTCAGCGTGCGCCTCGCGGCGCCGTCGCGCCTCGCTGCCTAGGCCGCGCGCAGCCGCCCGGAGAACTCCTCGGCGCTCATCGGGCGCCCGAAGAAGTAGCCCTGCATCTCGCCGCAGCCCTTCTCGAGCAGGTTGCGGTACTGCGCCTCGCTCTCGACGCCCTCGGCGGTCACGTCGAGGTGCAGCGCCTCGCCGAGCGAGATGATCGCCGCGGCGATCGCGCCGCTGCGGCGGTGCGAGAGGAGATCGTGGACGAACGACTGGTCGATCTTGATCTTGCTGACCGGCAGCTTCTTGATCCGGTCGAGGCTCGAGTAGCCCACGCCGAAGTCGTCGATCGCGATCTTCACGCCGAGCTCGCCGAGCCGCGCGAGCGTGTGCAGCACCGCGGGCGAGTACTCGCTGAAGTCGGTCTCGGTAATCTCGAGCTCGAGGAGCTCCGGCGGCACGTCGCCCTCGGCGAGCCCGCTCTCCACGATGCGCACGAAATTCGGGTCCTCGAGCTGTCGGCTCGAGACGTTCACCGCGATGCGCACGGGCGGCAGGCCGGCCGCCCGCCACGCGCGGCTCTGGCGGCACGCCTCGCGCACCACCCACTCGCCGATCGGGACGATCTTGCCGGTGCGCTCGGCGACCCGGATGAACTCGGCCGGCGCGACCGGGCCGAGCGCAGGGTGGCGCCAGCGCAGCAGGGCCTCGGCGCCCGAGATGCGGCCGCTCGCGGCGTCGACCTGCGGCTGGTAGTGGAGCTCGAGCTCGTTCTTGTCGAGCGCGCGGGCGAGCGCGCCCTCGATCGCCGGCCAGCCGGCGTTCTGCCGCGGCAGCTCGCGCGAATAGCCGCGGCTGCAGCCGCCGCCGCTGCGCTTCCCGGCCGCCACGGCCTGCTCCGCGCACTGCGCGAGCTCGGCGAGCGTGCCGGCGTGGTCGGGAAACACCGCGATGCCGATGCTCGCCGATACGCAGATCGCGCGCCCGTCGACCTCGAACGGCGGCAGCATCGCCTTCAGGAGCTTGCCGGCGACGGTGACCGCGTCCTGGTGGTTCTTCATGCGCGGCACGAGCACCGCGAACACATCGGCGCCGATGCGCGCGACGGTGTCCTGCTCGCGCACGCAGCCCCGCATGCGCGCGGCGACCTGGTGCAGCACCTTGTCTGCCGCCTCGTGGCCGTGCACGTCGTTCAGCTGCTTGAAGCGGTCGAGATCCATGTAGAGCACGGCGACGCGCTCGCTGTCGCGCTTCGCCAGCGCGAGCTGCTGCGTGACGCGGTCCTGGAAGAGCAGCCGGTTTGGCAGGCCGGTAAGCGGGTCGTGGTGGGCGAGGTGATGCAGCCGCGCCTCGGCGTCCTTGAACACCGAGATGTCCTGCAGCACCGCGAGGTACCCGGCGCCGTCGTCGCCGTCGGCGACGCGCGAGATCGCGAGCCACACCGGGCGCGCTTCGCCGTCGGCGTGCCGGTTCCAGATCTCGCCCGACCACTCGCCCGCCTCGTGCAGGCGCTTCCACATGCGGTCGTAGAACCCGGCGCCGTGGCGGCCGGAGCGCAGGATGCTCGCCGGCTTGCCGACGACCTGCGCGGCCGTATAGCCGGTGAGCCGCATGAACGCCGGGTTGACCGCGAGGATGCGCCCGCGCGCGTCCGTCAGCATCATCGGGTCGGCCGCGGCGGCGAACGCGAGCTCGGAGAGCGAGCGGTGCGGCGCGGCCGCGGCCGGCTCGGCGAGCCGCAGCAGCCAGCTCAGCGTGCCCGCGCCGTCCGGCTGTGCGATCACGCTCGCCGCGATGCGGACGTCGCCGGCGCGCAGCGTGCGCAGCACGCCGCGCCACGCGAAGGTGTCGGCGCGCGTCACCGCCGCGATCCGCGCGAAGAGCGCGTCGAAGTCTCCGCGGCACTCGTCGGCGAGAAACTCGCGCAGCTGCGCCCCTTTCAAGGCGGGGCGGTCGCTCACCATGGCCGTGAGCTCCGGATCGGCCTCGAGGATGCGGCCGGAAAAGTCGGTGACGAGGTGCAGGTCCGGCTGGCGGGCGGGCCCCGCGCGCCGCAGCGCCTGATCGTCCGCGCCGGGCGGGGGCGAATCGCGGCGGATCGCGTCACGCGCGCCCTCGTGCGCCGAGCGCGAGAGCTGCATGCGCGTCGCCGCGCGCTGCGCCTTGAGGCGGCCGAGCTCGTGAAGCAGCTGGTTCGAGTCCATCAGCGGTGCGCCTGCGTGCGGCGCGCGGCGATCCGGTGGTAGGCCGTTCGGCTCATATGGGTCTTCTCCCTGTTGTCACGGTCGGCTTCTCACGGCCCGCCTGTGATGCTCGGCTCATCCTGCCAGTCCGAGGCAAGCGCGCGCCATCCAGCAGCCGCCGCGCGCACCTCGCGCTCGAGCAGCTGGAATGGTACCGGTTTCGCGTGAACCTTGATTGCGGCGGGCAGGTCCCCGCGCGCCTCCGGCGGCGCCGCGCCCACGGCGATGATCTGCAGGCCGGCGCCGTACGGATGCGTGGCGAGCATGCGCACCATCTCGAGCCCATCCACGCCGGGCAGCCCGAGATCGACGATCAGGAGGTTGGGCTGCTCGCGGCCGACGGCGAGGAGCGCCTCGGGGCCGTCGCGCGCCGCATGCACCTCGATCTGGGGGTCCCACGCGCGCAGCCGCAGCTGGTAGAGACGTAGCAGGGCGGCATCGGCATCGGCCACCACCACCTTGAACGCCGCGACCGGCGCGGCCCCCGGCCGCGCCGCCGCCTCGCCCGCGATGAAGCGCTCGAGCGAGCGGAGCCCGATGCGCCGGTGCCCGCCGGCGGTCTTCCAGACCTCCAGGACGCCGCGCTCGGCCCAATGCTGCACCGTGCGCACGGAGACCCCGAGCCGCTCGGCGGCCTCGCGGGTCGTGCAGTACGGCGCCGCGCGCCGCACCGGTCGGGCCTTGATGATCATCGATCCACGCGCCTGCGCGCGCCGAGAGCCTCGGATCCGATTCGGCGGCGGTGGGATCGCCCATTGACGCGGACCCCAGTTCAGCTCTGCCGAATCGTATCATTTTCTACTAATCTATTTTGAATCGTACGTTTATTTGATCGCATATTATGGGTTTCCTTCGCTTTTCGTCAAGCCCGGCGTTGTACGCCCGTCGGCGCCGGCGGCGCGCGGCCGACGGGGCCGGTCGTCCGCCCTGGTGTAAGCTCGCGCGCACCAGCGGGGAGGCGCGCGTGAACCTCGAAAAGGTCGTCTTCGGTTTTTTCATCCTGCTCGCGGCGACGCTCAACTTCGGGTTCGTCTACGGCGATCTCTCCAACCCCGACCATCACGACGTCACCGAGCTCTTCGCCGCGGTCGTCGTCAACCTGATCGCGACGGTGCTCAAGTTCGGCGACCGCACCCAGATCGGCGCCGTGCATCTCGCGACGAGCCTGGTCGCGGTGCTGCAGCTCGTCGCCGCGACGCTGGTCTGGTTCTACGCGGCGCACGTCAGCCCGGACGGGGTCACCAGCGCGCGCCTGGCGGCGATCGTCTCGCTCTCCGCCGGCGCCCTCTTCGCGAACGTCGTCTCGGTCGTGATCCTGGTCGCCGAGACGGTCATGCTGCGGAGGTGAGGCGATGGGCAGCGTGCTCCTGCTCACGCTGCGCCGCATGCGGGTGCCGATCATCCTGCTGATCTCGGTCTACTCGATCGGCATCATCGGCCTCGTGCTCATCCCCGGCGTGGACGCGGAAGGCCGGCCGTGGCGGATGAGCTTCTTCCACGCGTTCTACTTCCTCTCGTTCACCGCGAGCACCATCGGCTTCGGCGAGATCCCCTCCCCGTTCAGCGACGCCCAGCGGCTGTGGGTGAGCGCCGTGATCTACCTGTCGGTGGTCGGCTGGGCGTACACGATCGCCCGCGTCCTCGGGCTGATGCAGGACCGCGGCTTCCAGCAAGCGCTCACGATGGCGCGGTTCCGGCGCGAGGTCCGCGGGCTGTCGGAGTCCTTCTACGTCGTGTGCGGCTACGGCGAGACCGGCGCGATCCTGTGCCGCGCGCTCGACCGCATGCGCGTGCGCTTCGTGGTGCTGGACATCGACGCCGCGCGCATCGACGAGGTCGATCTGCAGGGCTATGCGACCGACGTGCCGGCGTTCAGGGGCGACGTGCGGATCGTCTCGAACCTGGAGATGGCCGGCATCTCGCATCCGTTCTGCCGCGGCGTGATCGCGATCACGAGCGACGACCAGGCCAACCTTTCCGCCGCGATCGCGACCAGGCTGCTGAACCCGAGCATCCCGGTCGTCTGCCGCGCGATGACCCGGGAGGTGGCGCGGAACATGGCCTCGTTCGGGACCGACCACATCATCAATCCGTTCCAGCGCTTCGGCGAGCGGCTCTGGCTCGCGCTGCACTCGCCGGCGGTGTACCGGCTGCTGTCGCGCCTGACCGGCCTGCCGGGCACCACGCTCGCCGCCAGCGGCTCGCCGCCGCACGGCCGCTGGATCGTGTGCGGCTACGGGCGCTTCGGGCGCGAGATCATCGGCTGCTTCGACCGCGAGGGGCTCGAGGCGACCGTCATCGATCCGGCGCCGCAGCCCGGCGGCGACGGCCGGCCGGTGGTCCGGGGCTACGGCACCGAGGCCGGCCCGCTGCGCGAGGCGGGCGTCGAGCAGGCCGTCGGCATCGTGGCGGGCACCGACAACGACGTGAACAACCTGTCGATCGCCGTCACCGCGCGCGAGATCAACCCGACGCTCTTCGTCGTGCTGCGCCAGAACCAGGAGGCGAACCGCCCGCTCTTCGCGGCGTTCAACGCCGACATGTCCATGGTCTCGGCCGAGATCGTCGCCCACCAGTGCCTGTCGATCGTCGCCACGCCTCTCCTCGCCCGCTTCCTCGGCATGGCCGGCACGCAGCCCGAGTCGTGGGCCGCGGCGCTGGTGGCGCGGCTCGAGGAGATCGTGGGCACGGTCGTCGCGAGCACCTGGGGCGTGCCGATCAACGCGGCGGCGGCGCCGGCCGTGCACCATGCGCTCATGTTCGAGAAGCACGACCTGACGCTCGGCACCCTGCTGCGGGATCCGACCGCGCGCGAGCAGCCGCTGGCGTGCCTTGCGCTGCTGCTCGTGCGCGAGGACGAGGAGATCGTTCTGCCTGCGGCCGACCTGCCGCTCCGGCCCGGCGACCGGCTGCTCTTCGCCGGCACCGACGCCGCGCGCGATCTGCAGCGCCTCACGCTGCGCAACGCGAACGTGCGCGCTTACGTGCACCTCGGCATCGACCGCCCCGCCGGCTGGCTGTGGAAGCACCTGATCCGGCCCTCCGCGGTGCGCGCGGCCGAGAGCCGCTGATCGCGTCCCGGCAGCGGCGTCAGAGCCGCTCGAAGTCGGCCAGCATCCGCGCGCGAAGCGCGGCATCGGGCATGCGTCCGCGTCCGGCGTTCACGTTGTCGGCCAGGTGCTTCGGGTTGCCGGTGCCGGGGATGACGCACGTCACCGCCGGGTGGCCCAGGATCCACTTCAGGAACACCTGCGCCCAGCTCGTGCAGTCGATCTCCGCGGCCCACGCCGGCAGCGGCTTGCCGCGCGCGCGGCGGAAGAGCGAGCCCTCGACGAAGGGCCGGTTGACGATCACCGCGGTGCCGGTCTCGCGCGCGAGCGGCAGCAGCCGCGCGTCGGCGGCGCGCTCGCCGAGCGAGTAGTTGACCTGGACGAAGTCGTAGTCGCCGGTCCGCACCAGCCGCGCGAGCTCGTCGTGGGCGCCGGCGTGGTAGTGCGTGATGCCCATGTAGCGGATCCGCCCCGCCTCTTTCCACGCCTTGAGCGTCGCGGTGTGCGCTCGCAAGTCCACCAGGTTGTGGATCTGCATCAGGTCCATGCGCTCGACCCGCATGCGCCGGAACGAGGTCTCCATCTGCCGCACGCCCTCGGCGCGACCGGTGGTCCAGACCTTCGTGGCGTAGAAGAGCGCCTGCTGCAGCCCGAGCGCGGCGGCGAGCTCGCCGACGACCGCCTCCGCCCGGCCGTACATCGGCGAGCTGTCGACGAGCCGTCCGCCGTGCGCGACCAGCCCCTGCAGGACCTGCGCGAGCGGCGCGCGCTCGGCCGCGGCGTCGCCGACGTCGAAGGTCTGCCAGGTGCCCAGGCCCACGACCGGCAGCGCCTCGCCGGTGCGCGGAACCGGTCGCAGGGCGATCGGCTGCGGCGCGGCGGCGGCTCCGGGGTGCGCCACGCTCATCGCGGCGAGCGCCCCGAGCCGCGCGAGCATGCGCAGCACATCGCGTCGCGACGGGGTTCGGTCGGGTTCATTCATCGCGGCTCCGAGTCGCGTGCCTCCGCCGGCGCGGCCCCGGCGAGCCGCGCGTGACGCCGCGCGAGCCACAGGCCGGTCAGCGCCCACAGGGCGGCGAGCGGCATCGCGACGAAGGCGATGCCCGACAGGCCCGCGCCGAGGCGCCCGAGGCCGACCGCGAGCCAACCGCTCGCCGCGTCGCCGCCGCGATAGATCACGGTGTCCATGAAGTTCTTCGCCTTGTATTTCTCCTCGCGGCCGAGGACGTTGAACAGCGTCTCGCGCGCGGGCTTGGCGAGCGCGAACTCGCCGGCGCGCCGCAGCACGCCGAACACTACCAGGACCGCGAGCGTCGCGTGCAGCCCCAGGACGCCGAAGCCGGCGACCGATGCGAGCGGAACGATCACGAGCGCGGCGGCGAGCCCGAGCTTCGCGACGAAGCGTTCGAAGACGAGCAGCTGCAGCGCGAGGGTGATCAGGTTCACCGCGAGGTCGAGCATGGCGAAGAGCGCCGTCCGGTCCGCGCTCGAGGCGATCGACAGCGGGACGATCTCGACCTGCTGGAAGTAGAGCAGCGTGGAGGTCGTGCTGTACAGCACGACGTAGAGCGAGATCCCGAGCAGGTAGGGCGACCCGAGCACCAGGCGAACGCCCGCGAATGCGCCCCCGCCGATCGGCGCCTCCTGCGGACCGGCCCGCGGTCCAGCGCCTTCCCCCGCGCGCCGCGCCGACCAGCGGCCGAGCCGGTGGATGCAACCGACCGCAGCCAGCAGGAAGAGCGCCGACACCAGCAGGAGATTGACCGGCCCGAGCGGACGCGCGGCGAGCGCGGTGAGCGCCGGCCCGGCGATCGCGCCGGCGGTGCCGCCGGCGGCGATGAACCCGTACAGCCGCCGTGCCTGCGCCGTGTCGAAGAGATCGGCCATGAAGCTCCAGAAGACCGACACGACGAACAGGTTGAAGACGCTCACCCACACGAAGAACGCCATCGTCGCGGCGCGCACCGCCACGCCGGCGGCGAACAGAGCCCAGAACGCCGCCAGGTTCGCGACGAAGAAGAGGTAGACGAGCGGCAGGAAGCGCCGCCGCGGATAGCGCGCCGAGATCCAGCCGAACAGCGGCACCGCCGCCAGCATCACGGCGAACACGGCGCTGAAGAGCCACGGCAGGCGCTCGAGACCGGCCTGCACGCCCATCTCGTCGCGCACCGGACGCAGGACGTAGTAGCCGCACAGCAGGCAGAAGAAGTACGCGAACGACCACAGCACCGCGGCGATCTCTTCCCGGCGCACGTGCAGCACGCGCCCGAGCCAGTGATCGGCCCGCGCCGCGGCCTCGTCGTCGGCGATCGCTCCGCTCATCGGCGCACCTTGCGCGGGAGTCTACCGTCTTCGCATCGCTCGGCGCGCGCGCTTCGCCGCCGCGTGCGCGGCGCGGCGCGGCGGGTCGACATACCGGATCGCGAGGCGTATGCTTTCGGGATGCGCGACGCTACGGCGTGCAGGTGAACACCGATGATCGAGTACGACAAGCTTCCTGAAGGCCAGGACGCCGAGATCGAGGTCACCGTGCTCGCCGTCGCCGAGGCCGACGACGGCGTTCCGGTGGTCCTGGCGAAGCTCGACGGCGGACAGCTCGAGCTCTGGCCCGCCAATCCGGACGTGTCGCACGCCGCGCGGGAGCTCGCGCGCGGCGAGCACATCCGGGCGCGCATCGTGAAGTGCGCGGCGGTGATCAGCGACCGCAGCTACGGCGGCCTGCGCAAGTCGCTCGAGCGGATCCGGTTCTCGCGCCTGCTCGGGCTGCGTCCGGCCTAGCGTGCCTCAGGGCGGGCCATCCCCGCGGGCGCGGGAAGGACCGGCTGCGCCGGGGGCCTCCGAAGCACCGGGTCCTCGAAGCCTCAGATCCTGAAAGCCTCGAGGGTCTCCGGCGCGAACAGCTCCTCCGGCGCGTAGCGCCGCTTCGACAGGCCCTGCTCGTGGTGGTAGCGCAGGAAGGCGTCCAACACGTGCCGGTTCGGCGCGAGGCCGTACGACCACCAGTCCTCGCCGAGCTCGCGCCTCGCCTCGTCGACGTGGGCGGTCAGCCACGGCAGCATCGCCTTGAGCGCCGCGGTCTCCTCGAAGTCACGGTAGGTCTTCCGCTGCGCGGCGACGAACGCCTTGTACAGCGCCTGCGCGCACCAGCGGTCGGCCTCGTACACCTCGCGGCGGATCACCACCGCGTGCATGATCGGGAAGATGCGCGTGCGCCGGTAGTAGTCGCGCTCGACGGCGACGTAGTCCTCGAACAGCCGCCGCACCGCGTCCGGCCGCGTGCGCAGGGTGGACGGCGCGCGCGGCGCGTAGACCGCGTCGATGCGGCCGTCCGCGAGCAGCTGCGACAGGGTCTCGGTCGCGCCGATGCGCCCGACGCGGAAGCGGGCCGGCAGGTCGAGCTCCTGCTTCTCGACGCGCCCCGGCTCCTCCTCGCCGCCGGTCAGGTACTCGACGCCGTCCGCCGGCACGCCGTGCTCGTCGGCGAGGATGCCGCGGATCCAGACGATCGCGGTGAGCTGGAACTCGGGATTGCCGATCCGCCTGCCGACGAGCTGCTCGGGCCGCTCGATGCCGCTCGCCCGGGACACGAAGATGCCGGAGTGCCGGAACGCGCGCGAGGGAAAGGCGGGGATCGCGACGAACGGGCGCTCGGGGCGATCGAGCGAGGCGACGTAGGACGAGAGCGACATCTCCGCGCAGTCGAACTCGCGGTGGCGCATCATGCGGAAGAAGGTCTCCTCCACCGGCAGCGGCAGGTAGACGAGATCGATTCCGTCCGGGCGGACCGAGCCGTCGGCGAGCGCGCGCGTGCGGTCGTAATCCCAGCATGCGAGCGTCAGTCTGAGCTTTGCCATGCGATCTCCCTTGCGCGCGTGCGGATGCCGGGCGCATCGCGACGGGCGACCGGATTATACTGGCCGCCTTTTCGACGGACGGGCTCGGGAGAAATGTCCAACGACTGGCCGCGCGCTCTGTACGGGCTGCTGAAGGACCAGGGCATCCGCCAGGTCGGCGTGGTGCCCGACGCCGGCCACATGGAGCTCATCCGCCTGTGCGAGCGCGACGCGGGCCTGCGCACCGTGCGCCTCACCACCGAGGAGGAAGGCGTCGCGCTCGCGCTCGGCGCGTGGCTCGGCGGCGACAAGTGCGCGTTGCTCATGCAGTCGAGCGGCGCGGGCAACTGCGTCAACATGCTCTCGATGCTCGCGGTCTGCCAGGCGCCGGCGGTGATGCTCGTCACGATGCGCGGCGACCACGGCGAGTTCAACCCCTGGCAGGTGCCGATGGGCCGGGCCGCGCAGCCGGTGCTCGAGCAGATGGGGGTCGCCATCTTCCGCGCCGATCGTGCCGACGAGGTCGTGCCGCTCGCCGAGGGCGCGCTGCGCATCGCGTTCAACACCCTCCGCCCTGCCGCGCTGCTCCTCGGCCAGCGGCTGCTCGGCGCGAAGACGTTCAAGGAGTGACGATGGCCGAGGCGCGTGGCCCGGGCGAGCCCCTGCCGCGGCGGGCCGTGGTGCAAGCCCTGCTCGCCGAGCGCGGTGAGCTGCTGGTCGTGGCCGGTCTCGGCGCCCCGGCGTGGGACGCCACGGCGGCGGGCGACCATCCGCTCACCTTCCCGCTCTGGGGCGGCATGGGCGGCGCCGCGATGGTCGGGCTCGGGCTCGCGCTCGCGCAGCCGGCGCGGCGCGTGCTCGTGCTGACCGGCGACGGCGAGATGCTGATGGGGCTCGGCGCGCTCGCCACCATCGGCGTCGCGCGCGCGGCGAATCTCGCGATCGTCGTCCTCGACAACGAGCGCTACGGCGAGACCGGGATGCAGGAGACGCACACCGCGGCCGGGGTCGACCTTGCCGCGGTCGCCGCCGCCTGCGGCTTCGGCGATGCGGCCACGGCGCGCACCATGGGCGAGGTCGAGCGGCTGCGCGAGCGCGTCCACGCAGGCGCCGGACCGCTCTTCGCCGCCGTGAAGGTCGCGCCGGACAGGCTCCCGCTCGTCCTGCCGCCGCGCGACGGCGCGCACCTGAAGAATCGGTTCCGCGAGGCGCTGCTCGGCCCGCAGGCGCACTTCCAGGCCTAACCGGCGCGCTTCGCGCGCCGGGGGTATGATGCGCGCCTCTCCGATATGGACATGGCGCTTCCGGTGCTGGACGAGGCACACGCCGCCTTCATCGTCAGCGGCGTGTCGATCGTCGTCGCCGCCCGCGACGCGCACAACGCGCCCACGGTGGTGCGCGCGGTCGGCTGCCGCGTTTCCGCCGACCGCCGGCGCGTCACCGTGTTCGTGCCGCGGCCGCAGGCCGCCGCGCTCCTCGACGACGTCCGGGCGAACCGCGAGCTGGCGGCGGTGTTCTGCCAGCCGAGCACGCATCGCACGATCCAGCTCAAGACCCGCGACGCCGCGTTCGCCGCGCTCGAGCCGGACGACCTCGCGCTGATCGCAGCCGAGACCGACCTCTTCGTGGCGGACATCCAGAAGCTCGAGTACCCCGGCGAGGTGGCGCGCGCCCTGGTCGCCCACGCGCCCGATGATCTGACGGGCATCGCCTTCACGCCCCACGCCGCGTTCGCGCAGACGCCGGGTCCGCGCGCGGGCGAGCCCCTGGGAGCGTAGATCCGATGCCGAACCGGCTGCCGATCGCGCTCGACGCCATCCGCGAGTGCCTGGACGGCACGATTCCGGCGCAGCTCGCCACCTGCGCGCCGGACGGCACGCCGAACGTGACCTACGTCTCCGAGGTGCATTTCGTCGACGGCCAGCACGTCGCGCTCTCGTTCCAGTTCTTCAACAAGACGCGCGAGAACATCCTCGCGCATCCGCGCGCGACCGCGCTGGTCAACCACCCGGACACGGCGGCGCGTTATCGCATCGGGCTCCATTACCTGCGCACCGAGACCGCCGGGCCGGTCTTCGAGAGCATGAAGGCGAAGCTCGCCGGCATCGCCTCGCACACCGGCATGAGCGGCGTCTTCCGCCTGCGCGGCGCCGACATCTACCGCGTGCTCGACATCGAGCACGTTCCCGGAATCGAGCTGCCGACGCGGCCGGCGAACCGCAACCTGCTGGCCGCGATCCGGGTCTGCTCGCAGCGGGTGACCGCCTCCGTCGACCTCGCATCGCTCTTCGAGGCCGTGCTCGACGGCCTGGAGTCGCTGTGCGACATCCACCACGCGATGATCCTGATGCTCGCCGAGCAGGGCGACCGGCTCTACACGGTCGCGAGCCGCGGCTACGCGCAGTCCGGCGTCGGCTCCGAGATCCCGCTCGGCGCCGGCGTGATCGGCGTCGCCGCGCGCGAGCGCACGCCGATCCGCATCACCTATCTCACGAACGAGTACGCCTACAGCCGCGCGGTCCGCGCGAGCATGGGCGCCGACGAGCTCGCCGCCAAGCTCGAGACCGAGATCCCGCTGCCCGGGCTCGCGGAGCCGCGCAGCCAGCTCGCGGTGCCGATCTTCGGCGGATCGCGCCTGCTCGGTGTGCTCTACGTCGAGAGCCCGGAGAACCGGCGCTTCGGCTACGACGACGAGGACGCGCTCGTGGCGGTGGCCGCGCAGGTCGGGACCGCGATCGGCGCGCTGGCGCAGGCGGCCGAGCACTCCGAGCCGGCGAATCCGCACGCCGGGCGCACGCCGGTGAGCGGCGCACAGGTGACCATCCGGCGCTACGCCGAGAACGACAGCGTCTTCATCGGCGACGACTACCTGATCAAGGGCGTGGCCGGCGCGATCTTCTGGAAGCTCCTGCGCGACTACGTGTACGAGAGCCGCACCGAGTTCACCAACCGCGAGCTGCGCGTCGATCCGGCGATCCGCCTGCCCGACGTGAGCGAGAACCTGGAGGCGCGGCTGATCCTGCTGCAGCGCCGCCTGGCCGAGCGCTGCGACTTCGTGCGCATCGAGAAGACCGGGCGCGGCCGCTTTCGCCTGTGCGTCGGCCGGCCGGTCAAGCTGGTGGAGGTGGCCGGCGCGGCGGCGCGCTGAGCGCGCGACGCCGCGTCGTCCTCACGCCGCCGCGAGCGCGCGCGCGAGCTTCTCCCACTCGTGCTCGCGCAGGTGCGGCCGCACCGTCGCGAGCACGGCGGCGAAGGCCTCCGACGGCAAGCCGCGGCGCATGTTGCCGAGCATCGCGGCGCGCTCGACCGCACCCAACGCCGGCACCATCCAGCGCAGGAACACGGCCATGTCGGCGGACGGGATCGACGCCACGATCGCCTGGTGGATCGCCACGAGCTCGGCGTCGGTGTGGGTCTGCCACAGGAGCGCGGTGTTCTCGGTCTCCTCGACGTGCATGTGCAGGAAGTTCTCGCCGACGAACACCGCGAGCCGGCGGTACAGGTGCAGCGCCGCGGCGGCGCGATGCGCCGGGCCGGCGCGCTCGAGCGCCTGCACGTTCGCCTCGAGCGCCGCGAACGCGCGCTCGTGATCGACGTGGTCGGCCGCCGTCGCGCCGGCCGCGTTCGGGCTGCGCGCCTCCATCGCCGAATGGATGTGCCGGTTCTCGAGCTCGAGGTGATGGCGGCAGGCCGACAGGAGCCCGCGCACCTGCTCGAGCGCGCCGGCGAGCTCCGCCGGGTCCGCGACGTCCATCCGGCCGACGGCGGCGAGCGTCTCGCTCATGAACGTGCGCAGCCCCTTGTGCACGGCGGTGTACAGATCCGGGCGTGGCGCCGGCGCAGCCGCGCCGGAGGCGCGCGCCGCGGCGTGCGTGCCGTCGCCGGCGACGCCTTCGATGACCCTGTTGCTCATTTCTGCGTCCTTCTCCGAGGGGGTGATCAGTTCGCGGCCGCGACCGCGGGGGCCAGCGGCTCGGGCACGCGGTTCTTCACCGCCGGGATCGACTGCAGGTAGGCGAAGATCGCCTCGAGGTCGGCGTCGGTGAAGTTCTTGTACATCGGGATCGGCATCGGCGGCAGGATCGCGCGGCCGCGGCCCATGCGCCGGCCGGTGCGGATCGTGTCCTTGAAGGTGCGCACGGTCCATTTCCCGAGCCCCGTCTCCCCGTCCGGCGTGAGGTTCGCGGTGAAGCTGACGCCCCACGGCCCGGACCAGGCGGTGTTCGTCGCGCCCACGGTGACGAGCCAGGGCCCCTGCGACAGCTTCGGCGCGGGCGGCATGTCCAGCTGCTCGGGGTGGCCCGAGAGCATCCGGCTCATGTCCGGCTCGGGACCGTTCGGCCCCATCTTCCATGGCGTGTGGCAGTCGTTGCAGCCGGCGACTGTGACCAGGTACTTGCCGCGCGCGATGCGCTCCGCGTCGGACTTGGCGCCGTCGGTCGCGGCGGCGGGATTCGGCGCGCCGGCCAGCGCGACGAGCGCGGCGGCGAGCGCGGCGTGGGACGTCATGGCGATGCGTGATCGGTTCATTCGGCGAGCTCCTTTCGGTTGGATTGCAGGGAGGAAGTGATCCAGCGTTCGATCAAGGCGATGCCCTCCGCGTCGGCGCGCTGCGTGCCGAGCGGCGGCATCTGGACGAGGGGATTGCGCGAGCGCATCCGCTGCGCGAGCGTGCTCACGTCGTGGCGGCCCGGGACGACGCGCCGCACGCCGTCATCCGCGCGCGCGGCGCGGTAGCGGCTCGAGCGGCCGACGAGCGAGCGCAGCACCTTCTCGGCGCCGGCCGGCGCAGCGGCTTCCTGCAGGAGCACGAGGTCGAGCGGCGCCAGCGGTCCTGCATCGTTGTGGCAGTGGCCGCAGTTGGCGTGCAGGTAGCCGAGCGCGGCGCGCGCGGTCGGCGATGACGCGTCGATG
>JAHDYJ010000210.1 GCA_023383795.1 Burkholderiales bacterium | reverse complement strand
TCGCGATGTCTGGCGCGGTGAAGCGGCTGCTGAAGCCGAGGTGAGCGGCGCGCTGCGCGCGCGTCGGCCTCCGATCCGGGGGATCTACAAGGGGGCATCGCCCCCTTGTTCGCTCGGGGACGAGGCCTACGCGCGCGAAGGCAAGGTCGCGATGTCTGGCGCGGTGAAGCGGCTGCTGAAGCCGAGGTGAGCGGCGCGCTGTGCGCGCTGTCGCCGCTCACGCGGCGTGGCGGATGCACACCTTGCCGAACTGCGTCCCGCTCGCGAGGTGGTCGAGCGCGGCGCGCAGATCCTCGAACGCGAAGACGCGGTCGACGATCGGCTGCAGGCGGTGCTGCTCGACCGCGCGAACCATCGCCTCAAAGTCGTCGCGGCAGCCGACGGTGACGCCCTGCATGCGCACCGCGCGCGTCACCACCGGCCCGAGGCGTACGTCCATCTTGCCGCCCGACAGGACGCCGATCAGGCTGAGCGTGCCGCCGACGCGCACCGCGCGCAGCGACTGCGTGAGCGTCTGCTCGCCGCCGACCTCGACGACGTGGTCGACGCCGTCGCCGCCGGCGATCTCTCTCGCCGCCTTGCCCCACTCGGGCGTCGTGCGGTAGTTGATGCCGGCGTCCGCCCCGAGCGTGCGCGCGCGCTCGAGCTTGGCGTCGCTCGAGGAGGTGGCGATGACCCGCGCGCCGAGAGCCTTCGCGAACTGCAGCG
Organism: Burkholderiales bacterium; assembly: GCA_023383795.1. GTDB lineage: Bacteria > Pseudomonadota > Gammaproteobacteria > Burkholderiales > SG8-39 > JAABRB01. Next base: position 2,784 of record JAHDYJ010000210.1, on the reverse strand, counting down.
CGAAGAGCGACACGCCGCCGGTGCCCTGCACGAGCACGGTGTCGCCGGCCTTGACGCGGCCCTCGGTGACGAGCGCGCGCCATGCGGTCAGCGCCGCGCACGGCAGCGTCGCCGCCTCGACGTCGGACAGGTGCGGCGGCACGCGCGCGACGCTCTCGGCGCCGATCGCCATCAATCCGGCCATCGTGCCGTCCACCGGCCCGCCGAGGATCCGCGCCATGCGCGCGAGCCGCGGCTCGCCGCCGATCCAGTCGGGAAAGAACATCGGGCAGACGCGGTCGCCGATCGCCAGCCGCTCGACGCCGGCGCCGAGCGCGACGACTTCGCCGACGCCGTCGGACACCGGGACGAGCGGGAGCGTGCCGGTCGCGGCGCCGTAGCCGCGCCTGAGCACGAAGAGATCGCGGTAGTTGAGCGACGCCGCGCTGAGCCGTATCAGCACCTGGCCGGGACCGGGCGTGGGGTCGGGGCGCTCGACGAGGCGCAGGTGATCGATCGACCAGTCGTCCTGCAGCTGGAATGCCTTCATGGAGCCCGCTCGTTCCGGTTGCGACCGGCCCGATTCTACGCGCCGCGCCGCGCCGCGCCGCGCCGCGTGCGTCGACTTCCGGCGGCCAGCGTGTGCCTTGCCTGCTGACCCGGTGACGCCAGCCTGGAACCTGTCTCGGAATCGCGGCAGTGCCGGTCCGGCTACTTCGCGGCGAGCTCGCGGAGCTTGAAGCGCTGCAGCTTGCCGGTCTCGGTGCGCGGCAGCGAGGCGACGAAATCGATGGCGCGCGGGTACTTGTAGGGCGCGATGCTCGATTTCACGTGGTCCTGCAGCGCCTTCGCCATGGCGCCGTCGCCGCGGCGCCCCGGCTTGAGCACGACGTAGGCCTTGACGATCATCCCGCGCTCCTCGTCGGGCGCGCCGACCACCCCGCACTCGGCGACCGCCTCGTGGCCGAGGAGCGCGGCTTCGACCTCCGGTCCGGCGATGTTGTAGCCGGCCGAGATGATCATGTCGTCGGTGCGGGCCTGGTAGAAGAAGTAGCCGTCGGCGTCCATCGAGTAGGCGTCGCCGGTGACGTTCCAGCCGTTCTGCACGTACGCCGCCTGCCGGTCGTCGGCGAGGTACTTGCACCCGGTGGCGCCCTTCACCGCGAGGCGGCCGACGACGCCCGGCGGACAGGGCCTGCCTTCCTCGTCGAGCACCGTCGCCGTGTAGCCCGGGATCGCGTAGCCCGTCGCGCCCCGGCGCACGCGCTCGGGCGTGTGCGAGATGAAGATGTGGATCATCTCGGTTGAGCCGAGCCCGTCGATGATCTCGATTCCGGTCGCCGACTTGAACAGCTGGCGCGTGGGGTCGGGCAGCGCCTCGCCGGCGGAGACGCACTTCTTCAGGCTCGCGAGATCGTAGTTCTTCGCGAGCGGCGCCATCTGGCGGAAGAACGTCGGCGCGGTGAAGCAGATCGTGGCGCGGAAGTCCTGGATCGTCTGCAGCAGGAGCTCGGGCGTGAGCCTCTCGATCAGCACGGTCGACGCGCCGACGCGCATCGGGAAGCACAGCATGCCGCCGAGGCCGAAAGTGAACGCGATCGGCGGCGTGCCGCAGAAGACGTCGCCCGCGGCGGGCTTCAGGCACGAGCGCGGGAAGAGGTCGCACATAGCGACCACGTCGCGGTGGTAGTGCATGCAGCCCTTCGGCTGCCCGGTCGTGCCCGAGGTGAACGCGATCAGCGCCACGTCCTCGGCCGCGGTGTCGACGTTCTCGAACTCGGGCGGCTTGCGCTCGAGGCGCGCCTCGAGCGATCCCGGGCGGCCGTCGTTGAAGTAGAGCACCCGCGCGAGGCTCGGGCACTGGGCCGCCGCGAGCTTCATCTCCTCGTCCAGGCGCACGTCGCAGAGCGCCGCCGTGCACTGCGCCTTGTCGACGATCTGCTTCAGCTCCTTGGCGCGCAGCAGCGGCATCGTCGCGACGGTGATGCAGCCGGCCTTCATCGCGCCGAACCAGCACGCCGCCATCATCGGGTTGTTCGGCCCGCGCAGCAGGACCCGGCTGCCGGGCACGAGCTTGAGGTCCTCGCGCAGCACGCGCGCGATCTGGTTGGCGCGCACCTGGAGCTGCCGGTAGGTGCAGAAGTACTTTTTCCCGGCAATCATCGCGTGGATCACCGGGCGATCCCCGTGCCCGGCCGCGACCATCCGGTCGAGCAGCTCGGTCGCGCAGTTCATGCGCGCCGGGTACCGGAGCTCCGGCAGATCCAGCACGGTCTCGGGCATCTGCTCCACGGGCGGCAGGTTGTCCCGCGCGAAGGTGTCGACGTGGGCCGTATAGGTCATGCGCTCCTCCTCACCGGATTCAGCGTCTCGCGCGCGATGACGAGCTTCTGCACCTCGGTCGCGCCCTCGTAGATTCGCAGCGCGCGGATCTCGCGGTAGAGCCGCTCAACGACGCCGCCGCTCGCGACTCCGGCGCCGCCGAACATCTGCACGGCGCGGTCGATGATCTTCTGCGCCTCCTCGGTCGCGACCATCTTCGCCATCGCCGCCTCGCGCGTGGTGCGCTCGCCCTTGACGTCGCGCAGCCAGGCCGCCCGGTAGGTGAGCAGCGCCGCGGCGTCGATCGCCGTGGCCATGTCGGCGATCGCGGCCTGCGTGAGCTGGAAGTCGGCGAGCGTCTGGCCGAACATCCTGCGCGTGGTCGCGCGCGCCACAGCCTCGTCGAGGGCGCGGCGCGCGAAGCCGAGCGCGGCGGCGGCCACCGACGCGCGGAAGATGTCGAGCGTGCGCATCGCGATCTTG
>JAHDYJ010000041.1 GCA_023383795.1 Burkholderiales bacterium | reverse complement strand
GCCTACGATCAGGCCCATCCGCGCGCGCGTCTGGGCGTGGGAGCGCGCCGATGCGATCGAAGCGGCGTTCTTCCGGCGCCGCATCGACGCGGCGGTCGCGCGCCGCTCCGCGCTGATCCCGGACGCGCAGGCGGGCGCGCTGCGGCTCGTGCACGGCGAGGCCGACGGCCTGCCGGGGGTCGTCGCCGACCGCTACGCCGACACCGTCGTCGTCCAGCTGAGCGCAGCCGGCGCGGAGCGCTGGCGCGACGCCATCGCCGAGGCGCTCGCGGCGGCGACCGGCTGTGCGCGCCTGTACGAGCGCTCGGACCTGGAGACCCGCAAGCTCGAGGGCCTCGCGCCGCGGACGGGCGCGCTCGTCGGGCCCGCGCCGTCCGCCCCGGTCGAGATCCGCGAGCACGGCGTGCGGCACCTCGTCGACGTCGTCGGCGGCCAGAAGACCGGCTTCTTCCTCGACCAGCGCGACAGCCGCGCGCGCGTGCGCGCGCTCGCCCGCGACCGCGCCGTGCTCGACTGCTTCGCGTACAGCGGCGGCTTCACGCTCGCCGCGCTTGCCGGTGGCGCGCGCTCGGTGCTGGCGGTCGAGAGCTCCGCGCCGGCGCTCGCGCTCGCGCGCGAGAGTCTCGCGCTGAACGGGCTCGACCGCGCGCGCGCCGAATGGCTTGGCGCCGACGTCTTCAAGACGCTGCGTACGCTGCGCGACCAGGGGCGCCGCTTCGATCTCGTCGTGCTGGATCCGCCGAAGTTCGCGCCGACCGCGGCGCACGCCGAGCGCGCGGCGCGCGCCTACAAGGACGTCAATCTCTGGGCGCTCAGGCTGCTCGCGCCCGGCGGCCTGCTCGCGACGTTCTCGTGCTCGGGCGGCATCGGCGCGGAGCTGTTCCAGAAGATCGTCGCCGGCGCCGCGCAGGATGCCGGCGCCGACGCGCAGATCCTCGATCGCCTCCAGGCCGCCCCGGATCATCCGGTCCTGCTCTCGTTCCCGGAAGGCGAGTACCTGAAGGGGCTGCTGCTGCGGCGCGTGTAGAGGAGCGGACGCGAGCGACGCGGCATGATTCCAGTGACCGTGCTGACCGGCTTCCTCGGCGCCGGCAAGACGACGCTCCTGAAGCGCATCCTGCGCGAGCCGCACGCCGGCCGGATCGCCGTGATCGAGAACGAGCTCGGCGAGGAGTCGATCGACAGCGAGATCCTGGTGCAGGAGCGCGCGGAGAGCATCGTCGAGATGGCGAACGGGTGCGTGTGCTGCACCGTGCGCGGCGACCTGATCCGGGTCCTGGGCGAGCTCGCCGAGCGGCGCGCGGCGGGTGGCGTGCGCTTCGACCGCGTGATCATCGAGACGACCGGCGTCGCCGCGCCCGGGCCGGTCGCGCAGACGTTTCTCGCCGCGGACGGCGGCGCGGGCGTCGGGCGTCACTACCGTCTCGACGCGGTGATCACGCTGGTCGATGCGAAGCACGCCGATGCCCAGCTCGACGCGTTTCCCGAGGCGCAGGAGCAGGTGGGCTTCGCCGACCGCATCCTGGTGTCGAAGGCCGACCTGGTGGATGCGCCCCGGCTCGCTGCACTGCGGGAGCGGCTGGCCGAGATGAATCCCCGGGCGCCGATCACCGAGGTCCACTTCGGCGCGGTGCCGATCGAGCACCTGCTCGACATCGGCGGGTTCCGGCCCGACGCGCTGCCCGTTCCGGCGCCGGGCGTCATGGCGCACCGGCGTCAGAGCGCGCGCGACGAGGTGAGCGCGTTCGTCTTTCGCGCCGCGCGGCCGTTCGATGCCTCCCGCCTCGAAGCTTTCCTCGGCGCGATGGTCGAAGTTTACGGGTCCGATCTGCTGCGGTATAAAGGCGTGCTCCATCTCGCGGGCAACCCCGACCGGGTCTTGTTCCAGGGGGTCGGCACGGTCATGAGCGGGTCGCTGGGCCGGGCATGGACCGCGGGCGAGCCCCGGACGAGCGTACTGGTGTTCATCGGTCGACGGCTGCCGCAGGACCTGTTCATCGAAGGGTTGGAGCAATGTCTCGAGCCGCAGTGAGGAAATCCGCCAAGAAATCCGTCGCGAGGCCGGCCGCAAAGCGCCCCATGCGCAAGTCCGCCGCGGGCAAGGCCGCGGCGCGCAAGTCGCCGCCGAAGCGGCCGCCGGCAAGCAAGGCGGCCGTGCGCAAGGTGCCGGCGAAGAAGGCGCCGGCGAAGGCGAAAGCGCCGGCGCCGAAGGCACCGCCACGCCCGGCGGCGGCGCCGGCGAGAGGGGCACCGCCGACGCCCGCGCCGGCGGAGGCGCGTCCGGCACCGGTGCTCGTACCGCGGCCGCCGGTCATAGCCCGGCCGGCCGCGCCGCAGGCCCCGGCGGCGCCCGCGCCGGTCGCCGCGCGGCCGCTGCCCGAGACCCCGCGTCCGGCGCCGAAACGCCCGGAGCGGCCGGCATCCGAGCTGCCGCACTACGCCGGAATGACGGAGAACGACCTGCTCGGCATGCCGGCGGGCGAGTACATGAACGCGCGCCAGCTCGCCTATTTCCGCGAGCTGCTGACGACCATGAAGCAGCAGCTGCTCGAGAACGCTGACCTCACGTCCGAGCACCTGCGCGAGAACGACGTCGTGCCGGACCCGGCCGATCGCGCGACGATCGAGGAGGAGCATGCCCTGGAGCTGCGCACCCGCGACCGCGAGCGCAAGCTGATGAAGAAGATCGACGAGTCGCTCGTCAGGATCGAAGACGGCAGCTACGGCTGGTGCGAGGAGACCGGCGAGCCGATCGGGCTGCCGCGTCTGCTTGCGCGGCCGACGGCTACGCTCTCGGTCGAGGCGCAGGCGCGCCGTGAGCTGAAGCAGAAGCTGTACGGCGAGTAGGCGCACGGGCCGCCGCGGCGATCGGTGCCGCGGCGCGAGGCGCGCGACGCGCCGAGGGCAGACAGTCCGGAATCACGCTGGCCGTGCACACGATCGCAGAGCAGTTTTCGACGCGTTTCGGCGCGCGGCGCTTCGTGCGCGAGCGCCACGCGCTCGTCGTGAGCTTCGCCGCGAGCATGATCGCGCACGCAGCGCTGATCGGCGTCGCCCGGTGGCCCGAGCTCGATCGCGGGCTCGACGCGCTGCCGGTGCTCACCGCGACGCTGCGCCATCCCGCGCCCGTCGCGCCGGCGGCCGAGCCGGCACGCGAGCCTGCGGCTGCGCCCGCGCCGCCGCCGGCTGCCGAGCGCGAACCGATGCCGGAGGCGGACACGCGCGCGGCGGCCGTTCGCGCGCCCGCACGGACCGAGCGTGCGGCCGCGCCGGCGCCGCCGAGGCCGGCCGCCGCGCCCGCGG
>JAHDYJ010000042.1 GCA_023383795.1 Burkholderiales bacterium | reverse complement strand
CAGGAGGGAACCCACACGGGTTCCCTCCCGTTACCCTCCTTCCGCTGGGGTGGAACGAACAGGAGGGAACCCACACGGGGGAGGAACAGGAGGGAACCCACACGGGTTCCCTCCCGTTACCCTCCTTCCGCTGGGGTGGAATGAACAGGAGAGAACCCACACGGGTTTCCTCCCGTAACCTTCCTTCCGCTGGGGTGGAGACGAACAGGAGGAAACCCACACGGGTTTCCTCCCGCAATCCTCGTTCCGCCGAGGTGTCGCTCGTGTCACTCGCGCGCGTCGCGCGCGCCAAATTGACGCCGTGCCCGCGCGGCTGCTACCGTGACGTGTGCCCCGCGCGCGGGGCGCAGGGGAGGAGTCGCCATGGCCACGTATCTCAAGCGGCGCGACCCCCGCGCGACCCCCGCCGCCACCGACCCCACGGTGCGCCGGACGGGCGCGGGCCCCCGGCGGGGGGGCGCGGCGCGCGGCGCCGCCGCGGTGCGCGACCTCTCCGCCAGGTTCGACGAGTGGTCGCCGCCGAGCTTCCGCCTCTCGCCGGCCGAGCTCGACGCGATCGTGCGCAAGGTGGCGCCCGACACCCTCGCCGACATCAGGTTCGCGCAGGCGCAGATCCGCAACTTCGCCGAGCATCAGCGCGCGGCGCTCAAGGACATCGAGGTCGAGACGCTGCCGGGCGTGCGGCTCGGCCACCGCAACATCCCGGTCGCGAGCGTCGGCTGCTACGTGCCGGGCGGACGCTATCCGATGGTCGCCTCGGCGCACATGAGCGTCGTCACCGCGCGCACCGCAGGCGTCGGGCGCATCATCGCGTGCACGCCGCCCAACCAGGGCGAGCCGCACGCCGAGACGATCGCGGCGATGGTGCTCGGCGGCGCGGACGAGATCTACGTGCTGGGCGGCGTGCAGGCGGTGGCGGCGATGGCGCTCGGCACGGAGACGATCGGGCCGGTCGACATGCTGGTCGGGCCCGGCAACGCCTACGTCGCCGAGGCGAAGCGCCAGCTCTTCGGGCGCGTCGGCATCGATCTCCTCGCCGGCCCGACCGAGATCCTGGTGATCGCCGACGACTCGGCCGACGTGGAAATGGTCGCGACCGACCTCCTCGGCCAGGCCGAGCATGGGCCGACCAGCCCGGCGATCCTGATCACCACCTCGCGCGCCCTCGGCGAGGCGCTGCCGGCCGAGATCGAGCGCCAGCTCGCGGTGCTGCCGACCGCCGACGTCGCCGGCGCGGCCTGGCGCGACTACGGCGAGATCATCGTCGTCGACTCGCGCGAGGAGGCGGCGGCCGAGGCCGACCGCGTCGCCGCCGAGCACGTCGAGGTGCTCGCGCGCGAGCCGCGCTGGTTCCTCGAGCGCATGCGCAACTACGGCGCGCTCTTCCTCGGCCCGGAGACCAACGTCTCGTACGGCGACAAGGTGATCGGCACCAACCACACGCTGCCGACGATGGGCGCGGCGCGCTACACCGGCGGGCTGTGGGTCGGCAAGTTCCTGAAGACCTGCACCTACCAGGAGATCACGCCGGAGGCGAGCGTCGCGATCGGCGAGTACTGCTCGCGCCTCTGCGCGATCGAGCGGTTCTGGGGCCACAAGGAGCAGGCCGATCTGCGCCTGCGCCGCTACGGCGGCCGGGACGTCGGGCTCGGCGCGCGCAAGGAGCGCGTCGCGTGAGCGCGGCTCCGGCGCGGCCGCTCGCCGGCCGCAGCGCGCTCGTCACCGGCGCCGGGCGCGGGATCGGCCGCGGGGTCGCGGCCGCGCTCGCCGACGCCGGCGCCGAAGTGTGGCTGGTCGCGCGCTCGGCGGGCGACCTCGAGGAGGTCGCGGCCGACATCCGCGGCCGCGGCGGGCGTGCGCACGCCTGTCCTTGCGACGTGACCGACGCCGCCGCGCTCAAGCAGACGGTCGCGGCGCTGCCGTCGCTCGACGTGATGGTCAACAACGCCGGCACCAACATTCCGGAGCCGTTCGTCGAGGTCAGCGAGGCGCATCTCGACCGGCTGCTCGAGCTCAACGTGCGCGCCGCGTTCCTCGCCGCGCAGGCGGCGGCGCGCAGGATGCTCGACTCGCCGGACCGCAAGGCGCGCGGCGGCGCGATCCTGAACATGTCGTCGCAGATGGGGCACGTGGGCGCCGCCGGCCGCACGGTCTACTGCATGACGAAGCACGCGCTCGAGGGACTCACGAAGGCGATGGCGGTCGAGCTCGCGCCGCACGGGATCCGCGTGAACTCGGTCGCGCCGACGTTCGTCGAGACGCCGATGACGCGGCCGATGTTCGAGCGCGCCGAGTTCCGCGATTGGGTCTACGGCCGCATCCCGATGGGACGGCTCGCGCAGCCGCAGGACGTCGGCGCGGCGGTCGTCTTCCTCGCGTCGCCGGCGGCGTCGCTGGTCACCGGAACGAGCCTGCTCGTCGACGGCGGCTGGACCGCGCAGTAGACCGGCGCGATGACTTCTCTCACCTGCGCCGAGGTCCTGGCCGGCCGCGCCCCGGGCGATGCGCCGGTGACGATCCGCGGCTGGGTGCGTACCCGGCGCGACTCCAAGGCCGGCATCTCGTTCGTGAGCGTCGCCGACGGCTCGTCGTTCCATCCGGTGCAGGTCGTCGTGCCGAACACGCTGCCGAACTACGCCGACGAGGTGCTGCACGTGACCGCCGGCTGCGCGGTGGAGGCAACCGGCACGATCGTGCCGTCGCCCGCGAAAGGCCAGCCGTTCGAGATGCAGGCCGCCGCGCTCCGTGTGCTGGGGTGGGTCGACGACCCGGACTCGTATCCGATCCAGCCGAAGCCGCACTCGCTCGAGTTCCTGCGCGAGGTCGCGCACCTGCGGCCGCGCACCAACGTGATCGGCGCCGCGACCCGCGTGCGCCACACGATCGCGCAGGCGATCCACCGCTTCTTCCACGGCCGCGGCTTCTACTGGGTCGCGACGCCGATCATCACCGCCTCGGACGCCGAAGGTGCGGGCGCGTTGTTCCGGGTCTCGACGCTCGATTTCGCCAACCTGCCGCGCACGCCGGAGGGGCGCGTCGACTTCGCGCAGGATTTCTTCGGGCGCGAGACCTATCTCACCGTCTCCGGGCAGCTCAACGTCGAGTGCTACTGCCTCGCGCTCTCGAAGGTGTACACGTTCGGCCCGACCTTCCGCGCCGAGAACTCGAACACGAGCCGCCATCTCGCCGAGTTCTGGATGATCGAGCCCGAGATCGCGTTCGCGGACCTCGCCGCCGACGCCGACCTCGCCGAGGCGCTGCTGAAGCACGTGTTCCGCGCGGTGCTCGAGGAGCGTCCAGACGACATGGCCTTCTTCGAGCAGCGCATCGAGAAGGGGGTGATCGCGAAGCTCGCCGGGATCGTCGACAGCGAGTTCGTGCGCATGGACTACGGCGAGGCGATCGGCATTCTCGAGCGCGCGCAGGGGAAGTTCGAGTTCCCGGCGCGCTGGGGCGTCGACCTGCAGTCCGAGCACGAGCGCTACCTCACCGAGCGGCACGTCGGCAAGCCGGTGATCGTGATGAACTACCCGAAGGACATCAAGGCGTTCTACATGCGCCTGAACGACGACGGACGCACCGTCGCGGCGATGGACGTGCTCGCGCCGGGCATCGGCGAGATCATCGGCGGCAGCCAGCGCGAGGAGCGGCTCGACGTGCTCGATGCGCGCATGCTCGAGACCGGGCTCGATCCGGCGCACTACGGCTGGTACCGCGATCTGCGCCGCTACGGCACCGTGCCGCACGCCGGGTTCGGCCTCGGCTTCGAGCGCACCGTGGCCTACGCGACCGGGCTCGCGAACGTACGCGACGCGATCCCGTTCCCGCGCACGCCGGGCAACGCGCGGTTCTGAGCCGATGCGGCAGGCGACCGGGCGGCACGCGATCGCCACCCGCGGCAGGGGGCTCCACGAGCTCACGCGCGCCGTCGTCGAGTGGGCGCGCGGCACCGGAATCCAGAGCGGCGTGCTGACGCTCTACCTGCAGCACACTTCGGCCGGCCTGCTCGTCCAGGAGAACGCAGATCCCGAGGTGCAGCGCGACCTCGAGCGGTTCTTCGCGCGCCTCGTGCCCGACGGCGACCCGCTCTTCCGCCACCACGCCGAAGGGCCGGACGACATGCCGGCGCACGTGCGCGCCGCGCTCACCCAGACGAGCCTCTCGATCCCGGTGATCGGCGGGCGGCCCGCGCTCGGCACCTGGCAGGGCGTCTATCTCTACGAGCACCGGCGCGCGCCGCACGAGCGCACGGTGCTCCTGCACCTGATCGGCGAGTAGGCGGCTAGCCCGCGGCCGCCGCCGCGAGCCTCGCCCTGATGTCCTCCGGCAGCGGTACCGCCGCGCGCCGCGCGGAGTCGAAGCAGACCTCGACCACCTTCTGCGTGGCGCAGTGGACCATCGCCTCGGCCTCGTACATGCGCATCTCGTGGCGCAGGCTCTTGGTGCCGACGCCCGTGATCGCGCCGCGCACGAGCACGAGCTCGCCCGACTTCAGCTCGCGATGGAAGTCGATCGTCAGAGTCGCGACCACCGTCCCGAGGCCGCGCGCGCGGAGCTCGACGAGCGGCACGCCGCTCAATCCGGGCAGATGCCAGCCGGCGTCATCGAAGAAGGCGGCGTAGTGGCGCACGTTCATGTGGCCGTAGGCGTCGCAGTGGGCCGGCATCACGACCGCGCGGAGCAGGTCGAACCAGTGCTGCATCGCGCCTCCGGTCAGGAGGCCCGGCGCGCGGCCGCGGGCCAGGTGCGCGCGGGGCCCTTGAGCTCGACCGTGTTGCCCTCGGGATCGTCGAGGTAGATCGACGGGCCTTCGCCCTCGGCGCCGAACCGCTCGCGGACCTCGCCCGCCTTCACGCCGTGCGCCGCGAGGTGCGCGGCGATCGCGCCGGCGTCGAACGGATCGACGCGCAGGCACAGATGATCCATGTTGTGCCCGTCGCGCGACGGCGCGCCGCGGCCGCGGCCGCCGACCGGACCGTCGTGCGTCACCAGGTCGATGAGGGCGCCGCCGGCGCGCACGTGCACCATGCCGAGCTCCGGTCGCCGCCAGACGACCTCGCAGCCGAGCGCGTCGCGGTAGAACGCGACCATGCGCTCGAGGTCGCGCACGCGCAGGACGACGTGGTCGATGCCGCGGATCGGGATCATGCGCGGAGCTTACCATCGCGGCGCGGCGCGCCGCGCGCTCAGGCCACCGTGGCGAGCACCTCGCCCAGCGTTCCGAAGAGGCGGTCGATCTCGGCGCGCTCGATCACCAGCGGCGGCGAGACGGCGATGATGTCGCCGGTGAAGCGCACCAGCACGCCGCGCTCGAAGCACTTCACGAAGGTCTCGTAGCCGCGCGCGGCCGGCGGCGCGCCCGGCCGCGGCGCGAGCTCGATGCCGGCGACGAGCCCCATGCCCCGGATGTCGATCACGTGCGGCCGGCCACGCAGCGCGTGCGCGGCGTCGTCGAAGTACGGCGCGAGCTCGTGCGCGCGCGCGTACAGGCCCTCGCGCTCGAACACGTCGATCGCGGCGACCGCGGCGGCGGCGGCGAGCGGGTGGCCGGAGTAGGTATAGCCGTGCAGGAGCTCGATCGCGCCCTCGGGCGCCGCGTCGACCACCGCGTCGTAGATCCCTTCGCGCACGATCACCGCGCCCATCGGCACCGCGCCGTTGGTGAGGCCCTTCGCGCAAGTGATCATGTCGGGCATCACCCCGAAGCGCTCGGCCGCGAACGCGTGCCCGAGGCGGCCGAAGCCGGAGATCACCTCGTCGAAGACGAGCAGGATGCCGTGGCGGTCGCAGATCTCGCGCAGCCGCTCGAGGTAGCCCTGCGGCGGGAGCAGCACGCCGGCAGAGCCGGCGAACGGCTCGACGATCACCGCCGCGATGTTCGAGGCGTCGTGCAGCGGGATGATGCGCCGCTCGAGCTCGTCGGCGAGATGCGCGCCCCACCGCGGCGCGCCGCGCGAGAACGCGCTGTGCTCGAGGTCGTGCGTGGACCCGAGGTGGTCCACCCCGGCGACGAGCTGTCCGAACGCGCGCCGGTTGCCGGGAATGCCGCCGACCGACATGCCGCCGAAGTTCACGCCGTGGTAGCCGCGCTCGCGCCCGATGATCCGCTGGCGCGCGCCCTCGCCGCGGGCGCGGTGATACGCGAGCGCGATCTTGAGCGCGCTCTCCACCGCCTCCGAGCCCGAGTTGCAGAAGAACGCGTGCGAGAAGCCGGGCGGCGCGTGCGCGACGAGTCGCGCCGCGGCCTCGAACTCGACCGGATGGCCGAGCTGGAACGCCGGCGCGTAGTCGAGCGTCGCGGCCTGCCGCTGGATCGCGGCGACGATCTCGGGCCGCGCGTGCCCAGCGTTCACGCACCACAGGCCGGCGGTGCCGTCGAGGATCTCGCGCCCGTCGTGCGCGGTGTAGTACATCCCCTTCGCCGCCACCAGCAGCCGCGGCGCCGACTTGAAGCGGCGGTTCGCGGTGAACGGCTTCCAGAGCGGTGCGAGGTCGAGGGCCTGCTCGAGCGAGGTCGGCGCGTTCATCTCGAATCGCTGGTGCGTGGTGGTGACGCCATCGTAGGGACCGCGCCGCGCCGGCGCAACGGGATCCGTCGCGCGCGCGACTACGGCCCCCGCCGCCCGGGCAGCTCGATCGGCTTGCCGTGCGGCGTTGCGCGCGCCGCTGCGTCCCACGCGTCCTTGCGCTGCAGCAACTCGACGGCGTCGGTGAGGCCCTTCGCGGTGGCGAGCTTCTCGAGCGCCGCGAGCCAGAACTCGTAGTAGCGCGTGCCGTCGTCGGGCGTGCCGCGCGCCGCGGCCGCCTTGATCTCGGCGGCGAGCGCCTCGGTCCACTCGCGCCACGTGAAGCAGCCCCGGTCGTGCAGCGCGAGCGCGAGCCCGAAGGCCTGCGCTTCCCACGGGGCGCGGAACACGGGACCGTCCGCGTCGCGCGGAATGCCGGGCAGCTCGGACGGCGCGGCGCGTTCCTTCATGCCGGCTCCAGGTGATCGTCCCAGAGATCGACGTAGACGGCGTCGCGCGGATCGGCGTCCGCGCCCCACAGCGTCTGCGCGGCGAAGCGCACGCTGTACAGGTGCTGCGGCTGCGGGCCGCGCCCCATCGCGTGCGCATCGGCGAAGACGAACACGCCGTGGTCGCGGTCGATCGCGCCCGCCCGCCCGCGCGCGTAGCGCGGCAGCCGCGTGTGCCCGATCGGATGCGCGTTCCGCGCCATGACTCGGTCGCCCGGCGCGAAGCGGGCCGGGACGTCCTGGTGCACGCGCGCGGCGCCGCCCTTCATGAGCAGAGGCACGACGTTCGCCGCGGCGAGCTTGCGCGGGTGCCCGGTGTGCTCGACGGGCGCGGCCGGATCGCGCCGGCGCGACTCGAGCTCCGCCTGCGGCACGAGCCCCTGCTCGACCAGCAGGCGCTCGAGCCCCCACAGCCACTTCTCGTAATAGGTCGACGCGAGGTAGTCGGCGCCCGGGATGCGCTCGCGCGCGTAGCGGCTCATGTCGAGGTTCCATTCGCCGAGGAAGCCGGCCGCCAGCGTGAGCGAGAATGCGCGCCGCTCCCACTCGTGGTGGAACCACGGCTCGTCGGGCTCGATCTCCAGCGTACCGAGGCCGTGCATGCCGCCCATGTCGTGGACGCCGTTCATCGCGCGCTCCCCTCTCCCGGCGCCGGCACCTGCGCGACGCCGATCATCGCGTCGCGCGTGACGATCGCGGCGAGCGCGTCCTCGCTCCAGCCCTCGGTGCCGGCCGGCCGCTCGGGCAGCACGAGGTAGCGCACTTCCGCGGTCGAGTCCCACACCCGCACCTCGACGTCCGGGCCGAGCGCGACCCCGAGCTCGGCGAGCACACCGCGCGGATCGATCACCGCGCGCGAGCGATACGGCGCCGACTTGTACCAGACCGGCGGCAGCCCGAGCACGGGCCACGGATAGCACGAGCAGAGCGTGCACACGACCATGTTGTGCACCTGCGGCGTGTTCTCCAGCACGACCATGTCCTCGCCCTGGCGGCCGGTGTAGCCGAGGCTCGCGATCGCGGCGGTCGCGTCGCGCAGCAGCCATTCCTTGTAGGCCGGGTCGGTCCAGGCCTTGGCGACGACGCGCGCGCCGTTGCGCGGCCCGACCTTGGTCTCGTAGGTGTCGACGAGCGCGTCGAGCGCCGCCGGGTCGACCAGCCCCTTGTCGACCAGCAGCGACTCGAGCGCCTTCACGCGGAGCTCGGTGTCGGAGAAGTGCGAGCCGTGGTCGTGATCGTGATGATCGCCGCGCATGCCGGAGTCCGCCTCCGCAGGGGATTGTGATCCCGGGCGGCGTCCCTTGTCCACGTCAAGTGCGCTTGCCGGGGTGCGGGTACTGCGGCAGGTCGAAGCTCTTGCGCACGAACGGCCCGGAGACCCGCAGGCCCCGCTCCTGGCGCGTGGAGATCAGCGGATAGTGGCGCGTGTCGAGCAGGCGCTCGACGACGCCCCAGCAGTTCTTCGGGTTGGTGACCCACAGCTCCGGGTCCACGCGCCGCAGGTCGAACGTGCGCGAGTAGCTGCGCAGCGTCTTCTGCCCGCGCCGGTTCGTGTATTCGTGGAAGTACGACATGGCGAGCTCGCGCAGGCTGCGGTACACCGGGTCGCGGTAGCGCAGCGGCGCGTGATTCGTCTTCGAGATCGCGCCCCAGCAGCCGTGGCGCCGGAAGAGCGTGATCGCGTGGTCGAAGTCGCGCACGGCCGAAAGGTACATCAGGAGCGGCGGCTCCCCCTGGATCCACAGCGCGCAGGCCGCCAGCATGGCGCCCTCGATGCAGTGCGCGTGCCGCTGGCGCAGCACTTCGCGCACCGAGAGCGCGGTGTCGCCGGTGAGCTCGTGATTCTGCGCGACGCGGTCGTCCAGGAAGTCCTGGATCTTGCGCGGCGCGTCGAGCCGCTGCAGGACCGCGAACTCGCTGGGCGTGAGCCCGAGGTCCTCGCGGCGTGCGTAGCGCTTCGTCCTGTCTTGCCTGCTGCCGCCCGAGGCCATGGTCCGCAAATGTACCCGCGCGGGCGCCCGAGGGCCAGTCCCGGCGGGATCCTGCGGCCCCGCGGCCGCTGGCGCGGATCGCGCTATCCTCGCGGCAGAGAACCTGCTCGGGACGCGTTCCGGGAATGGCTGCAGACGTTTCGCGGCGCGGTGCGGCGCACGGCGGGGGCGCGCTGCGGCTGCCTCCGCTGCGCACCGTGCGCGTGCGCCGGGCACGCCCGGCCGACGCGGAGGCGATCCGCGCGATCCATCTCGCGGCGTTCCCGACCGACGCCGAGGCCTGGCTCGTCGAGCGCCTGCGCGCGAAGGGCCGTCTCTGCCTCTCGCTCGTGGCACAGGTCGGGCGCGGCATCGCCGGCCACGTCGCCTTCAGCCGCGTGCGCGGCGGCGCCGCCGGCCTCGGTCTCGCGCCGCTCGCGGTGGCGCCGGCGTGGCAGCGGCGCGGCATCGGCGGCCGCCTGGTGCGTGACGGCCTCGCGCTCTGCGCGCGCATGGGCTACCGGTACGCGGTGGTGCTCGGGGACCCGGCGTATTACCGCCGCTTCGGGTTCGTGCCGGGCACCCGGTACGGCCTCGCGAACGAGTACGGCGCGGGCGACCCGTTCATGGTGATCGCGCTCGCTCCGGACGGGCTGCCGCGACCGGGAACGCTCGTCCGTTTCGGCCTCGAGTTCGCCGCGGCGGTGCGGCGCGAAGGCCGGGGACGCTGAGCCGCCAAATGGCCGGGCGGGTCGAGGACGATGCGCGCCTAGCGGGCATCCGGCTGAGACACCCGGCCGGGCGCCGACGCCGCGCGTTGCTATACTCGAGCAGGCGCAACGGAGACGCCGCACGTGGCGAACCAGCTTCCGCGCGAGACGGCGACGCCGAGCGGGCAGGCCGCCGCCGCGATCGCAGGGTACTGGGGCTGGCTGCTCGCCCTCGGCATCGTCTCGGTCGTGCTCGGCGCGCTCGGTCTCGCGCTCACCGCGGTGCTGACCGTGGGCAGCGTGATCTTCTTCGGCGCGCTCCTCTTCGTCGGCGGCGTCGCGCAGCTCGGCGAAGCGTTCAAGCATGCCGGCTGGCGCAGCACGCTGTGGCACGTCCTGATCGCGGTGCTCTACGTCGTCGGCGGCGGGGTGATGGTGTACGACCCGATCGGCGCCTCGATCGCGCTCACGCTTCTCTTCGCCGCGCTGCTCGTCGCCTCGGGCGCGTTCCGCGCGGTGATCGCGCTCCAGCACCGCCCTGCCACCGGCTGGACGTGGCTTCTCGCCGGCGCCGTGCTGTCGATCCTGCTCGGCGCGATCGTGCTCGCGCAGTGGCCGGTGAGCGGTCTCTGGGTGATCGGACTCTTCGTCGCGGTCGAGCTGCTCGTGAACGGCTGGTCGTGCATCACGCTCGCGCTCGCGGCGCGCCGCCTGCGCGCGGCGGCATGAGGCGCCCTTGAGCCTGACGCTCGTCGACGGCTCGCACGGCGTGCGCGACGCGCGGCGGTTCGTGCTCGCCGTCGATCTCGACGGCGTAGTCGCCGACTTCGCCCGCGGCCTGCGGCCGGTCGCCGCGGAGTGGCTCGGCGTCCCGCTCGACGCGCTCACCGAGGAGGTGAGCTACGGCTTCCCCGAGTGGCAGCTCGAGCGCTGCGGCGGCTACGACGCGCTGCACCGCTTCGCGGTCAAGCAGCGCAGCCTGTTCAAGAACCTGCCGCCGGTGCCCGGCGCGCCGCCGGCGCTGCGCCGGCTGTCGACGCGCAACATCCGCATCCGCATCGTCACCCACCGCCTCTACATCCCGTGGTTCCACCAGGAGGCGGTGCAGCAGACCATCGAGTGGCTGGAGAGCCACGGCGTTCCGTACTGGGACCTCTGCTTCATGCGCGACAAGGCCGCGGTCGGCGCCGACCTGTACGTGGAGGACAGCCCGGCGAACGTCGCGGCGCTGCGCGCCGACGGCCACGAGACGATCGTCGTGGTGAACTCGACCAACCGCCATCTGCCGCCGCCGCGCGCGGCCTCGTGGGACGAGGTCGAGCAGCTGGTCGTCGAGGCGCTGGCGCGCTGGCAGCGTGCGGGATAGGCCGCGCCTACAGCGGCAGAAAGGCCATCGTCGCGACGCTCTGCACGACGCGCCGGATGGTGCGGTTGGTGCGCTCGGCCACCACGCGCGCCAGACTGTCCTGGTAGGCGATCAGCTTGCCGATCTCGCGCTCGAAGCTGAGATTGGGCGGGCCGTTTCCGATCTCGTTCGAGAGCAGCATCAGCTCGCCGGCGGCGTCGCGCGCGGTGGCGAGCTTCCACGCCGCAACCTCGACGTTGCGCGCGGCGTTGTAGAGCTTCTGCGGGTCGAGCGTGTCGAGCAGGTAGAACTCGGTCTGATCGCCGTAGGCCCGCATCAGCATGCTGGCGAGGCCGACGCCGAAGGCGAGCACGCGGTCGCCGCCGAACTCGGGGCGGAACGCGAGCGCGAGCGCGTCGGTGCCGCGGGCGTTGCCGAGCTCGGGGAGGCGCCAGTCGTGGCGCGGATCGAACGCGCGCGCGACCGCCGCCTCCAGGCTCGCGTGGCCGCCGCGGCGCCACTCGCGCGGGTTGCGGCGATAGAGCTTCTCGGTGAGCAGACGCGCCGAGGCGAGGCTCTCCTGCAGGTGGATCTCGGCGATGCTGTCGACATCGGACTTGACGAGATCGCCGGGCTGGAACTCGCGGCCCTGCGGCGGCGCGCGGTGCCCGGTGCCGGGCGCGGCGGACGGGATCCGCACCTCGCGCGCGCAGCCGGCGAATGCCCCGAGCGCCAGTATCGACAGGGCGGCGAGCGTCAGCCGCCGCCGTTCCGTCGACGATCGCGTGCGCCTGCGCGCGGCCGCTGGCAGGTTCATCTTCCCGGCGAGCCCGGGTTTCTCACGGGGGATCGAGATGATGGCGAGGCGCCCGTCAGGGTCGGCGCGCATGCGCCGACGCCGCGCGCCAGGTTGGGCTCGGCGGACCGGGGCGATACCGGGAGCATTGCCCCGGTTCGCCCTGCCCGAGACGGCCGCAGCGCGCACGCCAGCGCTCGATCAGCCCGGCGCATGAAGTGTCTCCGAGCGAAGCTCACCGAACCCTCTGTTCAGGCATGACTTGCCGTGTCGGCCGGGGCGGCCCCGTGAGAAATCCGGGCTAGGGTAACGCGAGGCGATGGCCGCGCGCCAGCGCGGCCGCACGGCCGGTGTGACGATCTCGCTCCGCGCCGCGTGCCGGCGCGCCGCGCGCGCCCCACACGCCTCAGCCGTTCGCGAGCCGATGCTCCGGCGCCGCGCGGCCACGCTGCGCCTCGGCGACCTTCGCCACCGAACGGGCGATGCGCTCGGGCGCGAAGCCGAGCTGCGCGAGCGCGGCGCCGCGGTCGAACACCTCGTCGTAGCGCGCGATCAGGCCGTCGCGCAGCCGGCACCGCGCGATGCCCTCGAAGTACACCCGCCGGCCCTCGGCGCCGGCGAGCGCGGCGGTGTAGCTGAAGCGGTAGTGCGCGTAGCCGACGCCGCCGTCGGCGCATGCGTCCCCGAGCGTCCAGACGAAGTCGCGCGCGTTGGCGTGGAAGCGGCCGGTGACCATGCGGGCGATGGCGTCGCGTCCGGCGAACTCGCCGTAGAACCCGTCGTGGTACGCGCCCTCGGGCGTGAAGCACGCGGCGGCCGCCGCCCCGTCGCCGCGGCAGACCGCGGCGGTCATGCGCGCGAGCAGCGCGGAAAACGCCTGCGTGTCCGCGGACATGGCTAGCTCCCGGTGAAATCCGGCTTGCGCTTGACGAGGAACGCGCGCACGCCTGCCTTGAAATCGTCGCTCGCCGCGCACGCGCCGAACGCCTCGATCTCGGCCGCGAGCTGCGCATCCAGCCCGTTGCGGGCGCTCTCGCGCAGGAGGTGCTTCAGCCGCCCGAGCGCGAGCGTCGGCCCGCGCGCGAGCCGCGCGGCGAGCCGCATCGTCTCCTCCTCGAGCTGCGCGGCGGGCACCACCCGGTTGGCGAGCCCGAGCGCGAGCGCGGTCGCGGCGTCGATGCGCTCGGAGAGCATGAGGAGCTCGGCGGCTTTGCGCGCGCCGAGCACGCGCGGCAGGAAGAAGGTCATCCCGCAGTCGGGCGTGGTGCCGAGCTGCAGGTAGCCGGTGACGAGGTACGCACGGTCGGCGAGGACCGCGAGATCGGCGGCGAGCGCGAACGAGAGGCCGGCGCCGGCCGCCGCGCCGTCCACGCTCGCGATCACCGGCTTCGGCATGCGCCGCATCGCGATCACGGCCGCGTGCGCGGCGTGGATGCCGCGGCGGAATCCCGCCGTGCGCGCGCGCTCGTCGGCGTCGAGGTCGGCGGCGAAGGTGCCGATGTCGCCGCCGGACATGAAGTGGCCGCCGGTGCCGCGCAGCACCACGCAGCGCACCGCCGGATCGGCTTCCACGTCGTGCATCGCGTCGGCGAGCGCGTCGGCGAGCTCGAAGTCGAGCGCGTTCAGCTGCTGCGGGCGGTTCAGCGTGACCGTCGCCACGCCGCCGGCGATCGCGGTGAGCACGGTGTCGCCGGCGCGCGGCCGCGCGGTGATCTCCCAGGATTTCATCGGTTGCGCTCCTTCGCTGGCGCCGCCTATGCGGCGCGCGCCGCGTGCGCGGCGATGACGTCGGCGACGCACGCGGTCAGCTTCTTCGCGTACGGGATGTGCAGGAACTCGTTCGGTCCGTGCGCGTTCGACTGCGGGCCGAGCACGCCGGTGATCAGGAACTGCGCCGCCGGGAACTGCCTGCCCAGCATGCCCATGAACGGGATCGTGCCGCCCTCGCCCATGAACGCCGCGGGGCGTCCGTAGCGGCGCTGCGACGCGGCCTCGAGCGCCGCCGCGAGCCACGGCGCGGTGGGCGGCGCATCCCAGCCGGTCGCGCCCTGGTCCGCCGCGAAGCGCACCTGCGCGCCGTGCGGCGGATCGGCCTCGAGGATGCGCTTGATGTCGCGCGTCGCCTGCGTGCCGTCGACGCGCGGCGGGATGCGCATCGAGAGCTTGAGCGCCGTGCGCGGCCGCAGCACGTTGCCGGCGTCCGCGATCGGGGGCAGGCCGTCGGCGCCGGTCACCGAGAGCGCCGGTCGCCAGGTGCGATTCAACACCGCCTCGCCTGGGTCGGGGGTCAGCGGGCGGGTGCCGCCGGCGTAGGGGAACTTCTTCCATGTCATCTCGCCGAGAATGGCGCCGGCGGCGCGCGCCTGGGCGACGCGCTCGGCCGGGATCTCGCAGTGCAGCTCGCGCGGAAGCACCGCGCCGGTGCGCGGGTCCTCCAGCCGGTCGAGCAGCACGCGCGCGACGCGGAACGAGGAGGGCACGATGCCGCTCGCGTCGCCCGAGTGGACGCCCTCGGCGAGCACGTCGACGGCGAGCGTGCCGGCGGCGATCCCGCGCAGCGAGGTCGTGACCCAGAGCTGGTCGTAGTTGCCGCAGCCCGAGTCGAGCCCGACGACGAAGTCGACCGCCCCGAGGCGCGGCGCGAGCGCCTCGAGGTACGCCGGCAGGTCGTAGCTGCCGCTCTCCTCGCAGCACTCGATCAGGCCGACGCAGCGTGCGTGCGGTACGTTCTGCGCGCGCAGCGCGGCGATCGCCGTGAGCGACGCGAACACGGCGTAGCCGTCGTCGGCGCCGCCGCGGCCGTACAGCCGCCCGTCCTGGATCACCGGCTGCCACGGTCCGAGCCCCGCGCGCCAGCCGGTCATCTCGGGCTGCTTGTCGAGATGCCCGTAGAGGAGGACGGTGTGCCGGCCGATCCCCGGGAGCTCGAAGAAGAGGAGCGGCGTGCGGCCGGGCAGGCGTACGACCTCGAGCGCCATGTCCGCGATCGGCTGCGCGCGGCACCACGCCTCGGCCTGGCGCACCACCGCCTCGAGGTGGCCATGCGCCGCCCAGTCGCGGTCGAAGTGCGGCGACTTCGCGGGCGTGCGGACGTACTCGACGAGCTGGGAGACGATCTCGGCGTCCCACTTCCGTTCGACGAAAGCGGCGAGCGCATCGGCGGAAGGCGCGGCGGTCGGCATTGCGGGCTCTGCGGGCTGGGCTGTGCGGCGGACTGCCGCAAGGATACACCGCCGCATTCCGGCGACGGCGGCCCGACGGTAAGATCGAGCCTCCGCGAACCGGTCGAAGGGAACGTGCGCCATGAACGAACTGAGCCTCACGGCGCTGGAGCGGGCTGCTGCACTCGTGCACCAGGTCATCCCGCCGACACCACAGTACAGCTGGCCGTTGCTGAACGCGCGCGCCGGCTGCGAGCTGTGGGTGAAGCACGAGAACCACACGCCGATCGGCGCGTTCAAGGTGCGCGGCGGCCTGGTGCTGCTCGATCGCCTCAGGTCGCGGCCGGGCTTTCGCGGCGTGATCAGCGCGACGCGCGGCAACCACGGCCAGAGCCTCGCGTTCGCCGCCGCCCGGGCCGGCGCGCGGTGCGTGATCCTGGTGCCGCACGGCAACAGCCGCGAGAAGAACGCGGCGATGCGCGCGCTCGGCGCGGAGCTCGTCGAGCACGGGCGCGATTTCGACGAGGCGCGCGAGCGCGCATCCGCGCTCGCCGCCGGCGAGGGACTCGAGTACGTCGGCCCCTTCCTGCCCGAGCTCGTCGCCGGCGTCGCGAGCTATGCGCTCGAGCTCTTCCGCGGGGCGGCGCCGCTCGACGCGGTGTACGTGCCGATCGGCTGCGGCAGCGGAATCTGCGGGCTGATCGCGGCGCGCGACGCGCTCGGCCTCGCCACGCGGATCATCGGCGTCGTCTCGGCGAACGCGAATGCCTACGCGCAGTCGTTCGCGGCGCGGCGCGCGGTGGAGACCGCGTCCGCCGTCACGCTGGCCGACGGCATGGCGGTGCGCGTGCCGGTGCCGGCCGCACTGGAGATCATCATCCGCGGCGCCGAGCGCATCGTCGAAGTGACCGACGCCGAAGTGGCGGCCGCGATGCGCCACTACTTCACCGACACCCACAACGTGGCCGAGGGCGCGGGCGCGGCGCCGCTCGCCGCGGTGCTGCAGGAGCGCGGCCGCTGGCGCGGCAAGCGCGTCGGCATCATCCTCTCCGGCGGCAACGTCGACCGCGAGGTGTTCGCGCGCGTGCTCGCCGACGCCTCCGGCGGGCCGCTTGTAGAATGAACGCGTCACCGGAGAGAGATGCATGGGTGAAGGAACGAAGCCGGCAAGGCCCGCCGCGCGCACCGAGGCGGGCGACGCGGCGCGCGGCCCGGCGGCGAAGGTCCGCGGGCGGAGCCAGCACCGGCTGCGGCTGCGCAACCTGCGAGCGGACGACTACGACACCCTGCGCGACATCACCGGTCGCGTATACGCGCAGATGGGCGGGCAGTTCGGCGGCGCGCTCTCCAGGGACAAGTTCCTGTCGATGCTCGCGCGGTTCCCCGAGGGGCAGATCGGCATCGAGGACCGCGGGAAGATCGTCGCGGCCGCGCTGTCGCTCGTCGTCGACTACGAGCGCTACGGCGACTCGCATTCGTACGGCGAGATCACCGGCGACGCGTACTTCACCACCCACGACCCGAACGGCGACGTGCTGTACGGCGCCGAGGTGGTGGTCGATCCGGACTACCGCGCGATGCGCCTCGGGCGGCGACTCTACGACGCGCGCAAGGAGCTCTGCAAGAAGCTCAACCTGCGCGCGATCATCGCCGGCGGGCGCATCCCCGGTTACCGGAACCACGCCGACACGATGACGCCGCAGCAGTACGTCGAGGCGGTCCGGCGCCGCAAGCTGCACGACCAGGTGCTCTCGTTCCAGCTCGCCAACGACTTCCAGGTGCGGCGGGTGATCCGGAACTACCTGCCGGGCGACGTCGACTCGAAGGACTACGCGACGCTGATCCAGTGGGAGAACATGTACTACGAGCCGCGCCGGCGGCCGCTCCTCGGCGCGCAGAAGAACTACGCGCGCATCGGCGCGGTGCAGTGGCGGCTGCGGCAGGTGGAGTCGGTCGCGGACATGCTGCAGCAGGTGGAGTACTTCGTCGACGCGGTCGCCGACTTCAAGAGCGACTTCGCGGTGTTTCCCGAGCTCTTCAACGTCGCGCTGATGGGGCTGGTCGAGCAGGCCGACGCGGCCGAGGCGATGCGCCGCATCGCCGCCTACACCCCGCAGATGGCCGAGGGCATGCAGCGCATGGCGATGAGCTACAACGTGAACATCGTCGGCGCGAGCATGCCGGTGCTGGAGGGCGAGCGCCTGTACAACGAGGCCTACCTCTTCCGCCGCGACGGGACCATGGAGACGCAGCGCAAGATCCACATCACGCCGGTGGAGAAGCGCCTGTGGGCGCTCGACGGCGGAGCCGTGCTGCGGCACTTCCGCACCGACGCCGGCACGGTCGGCATCCTGATCTGCTACGACGTGGAGTTCCCCGAGCTCGGGCGGGTGCTCGCGGACCGCGGCGCGCAGATCCTGTTCGTGCCCTCGTGGACCGAGACCAAGAACGGCTACCAGCGCGTGCGGCGCTGCGCGCAGGCGCGGGCGATCGAGAACGAGTGCTACGTCGTGCTCGCAGGCAGCATCGGCAACCTGCCGCGGGTCGAGAACGTGAACATCCACTACTCGCAGTCGGCGATCTTCTCGCCCTCGGACTTCGCCTTCCCGCACGACGCCGTGGTCGCCGAGAGCACGCCCGACACCGAGACGGTGCTGGTCGCCGACGTCGACCTGGAGAAGCTGCGGCAGCTGCGCGACGAGGGCTCGGTGCGCACGCTGCACGACCGGCGGCACGACCTCTACCGCGTCGAGTGGCTGGGCCCGGTGTGACGCCGGTCAGATGCGCCGCAGCGCGCGGCGCACCCGCTTGGGGCTTTTCGCGGTGCGCGACGCCGACTTGGCGCGCAGCGCCGCCGCGAATGCGCTGCGCGCCCATCCGAGCATCGCGTCGGGACGCTCGAGCGCCTCGTCGGGGGCGCGCCAGTAGGACATGACGACCCGCGTGCGGCGCGGCGCCGTGGTGCTCCGCCGCGGCCGGCCCGCGCCGCGCGCCATCGGTGCCGGCCGCGCGCGGGTCTCGTAGGCGAACGGCTCGGATCCGGCAGACTCGAAATCGGCGCGGTTTCCGGCGTCGACCTTCAGATACAGCACGTCCTCGGCGACCAGGGCGAACATCAGCCCGTCGCGGTAGATGCCGTACCCGCCGAACATGCGGCGCGCCGAGACCGCGCCGAACGGCGCGAGCAGCTCGAGGACGTGGGCGAGAAAGGACAGTTGGCAGCCGTCCGTCGGCAGTTGGCAGCTTACAAACCGCAGCCTACACCCTGGCGCCGTCTGCCAACTGCCAACTGCCCGCTCCCGGAGGGCTCGCGCAAGATCCGGGTGGCGCGGGGCGGGCGGGTCTCCTAGACTGCGGCCATGGACATCGTTGCCGGATCGCGGATCGCCGAGCAGAGCCGAGCCTACGCGCAGGTCGCGCGCGCGATCGAGTACCTGCGGGCGCACGCCCGCCGCCAGCCGCGCCTCGCCGAGGTCGCCGCCGTCGTGGGGCTCTCCGAGTCGGAGTTTCAGCGCCGCTTCTCGGCCTGGGCCGGGATCAGCCCGAAGCGGTTCCTGCAGTTCCTGTCGAAGGAGTACGCCAAGCAGGCGCTGCGCCGCTCGGCGAACGTGCTCGATGCGGCGTTCGACGCCGGCCTTTCGGGTCCCGGCCGGCTGCACGACCTGCTGGTCACCTGCGAAGGAGTGAGCCCCGGCGAGCACCGCGCGCTCGGCGAGGGCCTGCAGATCCGCTGCGGCTTCCACTCGTCGCCGTTCGGCGAAGTGCTGGTGGCGGCGACGCCGCGCGGTGTCTGCAGCCTCGCGTTCGTGGCGCCGGGCGGGCGCGAAGCCGCGCTCGACGCCGTGCGCGCCGAGTGGCCGCGTGCGGTCGTCGCGCGGGACGCCGCCGCCGCCGCGGCGGTCGCGCGCCGCATCTTCGGCGCCGCGCGCACCACCGACCCGATCCATCTGTGGGTCAAGGGGAGCAACTTCCAGCTCAAGGTGTGGGAGGCGCTGCTGCGCGTCCCCGCCGGACATCTCGTTTCCTATCGCGACGTGGCGCGATCGATCGGCCGGCCCGAGGCCGCGCGCGCGGTCGGCTCGGCGGTCGCCGCCAATCCGGTCGCGCTGCTGATCCCGTGCCACCGCGTGATCCGCGCGAGCGGCGAGCTCGGCGACTACCGGTGGGGGCTCGCGCGCAAGGCGACGCTGATCGCGAGCGAGGCCGCCGCCGCGACGCCCTAGCCGGGCGCCCGGCGCGGCGGGGGCTCCGCAAGCAGGATTGCTAGGCGCCGTGCGAGCGCGCCGCCGAGTCGACGAGCGGCACCACGTGGTCGAAGACCAGTCCGAGCCGCGCCGCCTCGATCACCGCCTGCGTGCGCGTGCCCACGTGCAGCGCGCGCAGGATCGCCGCGACGTGGATCTTCACGGTGCCTTCGGCGAGATGCAGCTCGCGGCAGATGACCTTGTTCGGCTTGCCCTCGAGGATGAGCGCGAGGACCTGCGCCTGGCGATCGGTCAGGCCGAGATCGCGCGCCGTGAGCGGGCCGCGCCGCGCCGGCGCGGCGCGGCCGCCCGCGTCCGGGCGCACCTCGGCCGCGCCGCTCTCGAACGCCGCGCGCGGCACGTAGACGCCGCCCATCAGCACCAGCCGGAGCGCGCTGACGACCAGATCGTTCGGCGAGCGCTTCGAGACGAACCCCATCGCGCCGAGATCGATCGCGCGCACGATCTGCTCGCGGCTGTCGGACTCGGAGAGCGCGACGATCGGAATCTCGGGATGCATGCTGCGCAGCGCGCCCAACGTCGCGAATCCGTCCGCGTCGGGAAGCGAGAGATCGAGCAGGATCAGTGCCGCATCGCGGTGCGCGGCCGCGAGCTGCAGCGCGCCCGCGGCGGAATCCGCGTCGAGCACGGCGACGTCGCGATCGAGCCGCTGAAGAACGTGATGCAGCGCCTCGAGAATCAGCGGGTGGTCGTCCACCACCAGGATCTTCACGGTGTCCCTCAATCTGGGCGGTCTTGTTGTTGTTTGAATGCATGTTAGCACCGCCTCCGCGCCAGGTGCGACCCGCGGTGCGGCCGTCCGGCACAAGCGCACACGCTCCCCGGGACGGCCGGCGCCCCTCACGAGGGCGAAACCGTCAGAAATCCCGACGGTGTGTCGGCGGTCCCGGACAGTCGCGTGCCGTACAGGGCGATCCGCCCGGCCGCGCTACAACGGGGTTGCGGACGCGAGCGCGGGTTTCGCGCCGGGGCGCACTGTCCCGGGGCGCCGCGGCGAAGGTGACTCCCGGGAGGGAAGGGCCACGCCGCCCCGGCACGCGCACGCCGGCGCACCGAACTCCCTGTCGAAGCACGACTTCCCGCGGGCAGCCCGGTGAGAAGCCCGGGCTGGGCGCGACCACCTCGGCCACAGGCGTCGATCTCTCGACAGCCGGGCTCCCGTCGGCCGGCGTCGCGAGCAGGTCGCTACGCGAGCCCGAGGCGGGTCCAGATCTCGCGCGTGAGCGCGGCCTGGTTCATGGTGTAGAAGTGCAGTCCGGGCGCCCCCTGCTCGAGCAGCCTGCGGCAGAGCCCGGTGACCACGTCGAGGCCGTAGGCGCGGATCGCGGCGAGGTCGTCGCCGAAGCCCTGCATCCGCAGCCGCAGCCAGCGCGGGATCTCGGCGCCGCACGCGTCGGAGAAGCGCGCGAGCTGCGCGAAGTTGGCCATCGGCATGATTCCCGGGACGATCGGCACGCCGATCCCGCGCGCCCCGCACTCGTCGACGAACCGGAAGTAGGCCTCGGCGTTGTAGAAGTACTGGGTGATGGCCGAGTCCGCGCCGGCGTCGATCTTGCGCTTGAAGTTGTCGATGTCCTCGCCCGCGCTGCGCGCCTGCGGATGGAACTCCGGATAGCAGGCGACCTCGATGCGGAACCAGTCGCCGGTCGCCGCGCGGATGAGCGCCACGAGCTCGTTCGCGTGGCGCAGCTCGCCGGCGCTCGCCGCGCCGGAGGGGAGGTCGCCGCGCAGCGCCACGATGTGGCGGATGCCGCTCGCGCGGTAGCGCTCGAGCAGATCCACGATCTCGGCCTTGCTCGAGCCGATGCACGAGATGTGCGGCGCCGCCTCGTGGCCCTCGGCCTGGATCTCGAGCACGGTCTCGAGCGTGCGGTCGCGCGTCGAGCCCCCGGCGCCGAAGGTCACCGAGAAGAACTTGGGCTCGAGCAGGGCGAGCTCGCGCCGCGCCGCGCGCAGCTTCCCGATGCCCTCCGGCGTCTTCGGCGGAAAGAACTCGAAGCTGAACGTCCGCGAGTGCTGCTTCTGGCTTTCCATTGGCTACGCGATCGGCGAACCGATTGCGCCAGCTCGACTCCGGTGCGGGGCGCATCGCGCGTTGAGCGTCGCAGCGCGACGCTCCAACGCGCGGCGACTCGCCAGCCTAGTACCTGTACCCATCCGACTTGTAGGGGCCGGACTTCGGCACGCCGATGTACGTCGCCTGCTCGTCGGTGAGCTCGGTCAGCGTCGCGTTCAGCTTCTTGAGCTGCAGCCGCGCCACCTTCTCGTCCAGGTGCTTCGGCAGCGTGTACACGCCCACCGGATACTTGTCGGTGTTGGCGAAGAGCTCGATCTGGGCGATGGTCTGGTTCGCGAACGAGGAGCTCATGACGTAGCTCGGGTGCCCGGTCGCGCAGCCGAGGTTCACCAGCCGCCCCTTGGCGAGCAGGATGATCCGCTTGCCGTCGGGGAAGATGACGTGGTCGACCTGGGGCTTGATCTCCTCCCACTTGTACTGCTCGAGCGAGGCGACGTCGATCTCGCTGTCGAAGTGGCCGATGTTGCAGACGATCGCCTGGTCCTTCATTCTCGCCATGTGGTCGTGCGCGATGACGCGCACGTTGCCCGTCGCGGTGACGAAGATGTCGGCCTTGTCGCAAGCGTAGTCCATCGTGACGACGCGGTAGCCTTCCATCGCCGCCTGCAGCGCGCAGATCGGGTCGATCTCGGTGACCCAGACCTGCGCCGAGAGCGCGCGCAGCGCCTGCGCCGAGCCCTTGCCGACGTCGCCGTAGCCGCACACCACCGCGACCTTGCCCGCCACCATCACGTCGGTCGCGCGCTTGATGCCGTCGACCAGCGACTCGCGGCAGCCGTAGAGGTTGTCGAACTTGCTCTTCGTGACCGAGTCGTTGACGTTGATGGCCGGGAAGAGCAGCTCCTTCCTCTTCGCCATGTCGTACAGCCGGTGCACGCCGGTGGTGGTCTCCTCGGTGACACCCTTGACGTGCCTGGCCCGCGTCGAGTACCAGCCGGGCTGGCTCGCGAGGCGCTTCCTGATCGCACCGAAGAGCGCGCGCTCCTCCTCGCTCGTCGGGTTGTCGAGCGCCGCGGCGTCCTTCTCGGCGCGGCAGCCGAGGTGCAGGAGCAGCGTCGCGTCGCCGCCGTCGTCGAGGATCATGTTCGAGAAGCCGCCGTCCGGCCACTCGAAGATCCGGTGCGTGAACTCCCAGTACTCCTCGAGCGACTCGCCCTTGTAGGCGAAGACCGGCGTGCCCTTGACGGCGATCGCCGCGGCGGCGTGGTCCTGCGTCGAGAAGATATTGCACGAGGCCCAGCGCACCTGCGCACCGAGCGCCTGCAGCGTCTCGATCAGCACCGCGGTCTGGATCGTCATGTGCAGGCTGCCGGTGATGCGGGCGCCCTTGAGCGGCTGCCTCGCCGCGTATTCCTCGCGGATCGCCATCAGCCCGGGCATCTCGGTCTCGGCGATGCGGATCTCCTTGCGGCCCCAGTCGGCGAGGCCGATGTCGGCGACCCGGAAGTCCTGCTTGGGTTGGAGCACTGCGCTCATGCCGTTCTCTCCTTCGATGAGCGGGCGCCGTTCGCGTCGGGGACGCGCATCCGTCGAGCCTGGCGGGGCGCCGCGCGCCCCGCTGCAGCGCCCCTCGACGGGGTCCGCAAAAGAAAAAGCGCTCGCACCTCGACGAGATGCGAGCGCCGTTGATTCCGCTGAGCCTGGCCGTCCGGCGGGACGGTCGCAACGCTCCTCAGCCGGCCGCGATTATACCGTGCCTCGCGGCCGCGCGGCGCCCGGGGAAGCCCTGCAGAAGCTCGTCATTCCCGCGGAACGGGGCGTCCATATAGGGAATCCATTTCGCACGCAATCAACGGCTTGCTGGATCCTTGCTGGCGCGGGGATGACTCACGCGGAGCTCCGCTAGCGCTTCACGCCGGCGTCGGCGGCGAGCGCCGCCGCCTTGTCCGCCCGTTCCCACGTGAACTCGGGCTCCTCGCGTCCGAAGTGGCCGTAGGCGGCGGTCTTCTCGTAGATCGGGCGCAGCAGGTCGAGCATCTGGATGATGCCCTTCGGCCGCAGGTCGAAGTGCTTCTGCACCAGCTCGGCGAGCATGTCGTCGGAGACCTTGCCGGTGCCGTAGGTCGTCACCATGACGCTGGTCGGGCGCGCGACGCCGATCGCGTACGAGACCTGCAGCAGGCACTTCGACGCGAGCCCCGCCGCGACGATGTTCTTCGCGACGTAGCGCGCGGCATAGGCGGCGGAGCGGTCGACCTTCGACGGGTCCTTGCCCGAGAACGCGCCGCCGCCGTGCGGGGCCGCGCCGCCGTAGGTGTCGACGATGATCTTGCGCCCGGTCAGGCCGCAGTCTCCGTGCGGGCCGCCGACGACGAAGCGGCCGGTCGGGTTCACGAGGTAGCGCACGTTGCCGCTCTTCATGAGCTCTTTCGGCAGGACCGGCTTGAAGATCTCCTCGATCACGCCCTCGGCGAGCTTCTCGTGCGGGACGTCGGGCGCGTGCTGCGTCGACATCACCACGGTGTCGATGGCCGCCGGCTTGCCGTCCACGTAGCGCACGGTCACCTGCGACTTGGCGTCCGGCCGCAGCCACGGCAGCCGCCCGTCGCGCCGCAGCTGCGCCTGCCGCTCGACGAGGCGGTGCGAGAGATAGATCGGCAGCGGCATCAGCTCCGGCGTCTCGTCGCACGCGTAGCCGAACATCAGCCCCTGGTCGCCGGCGCCCTGCTCGAGGTCGAGGCCCTTGCCCTCGTCGACGCCCTGCGCGATGTCCGGCGACTGCTTGTCGTAGCACACCATCACGGCGCAGCCGCGGTAGTCGATGCCGTACTCGCTCGAGTCGTACCCGATGCGCTTGAGGACGTTGCGCGCGACCGTCTGATAGTCGATCACCGCGTTGGTGGTGATCTCGCCGGCGAGCACGACCAGGCCGGTCGACACCAGCGTCTCGGCGGCGACGCGCGAGCGAGTGTCCTGCGCTAGAATCGCGTCCAGGATTCCGTCGGAGATCTGGTCGGCGACCTTGTCCGGGTGTCCTTCCGAGACCGACTCGGAAGTGAAAAGAAAGCTGCTCATCGCGGTTCCCGCTCGCTGTCTTGAACTGGAGGGCGGCAAGCATAGCAGAACTCACGAGTGGGATGTCCCACTCGCGCCCCGCTGACCACGGAGACCCTCTCGAGAACGCGGGCGTGCTGCGTCCGACGCGCGAACAGGGCGCGAGTCCGTACAGATCCGCGCTTGCACGACCGTAGCCGCATCCCGAGACAGGTGCCAGACTCTTCGCCCGGACCGATGCGCTTCCTGTTCCGTCTGGTCGCGGCGCTGCCGCTGCGTGCGGTGCACGCGCTCGGCGCGGGCATCGCCCGGCTCGTGTTCGCGCTGTCGGACGGCGAGCGCCGCCGGCTCGACGAGAACCTGCGGCGCGCCGGCTACACCGACCGGGCGCTGCGCGCGGCGGCGATCCGCGAGTCCGGCAAGATGCTGCTCGAGATGGCCTGGGTGTGGACGCGACCGCAGGACGAGGTCGTGTCGCGCGTGCGCGGCGTCGAGGGGGCGGCGCTCGTCGAGGAGGCGCGGTCGCGCGGCCGGGGGATCATCCTGCTCACGCCGCACCTCGGCGCGTTCGAGGCGGCCTCGCACTACATCGGCGCGAAGCTCGTGCCGATGACCGCGCTCTACCGTCCGCCGCGGCAGCGCGCGTTCGAGCCGCTGGTGCGGGCGGGCCGCGAGCGCGGCAACGTGCGTCTCGCCAGCGCGGACATGCGGGGCGTGCGCGCGCTGCTGCGCGCGCTGAAGCGGGGCGAGGCGGTGGGGATCCTGCCCGACCAGGTGCCGAGCCGCGGCGAGGGCGCGTGGGCCGAGTTCTTCGGCCGGCCCGCCTACACGATGACGCTCGCGACGCGGTTGCAGGAGACCACCGGCGCGACGATCGTGCTGCTCGCGTGCGAGCGGCTGCCGCGCGGCGCGGGGTTCCGTCTTCGCTTCACGCCGTTTCCGGACGCCGCGCCCGGAGAGGCGCCGGAACGCCGCCTCAACCGCGCGATCGAGGGCGTCATCCGCGCGCTCCCGGAGCAGTACCTGTGGTCCTACAACCGCTACAAGACACCCGACGGCGTTGCTCCGCCCGGCGGCGCCTGAGCGGCCGCTGACCGGAGCCCGCGCCGCTTGGCCCGTCTCGGCCTTGCGCTCCTCGCGCTGCTCGCCCGGCTGCCGCCGGCGCCGCGCCGGCGCGCGTGCGAAGCGCTCGCGCTCGCCTTCATGCGTCTTGCGCGCGAGCGCCGCAGGGTGGTCCGCGCGAATCTGCGGCTGTGCTTCCCGGCGCTCGACGATGCCAGTCGCGAGCGGGCTCGCGCGGGCGCATTTCCGCGCCCTCGGGCGCGCGCTCGCGCTCGACTGCACCGTCTGGTTCGGGTCCGCCGAGGAAGTGCGGCGCGCCGTCCGGGTCGAGGGGCTCGCGCACGTCGCGTCCGACCGGCCGCCGATCCTGTTCGCGCCGCATTTCGTCGCGCTGGAGGCGGCCGCGATCCGGCCGTCGCGCGGGCGGCCGGCGGTCGCCAGGTACAGCACGCAGAAGGATCCGGTCTTCGACCGGTTCCTGCGCGTGCGGCGCACCCGCTTCCGGGACGTCCGGATGGTGCCCCGCGACCGCGGCGTCAGGCCGGCGCTGCGCGCGCTGCGGCAGGGGCTGCCGCTCCTGCTGCAGCCGGACATGGATTTCGGCCCGCGCGACTCGCTCTACGTGCCGTTCTTCGGCGTGCCCGCGGCGACCGTGCCGGCGCTCTCGCGCATCGCGCGCCTGACCGGCGCCCCGGTGCTGATGGTCGTGGCCGAGCTCGTCGACGCCCGCGACGGTGCGCAGTGCGTCGTCCGCATCGCGCCGCTCGCGGATCTCCCCGGAGCGAGCGTGGCGGAGGACACGCGGAGGATGAACGAGGCGATCGAAACGGAGGCGCGGCGCATGCCCGAGCAGTACTACTGGATCCACAAGCGCTTCAAGACGCGGCCCGCCGGGGCGCCGCCGGCGTATCGTTGAATCTCGCGCGCGGCTGCGCCGATGGATCGCCCCGCGCCGCCCGGTTACACTTGCGCAAGCGAGCACGGAGGACGACGAGCAGGGAGCGCTGACGGCGTGCGGCTGAAGTTCACCAAGATGCAGGGTGCCGGCAACGACTTCGTCGTGATCGACGGCGTGCGCCAGCAGGTCGCGCTCGGTCCGGAGGCGCTGCGGCGCATCGCCGACCGCCATTTCGGCATCGGCGCCGACCAGATCCTGGTGGTCGAGCGCGCGCGCACGCCGGGCGTCGACTTCGCCTACCGCATCTTCAACGCCGACGGCGGCGAGGTGGAGCAGTGCGGCAACGGCGCGCGCTGCTTCGTGCGGTTCGTCCGCGACCGCGGCCTCACCGACAAGGACGAGATCCGCGTCGAGACCGTCGCCGGGATCATCGTGCCGCGGCTCGAGCCGGACGGCCGCGTGACGGTGGACATGGGCGCGCCGGTCTTCGATCCTGCGCGCGTTCCGTTCGTGACCGACTCGGACGCGCTCGTGCAGCCGCTCGCGGTCGACGGGACGACGGTCGGGATCACCGCGCTCTCGATGGGCAACCCGCACGCGGTGCAGCTGGTCGAGGACGTCGAGCGCGCGCCGGTGGCCGAGCTCGGCCCGCGCATCGAGCGTCATCCGCGGTTCCCGCGGGGGGTGAACGCCGGCTTCATGCAGATCGTCGATCGCGGCCGGATCCGTCTGCGCGTGTACGAGCGCGGCGCCGGCGAGACGCTCGCCTGCGGCACCGGCGCCTGCGCGGCGGCGGTCGCCGGCATCCGGCGCGGGCTGCTCGACTCGCCGGTCACGGTCGCGGCGCGCGGCGGGGAATTGACGATCGCATGGCGCGGCGCGGACAATCCGGTGTGCATGACGGGACCCGCGGAGACCGTGTTCGAAGGCGAGATCGAGATCGGAGGGCGCACCGGCTAGCGCGCCGCCGCGCCGCCGGACGCTCCGCAGAGCAGCACTTCCACGCCCACGGAGCGCCATGAACCCAGACGACGTCGCCCGCTACCTCCAAGAGAACCCGATCTTCTTCGAGCGCTATGCGGATCTCCTCGCGGAGATCCAGGTGCCGCATCCACACGGCAGCCATGCGATCCCGCTCTCCGACCGGCAGGTGATCTCGCTGCGCGAGAAGAACCGCGCGCTGGAGGCGAAGCTCTCGGAGCTGATCCAGTTCGGCGAGGAGAACGACGCGATCGGCGAGAAGGTGCATCGCGCGTGCCTTGCGATGCTCTCGGCCGCGGACCTCCCGGCGCTCCTCGCGAGCCTGTACCTCCATCTGCGCGAGGACTTCGCCGTGCCGCACGTCGCGCTGCGCGTCTGGCGCGGTGCCGCGGAGCTCGCCGAGTTCGCGCCGGTGAGCGACGAGCTGCGCGCCTTCGCGGCCGGGCTCGAGCAGCCGTTCTGCGGGCCGAACAGCGGCTTCGAGGCGGTCGGGTGGCTCGGCGAGGCGGGCGAGCACATCCGCTCGGTCGCGTTCATGCCGGTGCGCGAGCGCGCGGACACGTTCGGACTGCTGATGCTCGCGAGCGAGGACGCGCAGCGCTTCTACCCGGAGATGGGCACGCTCTACCTGCGGCGCATCGGCGAGATGGTCGGCGCCGCGCTGCTGCGATTCGTGTGACGTGAGCGCCGGCCCGACGAGCGATCCGCGCGGCGAGCCGCTCGCCGCCTATCTGCGGAACCTCTCCGACGAGCGCCGCCTCTCCGCGCATACCGTGCGCGGCTACGCGCGCGACGTCGCGACGCTGCTCGACCTGGTGCCCGACGTCCCGCTCGAGCGCATCGGCGCGCACGCCGTGCGCCGCGCGGTCGCGCGCCTGCACGCGCAGGGGCGCTCGGGCAGGAGCCTCGCGCGGACGCTCTCGGCGTGGCGCGGGTTCTTCGCCTGGCTCGCCCGCCACCGCGGGCTCACCGGGAACCCGTGCGCGGGCGTGCGCGCGCCGCGCGGTCCGCGCGCGCTGCCCAAGGCGCTCTCCCCCGACGCCGCCGCGCGCCTGCTCGACCCCGCGGCCGAGGCGGCGCTGGAGGTGCGCGACAAGGCGGTCTTCGAGCTCGCCTACTCCTCCGGGCTGCGGCTCGCCGAGCTCGTCGGGCTCGACGTCGACCAGGCGCGCGCGATCCTGCGCGCGGAAGAGGTCACGGTCACCGGCAAGGGCGGCAAGACGCGCACGGTCCCGGTCGGCGCCCATGCGCGCGCCGCGCTGGCGCGCTGGCTGGAGGCGCGCGGGCCGATCGCGCTGCCCGACGAGCCGGCGCTCTTCGTGTCGGCGCGCGGGCGGCGCATCGCGCCGCGCTCGATCCAGCTGCGCCTCAAGCGCTGGGCGCGGCGCGCGGGACTGGACGGCGCCGTGCACCCGCACGTGCTGCGCCACTCGTTCGCGAGCCACGTCCTGCAGTCCGCCGGCGACCTGCGCGCGGTGCAGGAGATGCTCGGCCACGCGAGCATCTCGACCACGCAGGTCTACACCAAGCTCGACTTCCAGCACCTCGCCAAGGCCTACGATCAGGCCCATCCGCGCGCGCGCAAGAGGCGCGAATAGCGCGGGCGGGCGCCGGCCGCGCCGCGGACCGCCCGCGGCGCGCTACGATGCCGCGATGAAGACCGTCCACCTGAAGCCCGCCCGCGAGAAGTCGCTCCTGCGCCGTCACCCGTGGGTGTACTCCGGTGCGGTGGCACGCGTGGACGGCGCGCCGGCGCCCGGCGAGACCGTCGCGCTGGTGGCCGCCGACGGCCGCTGGCTCGCCTGGGCGGCGTTCAGCCCACACTCGCAGATCCGCGCGCG
>JAHDYJ010000209.1 GCA_023383795.1 Burkholderiales bacterium | reverse complement strand
GATCTTCCACGAGCACATGAGCCACCACTCGGTCGCACCGCTCGTGCGCTTCCTCGACCGGCACGGACTCGAACTGATCGCGGCCGAGCGCGCGAAGATCCAGCACGGCTCGCTGATCGGCACGGTGCAGGTGAAGGGCGGGGCGCGCCCGGTCGAGCGGTCGGTGCGCGACCTCCTGGCGCTGGAGGCCGAGCGCGGGCTCGCGCGGCTCGAGACGCTGCGCGCCTTCGGCGCCACGGTGAAGCGGCTGCGCGAGCGCACTGCCGGCCTCGCCGCGCGGTGGAGAAGCGAGGGCCGCACGATCGCCGGCTACGGGGCGGCGCGCAGCGGGCCGACGCTGATCGCCCAGCTCGGGCTCGCCGGCGCGATCGACTACATCGTCGATGACCATCCGCAGAAGGTCGGCCGCTACCAGTCGGGCGAGGGCATCCCGATCCTGCCCACCGCCGAGCTGCTCAGCCGGATGCCCGACTACACGGTGATCCTCGCCTGGGTGCATGCACAGAAGATCATCGACAGCAACCGCGCCTATCTGGACCGGGGCGGGCACTTCGTTGTTCTCTGTCCCGAGACCAGGATCGTCGGCAAGGACGGCGACGTCGCGATCTGAGCCCGTGTTCCTGGCCCTTCGCGGCCGGCTTCGAGAGGACCCCCCATGAGCATGCCGAAGACCCGGGAGACGCAGTATCAGGTCTGTGTCGAGCACGTCGCCGAGCAGGGCTTCGAGCGGATGGGCCTGCGCAGCAGCGAGAGTTGGCACCAGGACCCGAAGCACCTCGTCTTCCGCCTCTCGCGCTACAAGTTCGTCGCCAAGATGCTCGCCGGCCGCAGGCACGTGCTCGAGATCGGCTGCGGCGACGCCTTCGGCACGCGCATCGTCCAGGCCGAGGTCGGCAGGCTCTCCGCGCTCGACTTCGACCCGGTGTTCGTCGAGGACGTGAAGGCGCGCATGGTGCCGCGCTGGCAGTTCGACGTGTTCGTGCACGACATGCTCGACGGCCCCGTGCCGGGCAGCTACGACGCGGTCTATGCGCTCGACGTGCTCGAGCACATCGAGCCGGCGAAGGAGCGCGTCTTCCTCGCCAACGGCTTCGCATCGCTCGACCCGCACGGGGTGGCGATCATCGGCCTGCCGTCGCTCGAGAGCCAGCCCTATGCCTCGCCGCAGTCCAGGGCCGGGCATGTGAACTGCAAGTCGGCGCCGGACCTGAAGGCGCTGATGCTCGAGTATTTCCACAGCGTGTTCATCTTCAGCATGAACGACGAGGTGGTGCACACCGGCTTCCACAAGATGGCGAACTACCTGTTCGCGCTCGGCGCCGATCCGCGCCGCTGAGCGCGCGATGGGCAGCGTCACCGAGGCCGCGCTGCCCGCGCGCCTGGCGGAGTACCTGGCGCTCGCCGGGACCCATCCGGCCTGGTTCCGCAATCCGCCCGGCGGGGTCGAGATCCTGCTCGATCCGGCCGCGATCCTGGCGGTGGAGCGCGAGATGGGCGCGCGCTACGCCGCGCAGGGCCTGCCGGCATCCTGGGCCGAGGTCGGCGTCCGCTACCGCGACCCCTACCTGATGCTGCTGCGCGACGCGGTGCGGTTCCCGGGCGGCGATGTCGGCGTGCACCACCGCGTGCTGCGCGGCGCGGGCGATTCCTCGGGTGTTGCCGTGCTGCCGCGCCTGCCGGACGGGCGGGTCGTGCTGGTGCGCCATTTCCGCCACGCCACGCGCGCCTGGCACTGGGAGGTGCCGCGCGGCGGCATCGAGGCGGGCACGGACCCCGAGGAGACGGCGCGCACCGAACTCGCCGAGGAGGTCGGCGGGATCGTCGCCGCGCTGACGCCGCTCGG
Organism: Burkholderiales bacterium; assembly: GCA_023383795.1. Classification (GTDB taxonomy): domain Bacteria; phylum Pseudomonadota; class Gammaproteobacteria; order Burkholderiales; family SG8-39; genus JAABRB01. The sequence goes on along the minus strand of JAHDYJ010000209.1, from coordinate 1,705 downwards.
CGCGGCGCACGGCTCGACCGGGCTGCTCGGCGTCGCGGTGCGGCTCTACCTGGCCGAGCTCGCCGCCCTCGGCGCGCCGGCGCTGAACGAGGGCATCACCGAGATCCGCCCGGTCACGGTCGCCGCGCTCGAGGCCATGGTGTGCGCGGGCGAGATCACCGACGCCTTCACCCTCGCGGCGTTCCTGAACGCGCGGCTACGTGGTCTGCTGTAGCCGCGCGAGCGGCGGCGCCTTGGCCCACCGGTAGCCGGCGCGCCCCTGCCGGTAGCCGTAGTCGAACAGGGCACGCATGTAGCCCTGGTCGAACGGCTCCTTCAGCTCGGTCGTGAAGTCGGCGCCGATATAGGCGAGGTTGAAGTCGATGCGGTCCTGCTGGGTGCGGTTGTAGAGCCGCAGCACGTCGTTGAAGCCGCTGGCGAAGATCATGGTCGAGATCGCCCGGCCGGCGATGCCCAGCGTGCGCCGGTCCACCGACGCCCAGCCGGGATCGAGCCGGGCGTTGCGGATCATCCAGGCGCGCACCTCGCGCACCGGCTCGCCGCGGCGCCGGCGCGCCTGGCGCGCCTCGCCGACCGCCGGCGGATACAGGAAGGCCTGCGCGAAGGCGCCGCCATCGACGTGCATCTCCTGGAACCGCTCGCCATCGACCTCGACATCGATCATCACCGGGGGGAAGGCGCCCGGCACGGCGGCGGACGCCAGCAGGATGCGCCGGATCAGGTCGAGCGCGCGCGGGTCGCCGCTCCTGGCGATCGCGCCGATGTTCCAGACCACCGGGATCTGCGCGTCGAGGTTGGTGGTGCCGATCAGCAGCAGCCTTCCCTCGTCGTAGGCGCGGGCGAGGGCGGCGAGCATCGTCTCGTCGAGATGGCGCGAGATCGTGCGGTAGAGGGGCGTGGTATCGGACAGCGCGTCGTCGAAGATCGCCGCCACGACGCCGCGCGACTCGGCGATGTCGGCCAGGGTGACGTTGGTATAGACGTCGCGCAGCGCGCCGTCATAGGCGGGGCCGAGGAAGGCGAAGGGTGCCGTCAGCGCGCCGGTGCTGACGCCGGTCACCAGGTTGAAGGCCGGCCGCGTTCCCAGTTCGCTCCAGCCGCACAGCAGCCCGGCACCGAACGCGCCATCCTCGCCGCCGCCCGAGACCGCGAGCAGGTTCGTCATCGGCAGCGGCGCGCGGGGTCCGAGCCCGCGCAGGGCAAGCTCGCGCCGCCCCGCCGCCTGGAACTCGGCGTCCACGGCCGCGGCGTCCTCGAGATAGAGGAACCGCTCGTTGGGCAGGCCGAGCACGCTCGCCCGCCCGGTGCGGTCGCGCGGCACGGCGGCCAGCCGGGGCGGGCTGGAGCAGGCGCCCATCGCCGCCGGGGCTGCGAGGAGGGCGGAGGCGCGCAGAAGCCGCCGCCGGGACAGTGCAAGGCTGCTCATCCGCGCCACCCGTGTCGAGGGGATCTGCCGATTGGTGGAGCCAAGGGGAGTCGAACCCCTGACCTCGTGAATGCCATTCACGCGCTCTCCCAACTGAGCTATGGCCCCAGCCGGCAGGGCGCGGACCATACCGACTGGCCTCTGCCGCCGCAAGTCCGCCGGTCCGCTTGCCGACCCGCCCCGCGCCCCGCGAATATCGGCGCTTCGACGGGAGGAGACGGATGAGCGAGATCCTGTGGCGGCCCGGCGCCGAGCATGTGGCGGCGACCAACCTGAACG
>JAHDYJ010000040.1 GCA_023383795.1 Burkholderiales bacterium | reverse complement strand
GCGCTCATCGGCAGCTTGTGGAAGACGCAGCCCTCCATCTCCGAGCCGTTCTGCAGGTTCTTGAAGATCGCGTCGCGCCGGCGCGTCATGCACCGGTACTCGACGATCGGATTCTTGCCGGTGCCGGTCACGTAGTAGTCCTGGAACTCGGAGAACGGGCCTTCGTCCTCGCGCACGTGCGGCGGGATGTGCCCCTCCAGCACGATCTCGGCGTCGGCCGGAACCTCCAGGTCGACCGTCTCGCACTTGACGAGCCGCACCGCCTCCCCGAGCAGGCCGCCGGCGATCGCGAGCTCGTCGTCGCCGTACGCGGCGGTCGTCGCCGCGGCGACGTAGTAGAGCGGATGGTGGCCGATGAAGATCGCCACCGGCATCGGCTCGTTGCGCTCCTGGTACTTGAGATAGTTGCGCCAGGAGTGCCGCGGGTAGAGCAGGATGCCGGACTTCTCCGGCCCCTTGATCTGCAGCCGGTGGAAGCTCAGGTTCCGCTTGCCGGTGTCCGGGTCCTTGGTCACCACCAGCCCGGACCCGATCACGGGGCCGCCGGCGCGCTGGCCGGCGACGTGCACCGGGAGCTGAGTCAGGTCGAACTGCCCGCGCTCAAACTTGAGGTCCTTCACCGGGCCGCGCTCGACCATCACCGGCGGGATGCAGGTGCCGAGCTTCGCCGCGACGTGCGGCACGAGCTCCTCCTCGCTCACGCCGAACGCGAGCGCGGCGTGGCGGACGTTGGCGGGCGCCTGGCCGAGCGAGCGCCAGCCGTGCGGCAGCTTCTCGAAAAAGAGCGCCTTCTCGCGCGACTGGTAGAGGAGCGACCCCATCTGCGTGAGCGGGTCGACCGGCTTGTCGATGCGGATCAGCTCGCGGGCCGCCTCCAATTCGGCGATCCACGAACGCATGTCCCTGGGCGATTTGCCGTCACGCGCGATCGAAGTCATCGGGCTCTCCAGTCGAATGCAGCCTGCACCGGAGGCGAATGATTCCACAGACCTGCGCCGTTCCCGTGACCTGGATCAACGCTGCCGCATCGCGCCGGCCGGTCCCGCATCCGGCGCGAGCGAAGACCGCATGGCGACGCAGCCGGTCAGGGCCCCGACGTCGGCCGCGCCCCGCCGCATCCGTCACCGGCCCGGCCGGCTGGCCGGTGCCGACGACGGGAGAGGCAGACGCCGATGAGGCCGATGCCGACGAGCACGAGCACGCCGGGCTCCGGCACGACGAGCAGCGTGACGAGCACGCCGGCATGGTCGGATGGCCAGAGGCCCGATGCCGTGCGGTCTGCGAGCTCGTCTCCCACCACGTCGGCGCTCAGCGTCTTGATCCTGCCGCGATGGAATACGAAATCGATGCGCTGGTCGAGCGCCGAGGGATCGTTCAGCAGGTCTTCCGCCTGGCAGCAGGTGAAGCCGTCGCCGATCCCGCCGTCGAGCCACGCGTCGGCGAAGCCGGCGGCGAGCATGTTGGCGTAGGTCGCCGTGCCAAGCCCGTCCGCACGCGAGTTGAAATCCCCGAGAACGATCTGCGGCAGCGATACCCCGTCGAGGGCAGCGATGAGCTCGTTGCCCTGCGCCACCTGGATCGCCGGGTCGCCGGGATCGAGATGGGTGGAGACGACCCGTACCGTCCCGGCCGCCAGTCCGATATCGACATAGGCGTAGGTTCGCAGGCTGTCGACCGTCGAGCCCGCGATCGGGAACTGCAGGAAATCGCTGTAGACGGCGCTGCCGGCGCCGAGGATCGAAAGGCCGCTGCGCACGAGGATCGCTTCCCGGTCCGTCAGCCGGATATCGCTCAGCACGCCGCCCAGCAATCCGGGCGCCGCCGCATCGATATTCTGGCTCGCGATCGCCAGTGTGTAGGCCGGGCCGAGATCGGCGAGCAGCATCTGCAGGAAGTCGTACGTGACCGACTCGGGTCCCGGCGAGCTCGTGAAGACCGAAGGCGTCCGCGTGCGCCAGAGCACCGCTTCCTGCAGCCCGACGATATCCGGCTGCGCCGCCATGATCTCGTCCGCGATGCGGGCGATGCGCGCGGCGGGATCCGATGCGACTACTTGCCCGTACGCGACGGTGACCGCGCCGACCAGCGAAGGCAGATCCGGCGCGGCGGCCAGCGGGGTGAGGTCGGTGCCGAAGTAGAGATTGCGCGTCATCACGGTCAGCTCGACCGGGCTCGCCGCCACTCCCGGCGCGGCACCGACCGCCGCCACGAACAGCACCCGCAGCACCGCCCGTACGCTCGCCTGTCTCATGCCGACCTCCCGCCAGGTGTAGGCAAGCGGAACCCCGGAAGCAGGAGCCGTGCTAGAACTCCTCACCCGCGTGGAATCAACGCGTTACGGCTCCAACACGACCGGGTGCGGCGCGGCGGTGTAAGATCTTCCGTCGGCTCATCGCCGTTCCGCGGCATCGCGTGGGCGAAGCCGGCGATCACATGCGCAAGATGCGCTCGGCGTTGAGGTGCGCGATCTTCTCCCGGTCGAGGTCGCTGATCGAGAGCCGTTTCAGGAAGCCGGCGCCCGCGGTGTTCGGCTCGTAGGGCCAATCCACCGCGAAGAGGATGTTGTCCGCGCCGAGCGCGAGCAGCGTGCACAGGAACGCGGGCTCGTACCAGTTGCCGCTGGTCGTGACGAGCATGTTGTCCTTCAGGTACTCGAGGGGCGTCCGCTGCAGTCCGCGGCGCGCCGCGGCCCGGTAGGTGTGGTCGTTCAGCCGGTGCATCGCGAACGGCAGGCCTTCGCCGAGGTGCCCGAGGATGATCTTGAGCTTCGGATAGGCGTCGAAGACGCCGGCGAAGACGATCCGCAGGAAGTGGCAGCTGGTGTCGATCGCGAAGCCCCAACCGGCGCGGCACAGCTCCTCGTAGCCGCGGAAGTAGGCCTGGACCGCGTCCGGGTGCGGCAGCGTCGGGTGCAGATAGATCGGCACGCCGAGCGCCTCGGCGCGCTCGAATATGACCCAGTACCGCTTCTCGTCGAGAAAGCTTCCCCGCGTGTGGCCGTGGATCATGGTGCCCTTGAAGCCGAGCCTCGTCACGCAGCGCTCGAGCTCGTCCGCCGCCGCCTCGGGCGCGGCGGTCGGGAGCGCCGCGAAACCGGCGAAGCGATCGGGGTGCGCGCGCACCGCCTCGTACAGGCGGTCGTTGGCGTCCCGTGCCATCGGTATGGCGGTGTCGGCCTCGAATGCCTGCGCGCCGGGCGAACCGAACGACAGCACCTGGACGTCGATCCCCGCGGCGTCCATGTGGGCGAGGCGACGCTCGCCGAGATCCGCGAGCTCCGCGACGATGTCGTGGCCGATCTGCTCGCTGCGGCTAGTGAGATAGAAGTTCCGGAATTCGTTCGCCGCGACCTTCTCGCGGTACATCGGCGTCGTGAAATGCTCTTCGATCGCGATCGTTCTCATGCCAGGCCGTTTCCTTCTGCTGCGCCCGCGCCGGCGGAGCGGTCGCGCCGATCCGCGGAGCGCCATACTTGCCATACGCAGCGCCGGTTCCCCTTGACCTGGATCACGGCACCGGCAGGTCGGATTGACAATCATCGCCGAGCGGGGAGGCCGGCGCGTCCGCGCCCGACGCGCTCCCCGGGACGGAGGTGATCGGCATGAAGAACCTGCTCGCGGTGCTGGGTCTCGCGGCTCTCGCGTTTGTCGGCGGCGGCATCGCCCACGCTCAGAGCTATCCCAAGGGAACGATCAATCTGGTGATCCCGCTCGCTCCGGGGGACGCCGCGGACAGCACCGCCCGGCTCATGGGCGAAGAGCTGTCGAAGCTGCTCGGCGCGCCGGTCGCCGTGGTGAATCGGCCGGGCGCGGGCGGCGTGCTTGCGGTGAACAGCGTCGTGGGCGCGGGCAAGGACGGTCACACGCTGCTCTTCACCAGCAACAACGCGCTGACGTTCCGCCGCATTCTCGATCCGCAGACCGCGACCTACGATCCGGCAAGAGACCTGACGACGCTCGGCCTCGCCGCGCGCACGCCGATCGTGATCGCGATCGCCGGGAACCTGCCGTACTCCGACTTCGCCGGGATGGTCGACTACGCGAAGAAGAACCCGGGCACGGTCCGGATCGGGACCGCCGGCGCGGGATCGATCGGCGACTTCAGCGTCGGCACGATCAACGCGCTCACCGGGGCGGGCATCACGATGGTGCCGTTCAAGGGAGCCGCGCCCGCGGTGACCGCGCTTCTCGGCGGGCATGTCGAAGGCGTGGCGCTCGCGCTCGGCGCAGTGTCGCGGCACCTGAAGAGCGGCGCGATGAAGGGTGTCGTCACCTCCGCCAAGTTCCCCGACTTTCCCGGGATTCCGACCCTGCCGGAGCTCGGCTACCGGCAGAAGTTGCTCGGCGTGTGGTTCGGTTTCTTCGCCCCCGCCGGTCTGCCTGCGGAGGTCGCGCAGGTGCTGATCCCGGCGATCGAGAAGACCGTGAACAACCCTGAGGTCGCGGCCAAGCTCGTCGCGCTCGGGATCGTGCGGGAGTACCGGGCGCCGGCCGCGGTCCTCGAGGAGATCGACGCGGAGTACGAGACGCTCAAGACCGTCGCCAAGAGCGCGGGACTGATCAAGTAGCGCGGGCGGCCCGCTCAGCCGCGCACCTCGGCGAGCAGCCGCACCATCATCGCTTCGGCCTGCGCCGCGTAACCGCCGCCGAAGAGGTTGGCGTGGTTGAGCACGTGGTAGAGGTTGTAGAGCGTGCGCCGCACGGAATAGCCTTCGTCCGGCGGCGCCGCCTCGCGGTAGGCGTCATAGAACGCCGCGGAAAAGCCGCCGAAGAGCTCGGTCATCGCGAGATCGGTCTCGCGGTCGCCGCGGTAGACCGCCGGATCGAACAGGACCGGCGTGCCGTCGGCGAGGAACGCCGCGTTGCCGCTCCAGAGGTCGCCGTGCAGCAGCGCCGGCGCCGGCGCGTGCCCGGCAAGGAGATCCGGCACCGCCGCCACGAGCGCTTCGCCGAGCCGCTGCAGCTCGCCGCCGCAGCCGCGCGCGGCCGCGAGCGCGAGCTGCGGCGCGAGCCGCTCGCGCGCCCAGAACTCGCTCCACGAGGCCGAGGCGCGGTTGCGCTGCGGCGTCGCGCCGATGTAGTTGTCGCGATGCCAGCCGAAGCGCTCGCCGGCGTGCGCATGCATCCGGGCGAGCGCGGCGCCGAGCGCGCGGTATCCGTGCTCGCCGCCGTGGCCGAGCGCCAGGTGCTCGAGCACGAGATACGCCGATCCTGCCGCTGCGCCGTGTGCGACGACGCCCGGGGTGCGCACCCCCGCCGCCGACAAGGCCGCGAGACCGTCCGCCTCCGCCGCGAACGCGTCGGCGAGCCGCGCGTCGTTCAGCTTCGCGAAGTAGCGCGCGCCGCCGCCCTCGAGGACGAGCGCCTGGTGGACGCAGCCGCCGCCGGCGGCCGTCGTGCGCTCGATGCGGAACCTCCTGCCGGTGGCCGCCGCGATGACTTCCTCGAGCGCGGCGCGGAGGGCGGGCTGCACCGGCTGTGGGCAAATGGGTGATGGGTGATGGATGCCCGGGCAGGCAGCTCGCGGTCGGCGCTAGAACGTGAGCGTTCTCAGCTCACCGTCCGCTCCTCGCCGATCGCAACCGCCCCTCGCATCGCAATCATCACCCATTACCCAACACCCGTCACTCGTCGCCGTCTTCACACCGCGGTCAGGCGGTTGTTCGCCAGGGTCAACCGCTCTACGAGTATGTCCATGAACGCGCGGTCGAAGCGGTGGCGGCAGGCGTCCGAGGCGTTCTCGAGGTCCTCGCAGCGGATCGTGATGATGCGCGACGGGCTCATCGTCGAGACGTCCGCGCTGCGCTCGTTGGTCGCGCGCGAGAGGTAGGCCATCTCGCCGAAGCACTCGCCGGTCGAGAGGATGTTGAGCAGCTTCTGCTTCTTGGTGACCTTCACCTCGCCGGAGGCGAGGATGCAGAAGAAGTCGCCGGCGTCGCCCTCCTTGATCACCATCTTGCCGGGGCCGATGTCCTGCCAGGTGCTGATGCGCAGCACCTCCCAGAGCTCGGCGTCGGTGAACTCGCCGAAGAACGGCATCGCGCGCAAGGTGCTGAACTTCTCGCTGTCGGCGACCTCCTGGGTGCGCTCGGCGAGCTCTTTCGAGCGCAGCGCCTCGGCGAGCGCGATCGAGAACTCCTCCCAGGTCTGATAGCGGCCCTCGACCTCCTTCGCCATCGCCTTGCGCACGATCGCGTCGAGCGCGGCCGGCACGTCCTTGCGGTGCGACGAGGGCGGCGGCGGATCGACGCTGGTGATCTGGTACATCATGCTGAAGTTGTTCTTGCCCTGGTAGGGCAGCGCGCCGGTCAGCAGCTGGTACATCACGACGCCGAGCGAGTAGACGTCGGTGCGGTGGTCGAGCGGCTGCTCGCGCACCTGCTGCGGCGACATGTAGGCCGGCGAGCCTATGCCGGTGACCTGGGTCGTGTCGCGCGCGCTCGCCATGATCGCGGCGCCGAAGTCGCAGATCTTGATGTCGGTGGAGTCCTCGGCCGTCAGCAGGATGTTGGTCGGCTTGATGTCCCGGTGCGTGATGCCGAGCCGGTGGGCGAAGTCGAGCGCGCGCGTGCACTTGAACACGATCTCGACCACCTTGTCGAGCGGCAGCAGGTTCTCGGGCGTGCAGAAGCGCTCGAGCGTCCCGCACGGGACGTACTCCATGACGATGTAGCTCGCGCCGTCGGCTACCACCGCGTCGAAGATCTGCACGATGTGCGGGTGGGCGAGCTTGCCGGCGAGCGACGCCTCGGTCACGAAAAGCTTGCGGTGGACGCGGCCGTCGGCGCCGTCGCTCGTGCGGTCGAGATAGACCACCTTGACCGCGACGTCGCGCTTGGCGAACTCGTCGTGACAGAGGAACACCTCGCTCGTCGCGCCGTCTCCGAGCTTGCGCATGACCTGGTACTTCCCGATGTACTCGGGAATGGTCCGCTCGTTGCGGTTCGACAGCCGCGCGGGCACCTGCACGTCGACCGGGCTCATGCGAGCTCCGCCCGTGCGCGGCGCACCGCCTCGAGCACCTGCGCCGGCGCGGTGCCGCCGCGGTGCGTCCGGCCGGCGAGCGAGCCCTCGATCGAGAGCACCGCGTACACGTCCTCGCCGATCTCGCGCGCGAAGCCCTGCAGCTCGGCGAGCGGCAGCCGGGCGAGGTCGCACCCGCGCGCCTCGGCGGCGCGCACGGCGCGGGCGACCGCCTCGTGCGCGTCGCGGAACGGCATCCCGCGGGTCACCAGGTAGTCGGCAAGGTCGGTGGCGGTCGCGTGGCCCTCGGCCGCCGCCGCCCGCATGCGCTCGGGGTCCACTTCGATGCCGGGGATCATCTCGGCGAAGACGGCCAGGGTGTCGACCAGGGTGTCCACGGTGTCGAACAGCGGCTCTTTGTCCTCCTGGTTGTCCTTGTTGTACGCGAGGGGTTGCCCCTTCATCAAGGTAAGAAGTCCCACCAGGTGGCCAAACACCCGGCCGGCCTTGCCCCGGGCGAGCTCCGGCACGTCCGGGTTCTTCTTCTGGGGCATGATCGACGACCCGGTGCAGAACCGGTCGGGCAGCCTGATGAACGCGAAGGGGGGGCTCATCCAGAGGACGAGCTCCTCGGAGAGCCGGGAAACGTGGGTCATCACGAGGGCGGCCGCGGCGGCGAACTCGATCGCGAAGTCCCGGTCGGAGACCGCGTCCAGGGAGTTCTCGCAGAGCCCCTCGAACCCGAGGTCGCGGGCCACGCGCTCGCGGTCGATCGGGTAGGAGGTGCCCGCGAGCGCGGCCGCCCCGAGCGGCAGCCGGTTCACTCGCTTGCGGCAGTCGGCGAGGCGCGCGCGGTCGCGGGCGAACATCTCGTAGTAGGCCAGCAGGTGATGGCCGAAGGTGACCGGCTGCGCGACCTGCAGATGGGTGAAGCCCGGCATCGCCGTGGCGGCGTGACGCTCGGCGAGATCGACGAGCGCGTGCTGCACCGCCTTGATCAGCGCGGCGATCTCGTCGATCGCCGCGCGCAGGAAGAGCCGGATGTCGGTCGCGACCTGGTCGTTGCGCGAGCGCCCGGTGTGCAGCCGCCTGCCGGCGTCGCCGGCGAGCGCGGTCAGCCGCCGCTCGATGGCGAAGTGCACGTCCTCGTCGTCGATCGACCAGACGAACCGGCCGGACCGGATCTCGTCGCCGATCGTCGCCATGCCGCGCTCGATCGCGGCGAGGTCGGCCGCCGACAGGACGCCGGTCGCGGCGAGCATGCGAGCGTGCGCGAGCGAGCCCTGGATGTCGAATTCGGCGAGCCGCCGGTCGAACCCGATCGACGCCGTGTAGCGCTTGACGCGCTCGGCGACGGCTTCGCCGAATCGCCCGGACCAGACCGGCCCGTGACCCTTTTCCTCACCCGCGGCCATCGCGGCTTGTCTTTCTCTCCGAACGATCCGAGAATAGGCGCAAAATCAGCATCTTATACCAAAGACCCGAAGCCCACGACCACGGTGCGGAGTTTAAGCCAAGACGCGACCCCCGACGCGCTCCCGGATTTCCGCAACCTCGGCGTCGTCGCCCGGATCCTGGTGATCGTGAACGTCCTCGGCTTCGTCGCCGCCGCCGTCCGGGCGAGCGATTTTACGCAGCTCGTCGGGGCGTTCCTCGAGATCGCGCTCCTGCTCGAGCCGATCCTGATCACCAGCCTGCTCGCGCTCTACGTGGCGAACGCCGGCCTCGCACGGCTGCCGTACCCGAGCGCGGTCGCCGCGGTGATCGGCATGGTGCTCCTGCTCACCGCCGCGGCCTATCTGCTGCAGCCGGCGGGCGACGCGACGCCTGCGGGCCTCGTGCGGACCGCCGCGTCCGCGACGCTCGTCACCGGGTTCCTGGTCGCCTATTTCCACCTGCGCAACCGGGCCTTCTCGCCGGCGCTCGCCGAAGCGCGGCTGCAGGCGCTGCAGGCGCGCATCCGGCCGCATTTCCTGTTCAACTCGCTGAACGCGGTGCTGTCGCTGATCCGGACCGACACCCGGCGCGCCGAGACCGCGATCGAGGACCTGGCCGAGCTCTACCGCATGCTGCTCGCCGACACGCGGACGCTCACCACGCTCAAGCGCGAGATCGAGCTCACGCGGCAGTACCTGAACCTCGAGCAGCTGCGCCTCGGGCCGCGGCTGGTCGTCGACTGGCGCCTCGACGAGGCGCCGCTCGACGCGCTTGTGCCGCCGCTCCTGCTGCAGCCGCTCGTCGAGAACGCGGTCTACCACGGCATCGAGCCGGGGCTCGGTCCGGGGACGATCGAGATCGCGATCCGCCAGGACCACGACCGCGTGCGCATCCGGCTCACGAACCCGTACCATCCCGAGCACCAGCACCGTCAGGGCAACCGCATGGCGCTCGCCAACATCCGCGAGCGGCTGCAGCTGCACTTCGACGCGGAGGCGCGCATGGAGAGCGGGGTCGTCGGGTCGAACTACGAGATCGCGATGCAGATGCCCTACCGGAGGGCGGCATGAGCGCGCCGCTGCGCGTCTTTCTCGTCGACGACGAGGCGCCGGCGCGCAACCGCATGCGCGAGCTGCTCGCAGACCTGCAGGCCGAGTTGCCGAACGTGGTGGTCGGCGAGGCGGCGAGCGGGCACGAGGGGCTGGTCCGCCTCGCGTCGCGCCCGGCCGACGTCGCGCTGGTCGACGTGCAGATGCCGCAGATGAGCGGGATGGAGTTCGCCCGCCACCTCGCCGGGCTCGAGCAGCCGCCGGCCGTGGTCTTCGTCACCGCGCACGACCAGTACGCGCTGGAGGCGTTCGAGGTGAATGCGCTCGACTACCTGCTGAAGCCGGTGCGCGCGGCGCGGCTCGCCGGCGCGCTGGCCAAGGCCGCGGCGGGCGGCGCGGTGAAGCGCGAGGCGCTCGAGCGGGCCGCCAGCGCGCCGCGGCGCTATCTCTCGGTCGCCGAGCGCGGGCGGATCACGCTGGTGTCGGTCGCCGACGTCCTGTACCTGCGCGCCGAGCTGAAGTACGTGACGGTGCGCACCGCCGAGCGCGAGCATCTGATCGAGGAGTCGCTGACCGCGCTCGAGCAGGAGTTCGGCGAGACGTTCGTGCGCGTGCACCGCTCGTGCCTGGTCGCGCGTCGCGCGCTGCGCGGGGTGGAGCGGATCACCGACGAGGACGGCGAGGGCGCCGGCTGGGCCGTCGTGCTCGACGGCATCGCGGAGAAGCTGCCGGTCAGCCGCCGGCAGTGGCCGTCGGTGAAGGCGCTGCTGAGATCCTGACGCCTCTCCCCTCCTCCTCAAGGAGGGGAGAGGCCGCAGAGCGGGGGTGGTTGCAGCCGCCGCACGCCCTGACGCGCCGGCACCAGCCCGCCGCTGTCGCGGCCACCCCTCATCGGAGAGGCGGGAACCTAGAACCTATCTCAAAATGCGAATGCGTTCGCGAGAGAGGGGATCTACAAGGGCGGTTGGGAAGGGAAGGGTCCCAACCCTTCCCTCGGGCCCCTTGTTCGTTCGGGGATATACAACAAGGGGCAATCTGCCCCTTGTTCGTACGACCTCGGTTCAGGAAGAAGCACGGCCGCGACTTTGAGATAGCTTCTGGTGCGCGGGGCGCGCGCGCAGCTTCGCCAGCGCGGCGTCGATGCGAGCGTCGAGGTAATAGCCGAAGTAGTCGGCGGTGCGGAACCCGACCAGCGGCTCGGCGAGCGCCGCGCCGTCCGGCCCGAGGAACGCGAGCGTCGGGACGAAGCGCACGCGATGCGCCGCCGCGAAGCGCGCATGGGTCGTCGCCGCGGCGCCGAAATCGGCGAGCGCGGCGTGCGCGTCGACGTCGATCTCGCGCACGATGACGCGCCGCCGGCCGTCCGCGCCGGCGAGCATCGGCTGCAGGAACTCCTCGCGCACGCGCTGGCACCACGGGCATCCGGCCGAGCCGAACAGCACCACGATCACCCGCCCGGAGGCGCGCGCATCGCGTCCGTCGGCGGCGAAATCGCGCGCCTGCGGAACGCCCGCGCGCGCCGCGCCTTCGGCGGCCGCCGCAGGCGCGGCCGCTCCGAGCGCGCATGCTAGAATCGCCGCACGCGAGAGCGCGACCATGCGCCACGCGAGCCCGCGGCCTCGCTCGCGCGCCCCGGCCGCACCGGACCCCGCGATCGCGCCCCGCACCGATCCTTCCACGCGCCCTCCCGTGATCTCCAGCCTCGTCATCGCATCGCGCGAGAGCCGCCTCGCCCTGTGGCAGGCCGAGCACGTGCGCGACGCGCTGGCGGCATTGTATCCGGCGATGCGCGTCGAGATCCTCGGCATGACCACCCAGGGGGACCGCATCCTCGAAGTGACGCTCGCCAAGATCGGCGGCAAGGGCCTGTTCGTGAAGGAGCTCGAGGTCGCGCTCGCCGAGGGCCGCGCCCAGATCGCGGTGCACTCGGCGAAGGACGTGCCGATGGAGCTCGCCGCAGGGTTCCGCCTCGCCGCCGTCCTGCCGCGCGAGGATCCGCGCGACGCCTTCGTGTCGAACGACTTCGCGCGGCTGGAGGACCTGCCGGCCGGCGCGGTGGTCGGCACGTCGAGCCTGCGGCGCGAGGCGCAGCTCCGCAGCCGCTTCCCGGCGCTCGACGTCCGGCCGCTGCGCGGCAACCTCGACACCCGGCTCGCGAAGCTCGACCGCGGCGAGTACCAGGCGATGGTGCTCGCGGTCGCGGGGCTGAAGCGCCTCGGCCTCGCCGGGCGCATCCGGGCCGCGCTCGCGCCCGAGGAGAGCCTGCCCGCGGCCGGGCAGGGCGCGCTCGCGATCGAGTGCCGCGCCGATCGGACGGACGTCGCCGCGCTGCTCGCTCCGCTCGACGATGCGCGGACCGCGGCGTGCGTGCGCGCCGAGCGGGCGGTGAGCCGCGCGCTGGGCGGCAGCTGCCAGGTGCCGCTCGCGGCGCACGCCGTGATCGACGGCGACGGTCTCTGGCTGCGCGGGCTCGTCGCGACGCCAGACGGCAGGCGCATCGCGCGCGCCGAGACGCGCGGCGCCGCGGACGACGCCGAGGACGCGGGGGTGCGGCTCGCCGCCGAGCTGCGCCGGCGGGGCGCGGACGAGATCCTCGCCGCGCTGGAAGGCTGATGGCGCCGTGGGCGCGCTCGCCGGGCACCGGATCGTCGTGACGCGGCCTGCGGGCCAGACCGAGTCGCTGGCCGGGCTCGTCCGCACCGCGGGCGGCGAGCCGATCGTGTTCCCGGTGATCGAGATCCGCGACCTCCCCGACGTGCGCCCGATCCACGAGCTCGCCGAACGGCTGGACGCGTTCGATCTCGCCGTCTTCATCAGCGCGAACGCCGTCGACAAGGCGATGAACCTCGTGCAGTCGCGCCGTGCCTGGCCGGCGCGCACGCGCGTCGCGACGATCGGCAAGGGCAGCGAAAAGGCGCTGCGCCGCTTCGGGTTCACCGAGATCATCGCGCCGACCGGGCGCTTCGACAGCGAGACGCTGCTCGAGCTCGCGCCGCTCGTCGACGTCGCCGGCAAGCGCGTGGTGATCTTCCGCGGCGACGGCGGCCGCGAACTGCTCGGCGACACGCTGCGCGCGCGCGGGGCGACGGTCGAGTACGCCGAGTGCTACCGGCGCGTGCGGCCGGAAGCGGACGTCGCGCCGCTCCTGCGCCTGTGGGCGCGCGGCGAGCTCGACGCGATCACGGTCACTTCGAGCGAGGGGCTGCACAACCTGTACGACATGGTCGGCAAGCTCGGCCAGCAGTGGCTGCGGCGCACGCCGGTCTTCTGTCCGCACGAGCGCATCGCGGCGGCCGCCCGCGCGCTCGGGCTCGCGCAGGTCGTCGAGACCGGTCCGGGCGACGCGGGGCTGATCGCGGGGCTGGAAGCGTTTTTTGGTAAAGTGCAACGTCGCTCCTGATCGCCCGCCTCTACTTGCGCTCCCTTTGTTCACGCCCCCCGTGCCCACGCCCCCGCATCGATGACCGATCCGAACAAGCCCGCCGAGCCTGCAGCCGAAGGCGATGGCGCACCGCCCCCCGCCACCCCTGCACCTGCGGACGCGCCCGGGCCGGCGCGGGACGAGCCGCAGCGCGACCCCGAGCCGGCCGCTGCCGCCGCGCGCGAAGGGACCGCGCCCGCCGCGCGCGGCGGATCGGGGCGGGGCGGCCTCGTGATCCTGTGGCTCGCGGTCATCGTGCTCGCCGGCGCGCTCGGGTTCGAGTGGTACGACGCCCGCGCGCGGATCGCGAGCCTGCGCGACGACGCCGCCTCGCGCGCGGGCGAGGCGAGCGCCGAGGCGCGGGAATCGGCGGCCGCGGTGAAGGAGATGCGGGCGGCGCTGCGCGAGCTGCAGGCGCGCGTGGGCGCGGCCGAGACGCGTCTCGCCGAGACGAGCGGCCGCGAGGCGGCGCTCGACGCGATGTACCAGGAGCTCGCGCGCGGCCGCGACGACTGGCTCCTCGGCGAGGCCGAGCAGACGCTGCAGATCGCCTCGCAGCAGCTGCAGCTCGCGCGCAACGTGTCCGCAGCGCTCGCCGCGCTGCAGACGCTCGACGCGCGGCTCGCGCGCGCCGACCGCCCCGAGCTGGCGCCGCTGCGCGCCGCGGTGGCCGCCGACATCGAGCGGCTGAAGAGCGCGCCGAGCGTCGACATCGGCGCGCTCACGCTGCGCATCGACCGGCTGATCGAGGAGGTGGAGACGCTCGCGCTGCGCAGCGAGGAGCGGCCCGCGGCCGCGCGGGCGCCCGCGGCGCCCGACGCCGCCCGCTGGTGGGAGCGCTGGGCGATCGCCGCCTGGAGCGAGCTCAAGTCGCTGGTGCGCGTGGAACGAGTCGATGCCTCCGATCCGCGGCTGCTCGCGCCGGAGCACGCCTATTTCCTGCGCGAGAACCTTAAGCTGCGGCTGCTGCACGCCCGGGTCGCGCTGATCCAGGGCAACGAGGCCACCTTCCGCAGCGACGTGAAGCAGGCGCTGGAGCTCCTGACCGGGTACTTCGATCCGCGCGAGAAGGCGGTCGCGGAGGCGCAGGCCGCGCTCGCGCAGCTCGACGCGGCCGCGTTGAAGGTCGAGCTGCCGAGCCTCGCCGAGAGCCTGGGCGCGGCGCGCCGCCTGCGCCAGTCGCGCGAAAGCCGTTAGCGAGGCATCTGGAATGCTTCGGGCGGAGCCTTCGATCGAGGCAAAGAGCATGCACGGAAAGCCGCGGTCGCACGGACACGGGCGGAATCCCCTTCGTGGATCCCCCGACCGGAACGAGGGGCAAGCCCCTTGTTGCGTATCCCCTGCCGCGCGCAGGCGGGGTTCCTAGGCGCGCGGCCAGGGCGGAGGATGCGGCAGCTCTTCTGGTTCATCGCCGTCGCCGTAGTCGCGGTCGCGGCCGCGCTGTTCCTGCGCCAGAACGCCGGCTACGTGGTGGTCGTGTGGCCGCCATATCGCGTCGAGATCTCGCTCGCGCTCGCCCTCGTCGGCGCCATCGTCGGCTTCTTCGCGCTGTACTGGCTGCTGCGCCTCGTGTCGCACGCGCTGCACGCGCCCGCGGCGGTCGCCGCGTTCCGCAAGCGCTTCCGCGAGCGTCGCGGCCGCGAGGCGCTGCGCGGGGCGATGCAGGCGCTCGCCGAGGGCCGCTACAGCAAGGCGCGCAAGCTCGGCCGCCGGGCCTACGAGCTCGAGGAGGCGCCGGGGCTCGCCGCGCTGACGGCCGCGCGCGCGGCGCACCTGATGAACGAGTCCGACGAGCGCGACCGGTGGTTCGCGCGCGCCGAGAGCGCGCGCGGCGACTCGCGCGAAGCGCGCCTCGCGACCCGCGCCGAGCTGCTGCTCGACGAGCGCCGCTTCGAGGAGGCGCGCGAGCTCCTGCGCGAGCTCTACGCGAGCGGGCCGAAGCAGGTCGCGACGCTGCGGCTCCTGCTGCGCGCCGAGCGCGGGCTGCAGAACTGGGAAGAGGTGCTGCGGATCACGCGGCAGCTCGAGAAGCGCGGCGCGCTCACCGCGGCGGCGGCAGAGTCCCAGCGCGTCACCGCGACCGTGGAGTGCCTGAAGCGCAAGGCGATCGACCTCGAGACGCTGCGCGCGTTCTGGAACGAGGTCGCGACCGCCGACCGGCGCGAGCCGCGCGTCGCCGCGGTGGCGGCGCGCCAGTTCCTCGCGCTCGGCGACTGCCGGCAGGCGCATCGCGTCCTGACCGATGCGCTCGGCCGCGAGTGGGCGCCCGAGCTCGTCCGGCTCCTCGGCGAGTGCCGCGGCGAGGGCACCATCGAGCGCATCGAGCTCGCCGAGAAGTGGCTGAACGAGCGGCCGCACGACGCGACGCTGCTCGCGACCCTGGGCCGGCTTTGCGCGCATCAGGAGCTGTGGGGCAAGGCGCAGAGCTACTTCGAGGCGAGCCTCTCCCAGCTGCCCTCGCGCGCGACGCACCTCGAGCTCGCGCAGCTCTTCGACCGCATCGGGCGCGAGAGCGACGCCAACGTCCACTACCGGGCCGCCTGCGACGCCGCGCTGCCGGCGTGAGGGATCGGGGCGCGCCGGCCCGGCGCCGCGCGATCCGGCCGGGCGGTCCTGCGGGAAGCCCGCCCTACGCGGCAGCCGCCCGGGCGCCGCGCCGGTCCTGCCACAGGTTGTGCGCGAAGATCGCGAGGAAGATCGCGAGGCCGGCGAAGTTCACCAGGAGATCGGTCGGCCAGAGCAGCGCCACGCCGACCGCGAACAGCACCGCCGCGAGCGGGAGCGGCAGGCGCGCCTCCATCCAGCGCTCGGTCGAGGCGGCGAGCGCGTAGATGCCGAACGCGGCGAAGAACGAGATCTGCAGGTCGGTCCAGAGGTCGGCGTTCAGGAACGGCGTGTAGGCGAAGAGCAGCGGCACGATGTACAGGCCCTTGGCGAGCCGCCACGACGTGAACCCGGTCGCCATCGGCGGCGTCTTGGCGATCGCCGCCGCCGCGAACGCGGTCAGGCAGACCGGCGGGGTTACGCTCGAGTCCTGCGAGAGCCAGAAGATGATCATGTGGGCCGCGAGCAGCGCGCCGGTGAGCTGCGCCGGGGAGAGCGTCTGCTCGACCGCCATCGTGCGGAACTCCTGCGGGATCGCCTTGACCAGCGCCTCGGCGGTCTCGTAGGACATCGCCTGCCCGAGCGCCGCGACCTTGTCCGGCGCGACCAGCGTCAGCACCGCCTTCAGCGACTCGGGCACGTTGCCGGCCATGAACGCGTTGATCATCTCCTGCTGCGTGATCATGCCCGCGAGCGCCGGCGCCGAAAGCGTCGCGAGCACGATGTAGGACGCGGTCACCGGCAGGCCCATGCCGAGCACGAGCGAGGCGAGCGCTATCAGCGCGAGCGCGATCATCAGGCTGCCGCCCGCCCACTGCTCGATCATCAGCGAGAAGGTGTTGCCGATGCCGGTGGTGGCGACCGCCAGGACGACGAGGCCGATCGCGACCAGCAGCATCGCGGTGACGACCATGTTTCGCGCGCCGAGGGCGAGCGCGTCGAGGATGTCGGCGGGACCCATGCCGCGCTTGCCGGGGGTGAGCCAGGAGGAGACGATCACCGCCACGATCGCGGTGCCGGCGCAGTAGGTCGGCGTGAACCCGTAGACGAGCATGCCGACCAGCACCACGATCGGCAGGAAGAACGGCAGGCCGCCGCGCTTGAGGACCGCGGTGATGGTCGGCGTGTCGGCGGCCGACTCGGCCTTCAGCCCGAGGCGCTTCGCCTGGATGCGCACGTAGCAGCCGACCGACAGGAAGTAGAGGATCGCCGGCAGCACCGACACCGCGGCGATCGTCAGGTACGGGATCTGCGTGTAGCTCGCCATCACGAACGCACCGGCGCCCATTATCGGCGGCATGAGCTGGCCGCCGGTCGACGCGGCCGCCTCCACGCCGGCGGCGAACCGGCCGGGGAAGCCCGCGCGCTTCATCAGCGGGATCGTGATCACGCCGGTGGACACCGTGTTCGCGACCGACGAGCCGGAGATCGTGCCCATCAGCGCCGAGCCGAGCACGGCGACGAAGCCGGGGCCGCCGATCAGCCGCCCCGCCACGGCGCGCGCGAGGTCGATGATGAAGTCGCCCGCGCCCGAGCGGGTGAGGAACGCGCCGAACAGGATGAACATGACCACGAACGTCGCCGAGATCGTCGCGATCAGGCCGAGCATCCCGTCGTCGGTGTAGAACGCGCGGAAGAGCGTCGTCTCGAGCGAGAGACCGGGGAACGTCAGCATGCCGGGGACGTACCGGCCCCACCATACGACGTAGGTGAACGCGGTGACGATGATGATCGGGATGATCCAGCCGGTCGTGCGGCGGGTGAACTCGATGGCGAGCACCACCGCCAGCCCGGTGAAGATCCAGTCGTACCAGAGGAAGCTCGCGTTGCGGCGGGCGAAGCTCTCCTCGCCGAGGAAGAGGTAGACCACGCACGACAGCGCGGCCAGACCGAGCGCGACGTCGATCGCGAGCGCCGCGCGCCGCCCGGCCGGCGTGCGCGCGCGCCAGGTCGGGTACAGCAGCGCGCACATCAGCGCGAAGCCGCCGAAGTGCACTGCCGACACCCGCAGCTCGGACATCGTGCCGAGCGTGTTGAAATAGATATGGGCGAGGGCGAGCGCGACCCCGAGCCAGTACGCCGCGCGCCCGGGCAGCGTGGCCGGGCCGCGTTCGGCCGCGTGCGCGTCGTCCGGGTCGCGCGGAAGCTCCTCGCCGGGCGCCGCGTCCGCGGGGCGCGCCCGCTCCTCGACGCTCATGCGGCGTCTCCTCCCCGGGCCGCGAAGCGAAGCCGGTCAGCCGGCGGGGCAGGCGGCCTGGGCCGCCCGCCCCCGCCGGATCACTTGGGCATCAAGCGGTCGGGGATGGCTAGACCGGCTTCCTTGTAGTACTTGACCGCGCCCGGATGCAGCGGCAGCGGCAGGCCGGAGACCGCGCTTTGGAGCGACATCGTCTTTGTCGCCGCGTGAATGTTGTTCAGGAACGGCAGGTTCTCGTAGATCGTCTTGGTGATCAGGTACACGTCGTTCTCCGGGACGTCGGCGTTCACGCCGAGGAAGTTCGGCTGCGCGATCGTGTTGAAGTCCTTGGTCTGGCCCGGATAGGTCCCCGCCGGGACGACGAATCTGTAGTAGAGCCCGGTGCCGCCGTCCGCGCGTTTGAGCTGCTCGTCGGTGACTTCGAGCAGGCGAACCTTGTCGCCGACCTGCGCGAGCAGGCGCGTCACCACCGAGACGGGCGGGCCGGCGCCGGGGTTCGTGCCGACCACGTTGCCGTTCTGCAGCGCATCCACGCTCGGCCCGAAGCCGAGGTACACGAGGTCGAACTTCTCGGGCGGGTAGCCCAGGTTGTTCAGCAGGAAGCGGTTCGAGTGCTCGGTGCCGGAGTTGCGCGCGCCGATCGCGAACTTCATGCCGAGGATGTTCTTGAGGTCGTCCACCGTCCCGGTCTTCGCGTGCTCGGCGGCGATGACGAAGTGCTCGACGTTCGGCCACAGCATCGTGATCGAGCGGACGTTCGGCTGCGGGCCGTCGGCCTTGATCGGTCCCGACCCCTCCCTGGCGTACTTGCCGAACAGGCCCTGCAGGATCGCGAACTGCGCCTGCTTTTCGCGCAGGAGCTTGATGTTCTCGCCCGACCCCGCCGAGCTGATCGCGCTCATGTCGATCTTCTGCGCGTTCTGCAGCTTCACCTTCACCAGCGTGGCGACGGCGACGCCGACCGGGTAGTAGGTGCCTCCGGTCGTGGCGGTGGTGAGCACGTACGAGCGGGTGCCCTGGGCGTGAGCGCCAGTCACCAGCCCGAGCGCCGCCGCGACCGCGGCGCAGGCGATCAAGCGATTGAATCTCATGGTGCTCCTCTTGGAATCTGATGATGGAAATCGCCCGACCGCGGGGCCGGTCTTGCTGCCGGCCGCCGCCCTCCTGTCAGGCGGGCGTCAGATTATGCCGGAGATTCGAGCGGCTGGCATGCGCGGCCGAGCGTGTCCCCGCGCTGGGATGGCGGCACCGGCGCGACGCCGGTCCGCGCGTTGCGCGGCGGGATGGCTCGTCAGGACTTGCGCAGCCGATACGACAGCAGACCGAGCGCTGCGGCGAGCAGGGCCAGGCTGCCGGGCTCCGGCAGCCCCGGCGTCGGCGGCTCCGGCGCGAGGAAGCCCTGCACCACCACGATCTGGTTTCCGCCGCCGAACGTCGAGAACAGGAAGTCGCCGGTCACCGGATCGATCGCGGCGCCTTCCGCCCCGGTCAAGCCGGTGATGAAGTCGCGGCGCGTGTTGGCAAGCGGGTTGCCGTCGGCGTCGAGGTCGTAGGCGCCGATCTTGCCCACCGAGTACTCGGCGATCAGGAGCGCGTTCGACGTGAAGAGCGGGTTGCCAGCCGCGATGTAGACGAACCCTTCCGGACCGCCCGGCACGGACTGCACGCCCGGCGCGACCGGATCGACGTCGATCAGGGTCACGCCGACCAGGTCATAGGTGCCCGAGCCGTCGGGCGCGAGGGAAGCGTCGTACCACTGCCCTCCCGACCACGAAACGAGCTTCATGCTCCCCGCGCCCGGGAATCCCGCCGGAACGAAGTTGATCGCGGCGTTGGACGAGGCCGTGATGCCGGCAAGGTTGATGATCTTGTCCTCGTCGGTGCTGCCGGGCTTCGTCTGGCCGAGGAAGTTGACCGGCCAGCGCGACGTGAACAGAACGTCGCCCGGACCGAACACGACGCCGCCGTCGTTGTACTCGCCGATCGTGCCGCCCCGGAACGCCGACGCGCTGCCAGTGAAGCCGGTGATGTGGTTGCCGGCGCCGCGCACGACATCGACCTGGTAGATCAGGCCGCTCGCCGTGTTGGCGTTGCCGCCGATGATGATGGTGTCGTTGTCGAGGAACGTCAGGCCGCCGTACTGCGGTGGCAGATCGGGGACCGAGCCGATGCTCGTGGCCGTATAGCTGCCGGCGTAAAACGGATCGATGCTCAGCGCCGCTGCGGGGGTCGCGACGACCACGGCGAACCCGGCCGAGACCGCGCCGGCGAAGTTCCGAAGCCTCATCTTGATCTCCCTTGGATCTTGAATCGCTCTTCTTTGCGGCCCAAAGCCGCGGACAAGCACCAGTCAAGCGGCAGCCAAACAGTGCACCATGCAGGATCGGTGCCAGTCAATGTCATTGACTTGGAATATCAGCCACTTCGAGAGGATGCTCGACCGCGGATGCAGGTAGGGGCTGTGGCGGTTGTCAATCCCGCCGACACCATCGGGCGACAGGTGAGGCCCCGTGCGCCTCTACCGGCGGCGGAACAGCACGTCCCAGACGCGGTGGCCGAGCGCGAGGCCGCGTCGCTCGAACTTGGTCTCGGGGCGGGTCTCGGGCCGCGGGCAGAAGCCGGCCGTGATGTTGGCGAGCGCCGGCTCGGCCGCGAGCACGGCGAGGATGTGCTCGGCGTAGTCCTGCCAGTCGGTGGCGACGTGCAGGTAGGCGCCCGGCCTCATGCGCGAGGCGAGCAGCCGCACGAGGGCGGGCTGGATCAGGCGGCGCTTGTGATGGCGCTTCTTCGGCCACGGATCGGGGAAGAAGACGTGCACGCCGTCGAGCGACTCCGGCGCGACCATGTGCTCGACGACCTCGACCGCGTCGTGCTGGATCACGCGCACGTTCGCGAGGCCGAGCGCGGCGATGCGGTTGAGCAGGCTGCCGACGCCGGGCCCGTGCACCTCGACCGCGAGATAGTCGTTCTCCGGGTGCGCCGCGGCGATCGCCGCCGTGGTCTCGCCCATGCCGGGGCCGATCTCGAGGATCTTCGGCGCGGCACGGCCGAACGCGCCGGCGAGATCGAGCGGCCGCGGCGCGTACGCGATGCCGTAGCGCGGGAGGAGCTCGCGCTGCGCGCGCGCCTGCGCCGCGGTGGTGCGGCCCTGGCGCAGGACGTAGCTGCGGATCGGGCGCTCGGTCAGGACTTCGGCGCGATCAGGCCGGTCGTGGGCGAGCTCGCCGCGGCCGAGTAGAGCTTCTTCGGCATGCGGCCGGCGAGAAACGCCTTGCGTCCGGCGTCCACGGCGAGCCGCATCGCCTCGGCCATCAGCACCGGGTTCGCGGCCTTCGCGACGGCGGTGTTCATGAGCACCGCGTCGCAGCCGAGCTCCATCGCGATCGCCGCATCCGACGCGGTGCCTACCCCCGCGTCGACGATCACCGGCACCTTCGCCTGCGCGAGGATCAGCTGCAGGTTCCAGGGGTTCAGGATGCCCATGCCCGAGCCGATCAGCGACGCGAGCGGCATCACCGCGACGCAGCCGATCTCCTCGAGGCGCTTCGCGGCGATCGGGTCGTCGCTGGTGTAGACCATCACCTTGAAGCCGTCCTTCACCAGCGTCTCGGCCGCCGCGAGCGTCTCGGTGACGTTGGGGTAGAGCGTCTCCGGGTCGCCGAGCACCTCGAGCTTGACGAGGTCGTGGCCGTCGAGGAGCTCGCGCGCGAGGCGCAGCGTGCGTACCGCGTCCTCGGCGCTGTAGCAGCCGGCGGTGTTCGGCAGGTAGGTGTACTTCGACGGCGGCAGCGCCTCGACGAGCGAAGGCTCGCCCTTGTTCTGGCCGATGTTGGTGCGCCGGATCGCCACCGTGACGATCTCGGCGCCGCTCGCCTCGACGGCGCGGCGGGTCTCGTCGAAGTCCTTGTACTTTCCGGTGCCGATCAGCAGGCGCGACGAATAGGCTTGGCCGGCGATGAGCAGCGGATCGGCGCCCGCAGCGGCGCGAGTGGTGGGTGCGTTCATGGATCGTTCCGGTTATCCGCCGCCGACGGCGACGACGATCTCGAGCCGGTCGCCGTCGGCGAGCGGCGTGTCGGCGAAGCGGCTGCGCGGCACGATCTCGCCGTTGCGCTCGACGGCCACCTTCTTGCCGGCGAGGTCGAGCTGCTCGAGCAGGCGCGCCACGTCGAGTCCCCCGTCGAAGCGACGGGGCTCGCCGTTCACTGAGACCCGGATCATTGCGGATCGCGTCGGCGCTGCGACATTGTCAAAACGCAATGATACACCCGGCGACCGGTGGAGCCGGCCGCGTGGTCGTCGTCCGCAGCGCCCTGGCGTACGGCGCCCGCGCCGGCCGAGCGGCGCGTGGATCGGCGCGCGCCCCGCGGGCGATCGCACGCGCCGCGGCGGGAATGACAGAACGGAAAGTGCCGTAGAATTCCAGGTCGCGCGGGTGTAGTTCAATGGTAGAACATTAGCTTCCCAAGCTAAGAACGTGGGTTCGATTCCCATCACCCGCTCCACCGCGCCCCGCGGCGGATAGCAGCAGGCGCCGCCGCGCCGGCGTTCGGAGCGGGACCCGCGTGCACCCGGCCTGCACCCGCGCCGCTCGCCGCGTACCACGGAGCATCGTTGGACGGGAGCGAGCGCTGCGCGAACGCCCTGCTGCGAGAGCGCAACCGCCGCGTCCGCGCCGCGCCCAAGGCGGCGCGGCGATCCGGGCTCAGGCGAGCGAATCCGGGATCGCGCTGTTCTTCACGCCGGCGAGGCCGAAGTAATAGAGCGGCCGGCCGTCGATCGAGAGCCGGTGGCGGTAGCGCTCCATGTGGTGGATGTCCAGGTGGTCGGTCAGGATCAGGTTCTTGATGAAGACCGAGAAGCCGCTCGTGTCCCGGTTGTCGAGGAAGGTCTCCTTGATGTTGAACGCGATCCAGCCGCCGTCCTCGATCAGGTTGAACGCCTCGCGAAACGCCGCGACCGGGATATCGCCGAAGCCGAGCGCCGCGACGCTGACCAGGCCGTTGAACCGCCAGTCGAGGAGCTCGTCGCGCGCCTCGCGCGTGAGCCGGGTGAGGTCGAGCGCGTAGTACTCGTCGTAGACGCCGGGCCGGTCGCGCTGCGCCGCGTCGCGGGCCGTCTTGGAGATGTCCAGGCCGACGATCCGCGCGACGCCCTTCTTCTGCAGCGCCTCGCCGACCATGCCGTTGCCGGCGCCGAAATCGAGCACGCGCAGCTCGCTGAACGGCGCGCCCGCCATCGTCGTGGCGTGATGCAGGATGCGCACCACCTTCTCCGGCGAGCAGCACTTCAGCCGGTCGTAGAAGAGCTGCTCGTACAGGCCCGGCCGCCGGTAGATCGCGTCGTAGTCGTGGAAGCGGACTTTGACGTGCTCGCCCGAAGGCTCGGTCACGTAGAAGTACGCCTCGTCCTGGTCGAGCTGGTGCGGGTCCCCCGCGGGGAAGCGGATCTTGTGTCGGGTCATGCGGCGTTCCTCCCGGTCGTCGTGACTGGCACAGGTCGAAGGTACACCGGGCGGCGCGGCCGGGCCACCCTTTGTCGCGGCGTGGCGCGCACGTGCGGGCGCGGGCGCGCGCTTTTGCGCGCCGATCGCCGCCGTTTCGACGCAGTTGCGGCGGCGCGTGCGGCGTCGAGCGCCCCGCGGGCGCGTATCGTCGGGTTTCGTTGGTATGCTTCGCGGATGCGGCATCGTCCGACGCACTCCGTCCAGGTCGCGGGTCTCGAGCGCGAGCTGCCCCTCTTCGAGGTGGCGCCGGGCCTGCGCATCGCGGTGGTCAACATCCTCGGCGACACGGAGCTCGTGCAGGCCTGCGCGCGCGCGCTCGCCGAGCGCCTCGCCGCGCGGCCCTACGACGTGATCGTGACCGCGGAGGCGAAGAGCATTCCGCTCGCGTACGCGCTCGCGGTCGCCGCCGGCAAGCCCTACGTCGTGCTGCGCAAGGTCTACAAGCCGTACATGGGCGCCGCGCTGTCGGTGGAAACGCGGTCGATCACGACCGGCCAGCCGCAGCTGCTGCACCTGGACGAGAAGGACCATCGCCTGCTCGGGCGCAAGCGGGCGGTGCTGGTGGACGACGTCGTGAGCACCGGCTCGACCCTCGCCGGCATGCGCCAGCTCGCCGAGAAGGTGGGCGCGGTCGTCGTCGCCGAGGCCGCGATCTTCACCGAGGGCGACGACCCGGGCGCGTGGGCGCACGTCGTCTCGCTCGGGCACCTGCCGCTGTTCAGGGACTGAGGCGCCGCTACCGCGTCCGCGCGCGCTCCGCGCGCGCGCCGACGTAGATGCCGACGAGCAGCAGCACGAAGCCGGCAAGCTCGAGCGGCGCGACCCGTTCGCCGAGGACGAGATATGCCAGCAGGGCGGCGCCGACCGGCTCGCCGAGGATCGCGATCGCGACGAACGCGGGAGACAGGTAGCGCAGCGCCCAGTTGAACGCCCCGTGCCCGGCGAGCTGCGGCCCGACTGCGAGCGCGACGAGGAGCAGGTAGACGACGGGCGCGAACCCGAGCATCTGGGCGCCGGTCGCCGCGACGGCTGCCAGCAGGACGAGCGCCGCGGCGCCGTACACCAGCCACACGTAGGCGAGCAGCGCGACGCGCCGGCGCAGGTTGCGGCCGAGCAGCAGGTACGCGGACACCGCGAGCGAGCCCGCGAGCGCGAGCGAGTTGCCCAGGGTCGGGGCGGCGCCGGTCGCGCCGCCGGCACCCGCCGCGAAGATCGCGATGCCGCCCGCGAGCGCGACGCCGATGCCGGCGACGAGCGTGCGCGCCGGCCGCTCGCCGAAGAGCAGCCACGAGAGCGCCGCGATCCAGATCGGGTTCGTCGTCACCAGGACGGTGCTCGCGGCGACCGAGGTGTGCTCGAGCGAAGCGATCCATGCGGCGAAGTGGACGGCGAGGAACGCGCCGGAGGCGAGCGCGAGGCCGACGTCGCGCCGGGAGACGCGCGCGAGCTCGCCGCGACAGCGCACGAGCACCGGCGGCGTGAGGATCGCGGCGGCGAGGGCGAGGCGCCAGGCGGCAAGCGGGAGCGCGGGAACCTCATAGGCCTGGACGAAGCGCGTGAGGATCGCCGCGCTCGAGACGGCGAGCACGCCCGCGGCGAGCACCACGTAGGGCAGGGCGCCGGGAGCAGCCGGCGCGGCGGCGGCAACCGCGTCCTCCGCCCCGGGGCCTCGTGCGTTGTCCGTCGTCAATGGGGTAGGGCCGCGGATCGGCCGGTTGGAAATAGCTTATCATTGCAGGGCATGCCGGCGCGTCCACGCCGAGCGCCCCTCGCGATGCCCGCCAGCTTCGATGGTCGTCTCGTAGTCGCCATCTCCTCGCGCGCGCTGTTCGACCTCGAGGAGTCGAACCGCGTCTTCGAGCAGGAGGGCGTCGAGGCCTACTACCGCTACCAGCGCGAGCACGAGGACGAGGTGCTCGCGCCGGGCATCGCGTTCCCGCTGGTGAAGAAGCTGCTCGGGCTGAACGCGCTCGAGCCGGTGCTGCCGCGCGTCGAGGTGATCCTCCTCTCGCGCAACACCGCGGACACCGGGCTGCGCATCATGAACTCGATCGCGCACTACGGGCTCGACATCAGCCGCGCGGCTTTCACCGGCGGCGAGAGCACGCATCCCTACGTGCCGGCGTTCGACGCGCATCTCTTCCTGTCCGCCAACCCGGTCGACGTGCGCAAGGCACTCGAGGCCGGCCATGCCGCGGCGACGATCCTGCCTTCCAACGTCGGCCGGAACCTGGCGCAGACGCAGGAGCTGCGCATCGCGTTCGACGGCGACGCGGTGCTCTTCTCGGACGAGGCGGAGCGCGTGTACAAGACCGCGGGCCTCGCCCGCTTCACGGCGGGCGAGGTGAGCGCGGCGAAGGAGCCGCTCGCCGGCGGTCCGTTCAAGGAGTTCCTGGCGGCGCTGCACCGCATCCAGGCGGAGTACCCGTCCGACCGCTCGCCGATCCGCACCGCGCTCGTCACCGCGCGCAGCGCCCCGGCGCACGAGCGCGTGGTGCGCACGCTGCGCGCCTGGGACATCCGCATCGACGAGGCGCTCTTCCTCGGCGGGCTGGACAAGGGCCGGTTCCTGAAGGCGTTCGGCGCGGACATCTTCTTCGACGACCAGCGCGGTCACTGCGAGTCCGCGCGCGATCACGTCGCCACCGGCCACGTGCCGTTCGGCGTCGCAAATGAATGAGTCGCCCGACCGGGGGATATACAAGGGGCTTGCCCCTTGTTCGTCTCGGGGATATATAAGGGGGAATCCCCTCTTGTTCGTGCGACCTGAGTTGTCCAGCAGGCTCGATTCCGTGATCGAAGCCGTGATGGATCTTTTCGGAAAGGCGCAATAGATGAAAGCGCTGAAGTACCTGCTGTGGGGCGTGGGCGCGCTGGTGCTGGTCGCGATCGTGGCGATCGCGATCGTCGCCGCGACGTTCGACCCGGAGAAGTACAAGCCCGAGATCGTGCAACTGGTGAAGGAGAAGACCGGGCGCACGCTCGCGATCGACGGCAAGATCGGCCTCACGTTCTTCCCGAAGATCGGCGCCGCCGTGGACCAGGTGTCGCTCTCGGAGCCCCGCAGCGACAAGGTCTTCGCGCGCGTCGGCGAGGCGCGCGTCGCGGTCGCCCTGCTGCCGCTGCTGTC
This sequence comes from Burkholderiales bacterium, assembly GCA_023383795.1. GTDB lineage: Bacteria > Pseudomonadota > Gammaproteobacteria > Burkholderiales > SG8-39 > JAABRB01. The sequence continues at coordinate 6,618 of JAHDYJ010000040.1, read as the reverse complement.
GCAGCAGGTGATCGTCGACCGCGTCACGCTCGCCGGGCTGGCGGTCGACCTCGTCCGCTACAAGGACGGGCGCACGAACTTCGACGATCTCGCCGGCGGGGCGCCCGCCAAGGCCGATGCGCCCGGCAAGGCGCCGCCGCCCGCCGAGAAGGGCGGCGCGGCGCCGGTGATCGACATCGGCGGCATCGCGCTCAAGAACGCCAGCATCGGCTGGCGCGACGAGCAGGCGGGCACCGAGCTGCGCGTCTCGAAGCTCGATCTCGAGACCGGCCGCATCGCGAGCGGCGTGCCCGGCAAGCTCTCGCTGTCCGGCCACGTCGAGGGCGCCGAGCCTAAGCTCAACCTCGACCTCGCGCTCGACACCGGCTACCGGCTCGACTTCCAGACGCAGGCGGTCGCGCTCTCGGGCCTCGACCTTAAGGCGAGCGGCGACGCGCCGGGCCTTGCCGGCTTCGAGGCCACCGCGAAGGGAGACCTCGCGCTCGATCCGAAGGGGCAGCGGGTCGACCTCTCCGGCTTCGCGCTCTCGGCGAAATCGAAGGACGGGCTGGAGGCGCGCGTGTCGGTGCCGAAGCTCGCGCTCTCGCCCGAGTCGGCGACCAGCCAGGCGATCGACGGCACGGTGAAGCTCGCCCGCGGCGAGCAGGCGATCGACGCCAAGCTCGCGCTCGCGGCGGTGGAGGCGAGGGGCAAGCAGGTCGAGTTCTCCAGCCTGGCGGCCGACGTGAACCTGAAGCAGGGCGCGCTCGCGGTGCAGGGCAGGATCGCCACGCCGGTCGCGCTGAACCTCGCGCAGAGCCAGGTGCGCCTGCCGAAGATCGCCGGCGACCTCGCCCTCGCGGGCCCGGACGTGCCCGGCGGCAGCGTCAAGCTCGCGCTGGCGGGCAGCGCCGCGGCCGACTGGGCGAGGCAGACGGCGCAGACCGACCTCACCGCCAAGCTGGAGGACAGCACCATCCAGGCGAAGGCGGCGGTCACGAACTTCGCGGCGCCGGCGATCAGCTTCGATGTCGCAGCGGACAAGCTGAACGTCGACCGCTACCTGCCGCCGAAGCAGGCGGGCGCGGCAGGCGGCGGCGCCGGCGGTGCCGCGAAGGGGGGCGCCGGCGCCGAGCAGCCGATCGACCTGTCGGCGCTGAAGACCCTCAACGCAAACGGCAGCGTGCGGATCGGTGCGCTGACCGCGAGCAACGTCAAGGCGCAGAACGTCCGCGTGGACGTGCGCGCCGCCGGCGGCCGGCTGGACGTCAACCCGATGTCGGCGAGCCTCTACGACGGCGCGCTCGCGGGCGCCGCGTCGGTCAACGCCAACACGAACACCTTCGCAGCAAGACAGCAGCTCAAGGGCGTCAGCATCGGACCGCTGCTGCGCGACGCCGCGCAGCAGGACCTGCTCGAGGGGCGCGGCAACGTGAACCTGGACGTCACGTCGGCGGGCAACACGGTGAGCGCGATCAAGCGCGCACTGAACGGCGCCGCGAACGTCGATCTGCGCGACGGCGCCATCAAGGGCGTGGACATCGGCGGCGTGCTGCGCAAGGCGCAATCGCTGATCGGGCGCGGCGCCGCGGTGGAGGAGCAGTCGCAGGGCGGCGCCAGGACCGACTTCACCTCGCTCTCGGCGAGCTTCGTCATCAAGGACGGCGTCGCGCGCAACGACGACCTCGACGGCAAGTCGCCGCTGCTCCGGCTCGGCGGGGCGGGGATCATCGACATCGGCGCCGGAACGGTGGACTACACCGTGAAGGCGACCCTCGCGGCGACCGCCAAGGGCCAGGGCGGGCGCGACGTGTCGCAGGTGAGCGGCATCACCGCACCGGTCAAGGTGACCGGCCCGTTCGACAACCTGAAGTACCGCGTCGACGTCGGCGCGCTCGCCACCGACGTCGCGAAGGACACGCTCAAGCGCGAGCTCGAGCGGCGCCTCGGCGGCGGGCAGCAGCAGGACGGGCAGCAAGGCGGCGGCGTCGGCGACGCGCTGCGCGGCCTGTTCCGGCGCTGAGCCGGCCGCGCGCAGTGCCGGGGCCGGCGCGCGGCAGCGGGAGCGCGGTGAGCCAAGAGGCGGTCGGCGAATTCGCGCGCCGCCTGGTGCGCTGGCAGGCGCGTGCCGGGCGCAACGACCTGCCGTGGCAGAGCACCCGCGACCCGTACGCGATCTGGGTCGCGGAGATCATGCTGCAGCAGACCCAGGTCGGGACAGCGATCCCGTACTACCGGCGGTTCATGGCGCGCTTTCCCGACATCGCGGCCCTCGCGTCCGCGCCGGAGGACGAGGTGATGCGTCTCTGGAGCGGCCTCGGCTACTACTCGCGTGCCCGCAACCTGCGGCGCGCCGCGCGCGACATCGTGGAGCGCCACGCGGGCCGCTTCCCCGCCGCGCTCGCCGACATCGAGCGCCTTCCCGGCATCGGCCGCTCGACCGCCGCGGCAATCGCCGGATTCGCCTTCGGCGCCCGGGCGGCGATCCTGGACGGCAACGTGAAGCGCGTGCTGGCGCGCCACTTCCTGGTGGAAGGGTTCCCGGGCGAGCCCGCGGTCGAGCGGCGGCTGTGGGCGCTCGCCGAATCGCTCGTGCCGAAGCGCGGCGTCGAGGCCTACATCCAGGGTCTGATGGATCTCGGCGCGACGCTGTGCACGGCCAAGCGCCCTGCCTGCGGCCGCTGCCCGGTCCGCGCGACGTGCGGCGCCTATGCCGCGAACCGCGTCACCGACCTGCCGGCGCCGCGGCCGCGCCGGCGCGTGCCCGCGCGCAGCGCGGTGATGCTGGTGCTGCGTCACGGCGCCGACGTCCTGATCGAGCGTCGTCCCGCGACCGGCGTGTGGGGCGGCTTGTGGAGCCTGCCGGAGCTCGTCGACGCCGCGGACGTCCCGGCCGGGGGTGGGCCGGATGCCGGCCTCGCGGCGGCCGTGAAGCGCGCGGTCGCGCGGCGCTACGGCTTCGACGTCCGGCGCGTGGCGCCGCTCGCGACCGTGCGGCACGCGTTCACGCACTTCACGCTGGACATCCGCCCGTTGCTGGTGGACGTCGTCGGGGTCGACCGGCGCGCGGGCGAGCCGGGCGCCCTGTGGCTGCCGCTCGAAGAGGCCGGCGCCGCCGCGCTGCCGGCGCCGGTGAAGCGCCTGCTGCTGCGGCTGGGCGGCGGCGCGTCAGGAGGCGATCAGCCCTCTCTGCTCGAGGAAGCGGTGCAGGATCTGTAAGCGCGTGAGGCTGTCGCCGAGCTCGAGCAGGCGCTGCTTCGCCGCGAGCGGCACCGGCAGGATCTCCGTCAGCCGGTAGCCGACCCAGGACGCGTCCGCGAGCCGGTGCGGCTCGGCGAACACCGCCGCGCTCTTGTCGGCGATCACCAGCTCGAGGAGCCGGATGCAGGCGCTGTACTCCTCGGGGATGTCCGCCGCCGCCTCCGGCGCGATCAGGTCGACGCGCGCGCGGATCAGGCCCTGGGCGCCGACGTTGCGGTCGCGGATGCGGAACCGTTGTCCGCCGAGCGTGCGCAGGCTGAGCACGCCGAGTTCCTGCATGTCCCAGTCGGTGATGTGCGCGAGGCAGCCGACGTCCTCCGGGACCGCCGCCTCGCCGACCTCGCGCCCGGACCGGATCAGGCAGACGCCGAACGGCTTCTTCTCGCGCATGCACTCGCCGGTCATGTCCATGTAGCGGGCCTCGAACACCCTGAGCGGCAGCAGGCCGCCCGGGAAGAGCACCGTGTTCAGGGGGAAGATCGGGATCTCGACGGGCTGCTCGGGCATCGCGTCCATCGCGTCGGGCGCCTCGCTCATGCGGGCTCGCCGCGGGCGAGCTGCCGGTGGCGCACCAGCACCGGCGCATCGGCGCGGAAGCGCGCCGCGAGCCGCTCGACGAAGTACACCGAGCGGTGCTGTCCGCCGGTGCACCCGAGCGCGACGGTGAGGTAGGCCCGGTTGTCGCGCTGGAACGCGGGCAGCCAGCGCGCGATGAAATCGCCGATGTCGGCGGCCATCGCGCGCGCGTCGGGCAGCCCGTCCAGGAAGGCGACGACCTCGGCGTCGAGCCCGGTGAGGGGGCGCAGCTTCGGATCGTAGAAGGGGTTCGGCAGGCAGCGGACGTCGAAGACGAGGTCGGCGTCGAGCGGGACGCCCTGCTTGAACCCGAACGACTCGAAGAGCAGCGTGGTGCCGGAGCGGTCGACCTCGACGAGGTCCTTGACCCAGCTCCGCAGCGTGTTCGGCGTGACGTCGCTGGTGTCGATGTGGTGGCCGAGCTCGCCGACCGCGGCCAGCGCCTCGCGCTCGCGCGCGATCGACTCCTCGAGCGTGCGGCCGTCGGCGAGCGGGTGGCGCCGGCGCGTTTCGGAGAAGCGCTTGATCAGGGTCTCGCTCTTCGCGTCGAGGAACAGCAGGCGCACGTCGACGCCGCTCTGCTTCAGCGCGCGCACCGAATCGGGCAGCGCGGCGAGCGCCGGGCCGCTGCGCGCGTCGATGCTCACCGCGACGCGGCCGTAGCCGGCGTCGCCGAGGAACGCGACGGTGTCGGCGAGCAGCGCCGCCGGCAGGTTGTCGACGCAGTAGAACGAGGCGTCTTCGAGGACGTTCAGCGCGACGCTCTTGCCGGAGCCGGACAGGCCGCTGATGATCACGAGCAGCATGGCAAAGCGGCTACGCCCGCGCTTCGTCGTCCCCGGCGTCGCGCTCGAGCTCGGCCCGCTGGCGCTGGACGAACTCGCCCGTGCTGTCGATCCCGCGCAGCTGCAGGATGTAGTTGCGCACCGCCGCCTCCACCAGCACCGCCAGGTTGCGCCCGGCGGCGACCGGGATGACGACCTTGCGCACGGTGACGCCGAGGATGTCCTCGGAGAGCTCGTGCAGCGGCAGCCGCTCGACCTGCGTGGCGGCCTGCGAGGGCTTCTCGAGGTGCACCACCAGCCGCAGATTCATCTTCGGCCGCACCGCGGTCTCGCCGAAGATCGTGCGCACGTTCAGCATGCCCAGGCCGCGCACCTCGAGGAAGTCCTTGAGCATCGGCGGGCAGCGGCCTTCGAGCTGCGTCGCGCCGATGCGCGAGATCGCGACCACGTCGTCGGCCACCAGTCCGTGGCCGCGGCTGATCAGCTCCAGACCGAGCTCGCTCTTGCCCACGCCCGAGTCGCCGGTGATCAGCACGCCGAGCCCGAGCACGTCCATGAACACGCCGTGGCGCTCGGTCGTCTCGGCGAGCACCTTCGCGAGGTAGCGGCGCAGCTTGTCGATCACGAACGCCGCCGGCAGCGGCGTCGCCAGCACGGCGATGCCCCGCTCCTCGGCGATCTCGCGCACGCGCGGGTGGCCGGCGACGCCGTCGGTCAGGATCAGCGCGGCCGGCGAGGGGGTCAGGTGGCGCTCGATGACGCGCGTCAGCCGCTCGGGCGGGAGCGCGGCGACGTGCGCCTCCTCGTGCGTGCCGACGACCTGGATGCGGTTCGGGTGGATCAGGTTCAGGTGGCCGACGAACGCGGCCGACTCCACCGGATCCTGGCGGATCAGCGCGCCGCGCCCCGCCTCGCCGCACACCCAGGTGAGCGACAGCCTCTCGCGGTTGTCCTCATACAGCTGCGCGACGGTTGTCTGCAACATGGGGTTGCCACGCGGTGATGGCCTGGTGCAGCGCGCCGGGATCGTCGGCGGTGCCGAGCTGCTCGCGCAGCACGCGGTCGCTGAACATCTGCGCGAGCTCCGAGAGGATCTGCAGGTGCTGCTCGGTCGCCTGCTCCGGCACGAGCAGCACGAACACGAGGCTGACGGGCTTGCCGTCGGGGGCGTCGAACGGCACCGGCGTGCGCAGGCGGACGAAGGCGCCGACCGGATCCTTCAGGCCCTTGATGCGCCCGTGCGGGATCGCCACGCTCTGGCCGAGGCCGGTCGATCCCAGGCGCTCGCGCGCGAACAGGCTCTCGAACACGAGGCTGCGCGCAATGCCCTGGTTGTTCTCGAAGATCAGCCCGACCTGCTCGAACATGCGCTTCTTGCTGCTCACTTCGAGGTCGAGAACGATGTTCGCGGGCGGAAGCAGTTTGGCAATCAGGTTCATGCCGTCAGTCGGTCGGTGGCGGTGCGTGCGAGCTCTCCGGGCCCGCCCCGGCGTGGAGGGGGCGGCGGGAGGCGCTGCGGGTCGGGATCGAGGTGCGGTCTCTGTTCTGGGCGGTTCGAGACTTGATACGTCGGTCGCCGCGCCGGCGGATGCATCGCCCCGGGAGGCTGCCGTCCGATGCCGCATTATACCCTCTGCCGACGGCGCGCCTCAGAGCGACTTCCTCAGGTTGACCGGGGGAATCTGCAGCGATTCGCGGTACTTGGCGATCGTGCGGCGGGCGACTACGATGCCCTGCTGGCCGAGGATCTCGGAGATCTTGCTGTCGGAGAGGGGCCTCCGCCCGTCTTCGGCCGCCACGAGCTGCTTGATGAGCGCCCGGATCGCGGTCGCCGAGCACGCGCCGCCGGTGTCGGTGGCGACGTGGCTGCCGAAGAAGTACTTCAGCTCGAAGATCCCGCGCGGCGTGGCCATGTACTTCTGGGTGGTGACGCGCGACACCGTCGACTCGTGCAGCCCGAGCGCCTCGGCGATCTCGCGCAGCACGAGCGGGCGCATCGCCACCTCGCCGTGCTCGA
>JAHDYJ010000039.1 GCA_023383795.1 Burkholderiales bacterium | reverse complement strand
CGTGCCGTCGAGCACGATCCCGTCGCCGGCGGCGCGCGCGGAGGTGCTCATCGCCGCGACGTCCGATCCGGCGTCGGGCTCGGACAGCGCGAACGCGGCGATCGCCGCACCGCGCGCGACGCGCGGCAGGTAGCGCTGCCTGAGCGCGTCGGAGCCGGCGAGCGTGATCGCCCCGGAGCCGAGCCCCTGCATCGCGAAGGCGAAGTCGGCGAGGCCGTCGCGTCGCGCGAGCGTCTCGCGGATCAGGCAGAGCGAGCGCGACTCGAGCGCGGGCAGCGCGCCGCCGTGCGCTGCGGGCACGCAGTAGCGCAGCCAGCCGCCCTCGCCCAGCGCGGCGACCAGCCTGCGGCACGCGGCGTCGACGTCGCCGTGCGGCGCGACCGCGTCGAGTGCCTGCCCGGCCCAGGCATCGAGCGCCTCCTCGAGCGCGCGGTGCTGCGGCTCGAAGAACGGCCAGTCGAGATAGGTCCTGTCGCTCATGGCCGGTTTGCGCGCCGCGCCCGCGTCGTTGCCGCCACTCACGCGGCCTCGCTGCGTGCGGACGCCGTCACGCTGTCCTTCAGCTTGGCGAGCAGCGCGTGGAGCTGGCGCCGCTCCACGGCCGGCAGACCGGCGAACAGCCGCGCCACCCAGGCCTCGTGCGCCCCGGCCATGCGCAGGAACGCCTTGCGGCCCGCGGGCGTCAGCTTGACCACGAAGGCGCGCCGGTCGTCCGGCGGCGCCTCGCGCGTCACGAGGCCTTCCTTGACGAGCTGGTCGGCGATGCCGGTGACGTTGCCGCCGGTCACCATCATGCGGCGCGAGAGCTCGCCCATGCGCAGGCCTTCGGGATGGCGCTCGAGCTGAGACATCAGGTCGAAGCGCGGCAGCGTGCAGTTGAAGTCGCGGCGCAGCTGCGAGCGCACCGATGCCTCGACCAGGCTGCTGCAGGTGAGCAGGCGCAGCCACAGCCGCAGCGCCTCGTGGTCGCCGTGCGCGAGGCGCGACTCGCGGTCGACCCGGCCGGGCGCCGGCGCGTGCTCGCTCACGTCACCTCCCCCCCGGCGACGGCGATCGCCTGGCCGGTGATCGCCTCGGCGCCCGGCAGGCAGAGCCACAGCACGGCGTTCGCGACCTCCTCGGGGCGCACCATGCGCCCCTGCGGATTGCGGCTGACGAGCGCGGCGCGCGCCTCGGCCTCGCTCTTGCCCGTCTTCTGCAAGATGTTTGCCACCGCGTCCTTGACGATGTCGGTCTCGGTGTAGCCCGGGCAGACCGCGTTCACCGTCACGCCGCTCTTCGCCGTCTCGAGCGCGGCCGCGCGGGTGAGTCCGATCACGCCGTGCTTGGCGGCGCAGTAGGCCGCGACGTACGGGTAGCCGACCAGCCCGGCGGTGCTGGCGACGTTCACGACCCGGCCCCATCCGCGCTTCGCCATCGCGGGCAGCGCCTCGCGCGTGCAGAGGAACGTGCCGGTGAGGTTCACCGCGAGCATGCGCTCCCAAAGCGCGAGGTCTGTCCTGGAGATCGGCGCGCTGTCGGCCTGCCCTGCGTTGTTGACGAGGATGTCGACGTGCGGGTGGCGCGCGCGGATGTCGGCGAAGGCCGCCTGCACCGAGCGCTCGTCGGCGACGTCGCAGCTCGCCGCGGCGGCGATCGCCGCGCCGCCGAGCGCCTCGACCTGCGCGGCGAGGCGCGCCGCGTCGCGGCCGAGGAGCGTGACCGTGGCGCCGGCGGCCACGAGCGCCTGCGCGATCTCGGCGCCTATGCCGCGGCCGCCGCCCGTCACTACGGCGTGACGTCCGGTCAGGCCGGACACGTCGATTCCTCACGGGCGGCGGCCGCGGGTGTGCGCCCGTCGCGGCCGCCGCCCGTTGCTACGGCGTGACGTCCGGTCAGGCCGGACACGTCGATTCCTCGCGGGCGGCGGCCGCGGGTGTGCGCCCGTCGCGGCCGCCGCCCGTTGCTACGGCGTGACGTCTGCTGAGAATGCTCGCAGGCATGGCGGGATTTCCTTCAGGGGTGAATATATTAACCCTGAAGCATCGCGGCGGCGCGCCGTCGTGCTAGCGATGCTTGGCGAGGAAGTCCGCCAGCGCGGCGTTGAACGCCTCGGGCTGCTCGACGTTCGCGAGATGCGCCGCCGAGGGGATGATCAAGAGCTCCGAGCCGGGGTAGCTCTCGTGGATCTCGCGCGCCATCGCGACCGGGGTTCCCATGTCCTGCTCGCCGACGATGACTTTCGCCGGTGCGTCGAGCTCGCGCAGCCGCGCCGAGACGTTGATCTTCGGGATCGCGTGCGAACAGCCGACGTAGCCCGGCACCGGCGTCGTGCGGATCATCTCGGCGATCCGTTGCACCTTGCCCGGATTCGACTTGCGGAAGGGTTCGGTGAACCAGCGCTCGAGCGTCGGCTGCACCAGCGGCTCCATTCCCTTCGTTTCGGCCACCTTGATGCGATCGGCCCAGACGCCGGCGGCCTCGGCCGGATAGCGGCTGGTGGTGTCGGCGAGCACCAGCGTGCTCAGCATGCCCGGGTACTTGAGCGCGAACACCTGGCCGATCATGCCGCCCATCGAGAGCCCGACGAAGTGCGTGCTCCTGACGCCGAGCGCGTCGAAGAGGCCCTTCAGGTCGTCGGCCAGCATCTCGAGCGAGTAGGGGCCGGCCGGCGCGTCGCTCCTGCCGTGGCCGCGCGTGTCGAAGCGCAGCACCTTGAAGTGCCTCGCGAGCACCGCCGCCTGCTCGTCCCACATGTGCAGGTTGCACGCGAGCGAGTGGGAGAGCGTGATCCAGGGTCCGTCGCCCTCGACTTCGTAGTTGATCTGGACGCCGTTCGTGCCGACCTTCATCGTCTCCTCCTCCTGGTTGTCGGTCGTCCCGCGGCCGCGCGGGACGGATGGCTCAGTCGCGCTGTCGCGCGACCCGCACGACCTCCGGCACCCGGCGCAGGCTGCGCATCACCTGGGCAAGATGCTGCCGGCGGGCCACCTGGATCGTGAACTGCATCGTCGTGTACATGCCGCGCTCCTCGTCCATGCTGACGTTGTCGATGTTGGAGCCGGCATCGGCGATCGCCGCCGCCACCTTCGCCAGCACGCCGCGCTGGTTCGCGGCGGTGACCTTCACGCCGACGTCGAACATCTTCTCGGTCTCCGGATCCCACTCGACGTCGATCCACTTCTCCGGATCCGAGCGCGACTTGGCCGCGGTCGGGCAGTCGTGCGTGTGCACGACCAGGCCCTGGCCCTTCTTGATGAAACCGATGATCGGGTCGCCGGGGATCGGGCGGCAGCACTTGGCGAACTGGACCGCCATGCCCTCGGAGCCGCGGATCACGATCGAGCCGCCCGGACGCCCTTCCTCCGACTCGGCGGCGAGCGCGAGCAGCTCGCGCGCCACGATCGCCGGCAGGCGCTTGCCGAGCCCGATGTCGGCGAGGATCTCCTGGCGGGAGCGGGCGCTCGTCTCGCGGACCAGCTTGTCCCAGCGCTCGGGCTCGATCGCTGCGGGCTCGGCGTCCAGCCCGCGCAGCGCCTGGTTCAGCAGCCGCTCGCCGAGCGCCGCCGACTCCTCGAACTGCATCGTCTTCAGGAAGTGGCGGATCTGCGAGCGTGCCTTGCCGGTCTTCACGTAGGAGAGCCACGCCGGGTTCGGGTTGGCATGCGCGGCCGTGATCACCTCGACCTGGTCGCCGTTCTTGAGCTCGGTGCGCAGCGGGACGAGCTCGTAGTTCACCTTCGCCGCCACCGTGCGGTTGCCGACGTCGGTGTGCACCGCGTAGGCGAAGTCGACCGGGGTCGCGCCGCGCGGCAGCGACTTGATCTCGCCGCGCGGCGTGAAGACGTAGACCTCCTCCGGGAAGAGGTCGACCTTGATGTGCTCGAGGAACTCGGCCGGGTCGCCGCTCGCGTCCTGGATCTCGACCAGCGACTGCAGCCAGCGGTGCGTGCGCTGCTGCACCTCGAAGAGCGTCGCCTGGTCGTCCTTGTACACCCAGTGCGACGCGACGCCGGTCTCGGCGATGCGGTGCATGTCCCAGGTCCGGATCTGCACCTCGAGCGGCATGCCGAACGGGCCGATCACCGAGGTGTGCAGCGACTGGTAGCCGTTCACCTTCGGGATCGCGATGTAGTCCTTGAACTTGCCCGGCACCGGCTTGTACAGCGCGTGCAGGGCGCCGAGCGCGAGGTAGCAGGACGCAACGTCGTTCACGACGACCCGGTAGCCGTAGATGTCGAGCACCTCGCTGAACGAGAGGTGCTTCTCGACCATCTTCTTGTAGATCGAGTAGATGTGCTTCTCGCGGCCGGTGACCGTGGCCTCGATGTCGGATGCCGCGAGCTTCTGCCGGATCGCCTCCATGATCTTGCCGACCACCTCGCGGCGGTTGCCGCGCGCGGCCTTCACCGCCTTGGCGAGCGTCGCGAAGCGCAGCGGATACAGGTACTTGAACGCGAGCTCCTGCATCTCGCGGTAGAGCGTGTCCAGGCCGAGCCGGTTGGCGATCGGGGCGTAGATCTCCAGCGTCTCGCGCGCGACGCGCCGGCGCTGCGCCGGCGAGACCGCGTCCAGCGTGCGCATGTTGTGCAGCCGGTCGGCGAGCTTGATCAGGATGACGCGCACGTCGCGCGCCATCGCGAGGAACATCTTGCGGAAGTTCTCGGCCTGCGCGTCCTGCGCCGACTGGAACTCGATGCGGTCGAGTTTGGAGACGCCGTCGACCAGGTCGGCGACCGGCTTGCCGAAGCGCTTCGCGATGTCGTCCTTCGCGACCTCGGTGTCCTCGAGGACGTCGTGCAGGAGCGCCGCGACCAGCGTCTGCGCGTCGAGCTGCCACTGCGACAGGATCGCGGCGACCGCGACCGGGTGCTGGATGTAGGGCTCGCCGCTCTTGCGGAACTGGCCCTCGTGCGCCCGGTCGCTGAACTGGTAGGCCTCCTCGAGGCGGGCGAGGTCGGCCGGCTTGAGGTAGCTCGCGACCGCGGACTTCAGCTCCGCCAGGCTGGTCGCTCGCGGCGCCGCCGGCGCCGCCGGCGCGCCCTCGGCGGCGCGCTCGCGCTTGCGCTCGGCCGTCCGGCGCGATCCGCCGAACAGCGACACCGCGTGGCGCAGGCGTTGGATGCTTCCTTTGCCGGCCAAGGCCACGTCAGGAGATCCCCCGGATGCGTGCACCCCTCGCGCACGCGGGCTGCACGGTCAACTGACGTTCACGCGGTTCAGCATCTCCGCCCCGACCTTGCCGCTGGCGATCTCGCGCAGCGCGATCACGGTGGGCTTGTCGCGCGAGGTCTCGATCAGCGGCGAGCCGCCCTGCGCGAGCTGGCGCGCGCGATACGTCGCGGCGAGGGTGAGCTGGAAGCGGTTCGGAATCCGCTTCAGGCAATCGTCGACGGTGATGCGTGCCATGTCGTTTCCTGTCTGCGTTGGTCTCTCATCGGCGCGAGTCTCTCACACGCGCGCGTCGAAGACTTCGGGATGGCGCGCGCACTGCTGCGCCAGGCGCAGCCGGGAGGCCCGCACGATCGCGCTGAGGTCCTTGAGCGCCTCATCGAAGTCCTTGTTAATAATAACATAATCGAACTCGGCGACGTGGCTCATCTCGTCCACGGCCGCCTCCAGGCGCCGCTCGATGACCGCCGGCGAATCCAGTCCGCGCTTGACCAGGCGCGCGCGCAGCTCGGCGATCGACGGCGCCGCGATGAAGATGCTCACCGCGTCGGGGAAGGCGCGGCGCACCTGCTGCGCGCCCTGCCAGTCGATTTCCAGTACGACGTCGCGGCCCGCGGCGCGCGCGCGCTCGATCTGCCGCTGCGAGGTCGCGTACAGGTTGCCGTGCACCTCGGCGCTCTCGAGGAATTCGCCCGCCTCGAGCATGCGCATGAAGGCGGCACCGTCGACGAAGTGGTACTCGCGGCCGTCCGCCTCGCCCGGGCGGGGCGCGCGCGTCGTGTACGAGATCGAGAGCTCGAGGTTCGGGTCGCCGGCGATGCCCGCGTTCACCAGCGAGGACTTGCCTGCACCGGAAGGCGCCGAGACGATGAAGAGAAGACCGTGCATGAAACGAAAGTGGTCAGTGGGCAGTGAACAGTGGGCAGTGCCGGTTCGGTGCGCCACTCAATCTGGCATCGCGTTCATTCAAGAATGGTATGCATCACGGCGGGTGCGGGCGCGGTACTACTGCCTGCGCGGGCGCGCACCGCCACCGCCCCAACTGCCGGCTGCCGACCGCCAACTGCCAACTCCTTACTCCAGATTCTGCACCTGCTCGCGCATCTGCTCGATCGCGAGCTTGAACTCGAGCGCCGCGGCGGAGAGCTCGCGCGACACCGACTTCGAGCCGAGGGTGTTCGCCTCCCGGTTGAGCTCCTGCATCAGGAAGTCGAGCCGCTTGCCGACCGCGCCGCCGGCGCCGAGGGCGCGCTCCACCTCGTCCAGGTGCGCGGCGAGCCGCGAGAGCTCCTCGGCGACGTCGATGCGCACGCCGAACACGGCGATCTCCTGCCGGATGCGCTCCTCGTCGGCGCTTGCCAGCGCCTCGCGCAGCTTCGCGGCGAGCTTGTCCTCGTAGGCGGCGATCGCCTGGGGCACCAGCGGCCCGAGCTCGGCGAGCCGCGCGCGGATCAGCGCGACGCGCTCGCGGATCATCGCGGCGAGCTTCTCGCCCTCGCGCTCGCGCGATCCGGCGAGCTCGCCGAGCGCGTCCTGCATGGCGGCGAGCGCCGCGTCGCGCAGCTCGCTCGCGACGTCGCCGTCCTCCGCCAGCACGCCCGGCCAGTGCAGCACCTCGGACACGCGCAGCGGCTGCGCGTCCGGGAGCGCCTTGCGCACCTCCGCCGCGAGGCGCGCCAGGCGCGCGAGCTGGGCCGCATCCACGCGTGCGTCCTCGCGCGCGAGCGGCTTGGCGGCGAACGAGAGGCGGCAGTCGACCTTGCCGCGGGACACCGACGCGGAGACGAGCTCGCGCAGCTGCGGCTCCGCGGCGCGCAGCTCCTCCGTCATCCGGAACTGGATGTCGAGATAGCGGCCGTTGACGCTCTTCAGCTCGAGCTGCAGCAGACCATGGGGCAGCTCCCGGGTCAGCGCTGCGTAGCCGGTCATGCTCCGGACCATGTGGCGCGTGGAAGTGTTGTCGTAATGTGCTCGAAAGCGGGACGGCCGCGCTTTACTTTGGCGGGTCAAACTCAGACAATCCGCCGCGGAGGCCGCTATTCTAGCCCGTATCTCCCGCTGTCCATCCTGCGCGGCCGCCCGGCGAGCCGCGCCGTGGCGCCGATCGGGCGCGCCGTCCGGCGCCGCCCGCCGGGTCGCGGGCGGACGGGACGGCCGGACCGGGATCCGGGCGTCGCGCGCAATCCGCACGTCGGCGTCGAGCTGAGCGCCTGCGATGCCGGCACAGTCGAACGTCCCGCTGCCCGACGGCTATCAGCTGCAGAGCTACCGCATCACCAAGGTGCTCTCGTGCGGCGGGTTCTCGATCGTGTACCTCGCGCACGACGAGGCCGATCAGCCGGTCGCGATCAAGGAGTACCTGCCGAGCTCGCTTGCGCTGCGCCGCGAGGGCGATGTGCTGCCGTCGATCTCGGAGGATAACCTCGCCACGTTCCGCTACGGCATGAAGTGCTTCTTCGAGGAGGGGCGCGCGCTCGCGCGGCTGTCGCATCCGAACCTGGTGCGGGTGTTGAACTTCTTCCGGGCGAACGAGACTGTGTACCTGGTGATGCGCTACGAGCGCGGCCGCACGCTGCAGGAGCACATCCAGGCGCGGCGCGGGTCGATCAAGGAGAACTTCATCCGGCGGATCTTCACGCTGCTCCTGAACGGGCTGCGCGAGGTGCACCTGAACAAGCTGCTGCACCTCGACATCAAGCCGGCCAACATCTACGTGCGCAACGACGGCACGCCGGTGCTGATCGACTTCGGCGCGGCGCGCCAGACGCTCACCGCCGAGGGCTTCAAGCTGAACCCGATGTACACCCCGGGCTTCGCCTCGCCCGAGCACTACAAGAACCGCGAGCTGCTCGGGCCGTGGACCGACGTCTACTCGGTCGGCGCCAGCATCTTCGCCTGCATCGCCGGCGCGGCGCCGCAGGCGGCCGACCTGCGCATGGACAAGGACCGCTACGTGTCGGCGACCAAGCTGTTCGGCGGCAAGTACTCGGACCAGCTGCTCGAGACGATCGACTGGTGCCTCAGCCTCGACCACATGAAGCGCCCGCAGAGCGTGCTCGCGCTGCAGAAGGTGCTGCTGCGCGAGCGCGACCCCGAGACGCCGCGCCGCAAGTCGTTCGTCTCCTCGTTGCGCGGGACGCTGCTCAAGCTCGCGCGCAAGTCGGTCGCGTGAGCGTGGCGCCTTGCGGAGAGTGACGCGATGAGATTCTCGATCTACCAGGAGAGCCGGCAGGGCCCGCGCAAGATGAACCAGGACCGCATCGCGCACGTCTACACGCGCGACGCGCTGGCGCTGATCGTGGCCGACGGCATGGGCGGGCACCTGCACGGCGAGGTCGCCGCGCAGATCGCGACGCAGTTCATCGTCGAGGCGTTCCAGCGCGAGGCGCAGCCGCGGCTCGACGATCCGTTCCGCTTCCTGCTGGGCGCGATCACCAACGCGCACCACTCGATCATCGACTACGCCAACCAGCGCAACCTGCTCGAGACGCCGCGCACGACCTGCGTGGCGTGCGTCGTGCAGGACGGCATCGCGCACTGGGCGCACGTGGGCGACTCGCGCCTGTACCACATCCGCGAAGGCCGGGTCGAGAACCAGACCAAGGACCACTCGCGCGTGCAGATCCTGGTCGATGCCGGCCGCATCCGCGAGGAGGCGGTCGCCGTCCACCCCGATCGCAACAAGATCTTCAACTGCCTGGGCCAGATGTCGGTGCCGAAGGTGGATCTCTCGCGCCGCGTCGGGCTAAACCACGGCGACACGCTGATCCTGTGCACCGACGGCTTCTGGGGCGCGCTCAGCTCGAAGCTCATCTGCGAGGAGCTCCTGCGCACGCCCGATCTCGCGACGGCGATGCCGAAGCTGATGGACATGGCAGAGGGGCGCGCCGGCCGCGACGGCGACAATCTGTCGGTGGTCGCGATGGGCTGGATCGACCAGCTCGGGGAAGTCTCGCCGACCTCGATCTCCACCGTCGCCATGTCCGACCGCGAGTACAAGAGCACGGTGCAGCACTTCCAGAAGACGGCGCCGCCGGCGGCGCCCGGCTACCTCACCGACGACGAGATCGAGCGCGCGATCGAGGAGATCCGGCTCGCGATCAAGAAGAACTCGAAGTGAGCGGGCAGGGCGCGAGGAGCGGCGGCCGGCGCGCGGACGAGCTGCGTCCGGTGCGGATCCAGCGCGGCTACACCCGCCACGCCGAGGGCAGCGTGCTGATCGAGTTCGGCGACACGCGCGTCATCTGCACCGCGAGCGTGGAGGACAAGGTCCCGCCGTTCCTGAAGGACCGCAACCGGGGCTGGCTCACCGCGGAGTACGGCATGCTGCCGCGCGCCACCAACACGCGCACCGAGCGCGAGGCCGCGCGCGGCCGCCAGAGCGGGCGTACCCAGGAGATCCAGCGCCTGATCGGACGCAGCCTGCGCGCGGTCACCGATCTCGACCGCCTCGGCGCGCGCACGATCCAGATCGACTGCGACGTGATCCAGGCCGACGGCGGAACGCGCACGGTCGGCATCACCGGCGCGTTCGTCGCGCTGCACGACGCGGTGGCGCGGCTGCTCGCCGCGGGCGCGATCGCCGAGTCGCCGATCGTCGACCACGTCGCTGCGGTCTCGGTGGGCATGCGCGGCGGCGCGGCGCTGCTCGATCTCGACTACGCCGAGGACTCGGCCTGCGACACCGACATGAACGTCGTGATGACCGGCAGCGGGAGGTTCGTCGAGGTCCAGGGCACCGCGGAGGGTGCGCCGTTCTCCCGCGCCGAGATGAGCGCGCTCCTCGACCTCGCCGAGCGCGGCATCCGCGAGCTGATCGGTCTGCAGCGCGCGGCGCTCGCGGCAGCGTAGCGGGCGCGCGAGGCGCGGCCCGCGCGCGGGCTACAATCCGGCGGTCGCGCCGCGCGGCGGCATCCATCCGTGAAACAGCTCGTTCTTGCATCATCCAATCCGGGCAAGCTCCGCGAGTTCGAGACGCTGCTCGCGCCGCTCGGCATCGAGGTCGTCCCGCAGTCGCGCCTGGGCGTGCCCGACGCCGACGAGCCGCATCCGACGTTCGTCGAGAACGCGCTCGCCAAGGCGCGCAACGCGAGCGGCCACGCCCGCCTGCCCGCGCTCGCCGACGATTCGGGCATCTGCGTCGCCGCGCTCGGCGGCGAGCCGGGCGTGCATTCCGCGCGCTTCGCCGGCGACCCGCGTTCGGACGAGCGGAACAACGCCCGACTGGTGGAGCTGCTGTCGGGCGAGGCCGATCGCAGCGCGCACTACTACTGCGTGGTCGTGCTCGTGCGCCACGCCGCGGATCCCGAGCCGCTGATCGCCGAGGGCCGCTGGCACGGCGAGGTGGCCGACACGCCCCGCGGCGGCGGCGGCTTCGGCTACGATCCGTACTTCCACGTGCCGGAGCTCGGGCTGCGCGCCGCGGAGCTCGACCCGCAGACCAAGAACGCGATCAGCCATCGCGGCAAGGCGCTGCGCCGGCTGCTCGCGCTGCTGCGCGAGGAGGAGTGAGCGGCGTGGCCGCCGGCGCCGGAGCGCGGACCGTCGCGGAGGAGGCCGGCGGCGTGTCCCTCGCCGCGCCGCCGCCGCTCGCGCTCTACGTCCACGTGCCGTGGTGCGTGCGCAAGTGCCCCTACTGCGACTTCAACTCGCACGAGCTTCGAGCGGCGCTGCCCGAGGAGGAATACGTCGCGGCGCTCGTTGCCGACCTCGAGCACGCGCTGCCGTCGGTGCGCGGCCGCAAGGTGCACGCGGTCTTCTTCGGCGGCGGGACGCCGAGCCTCCTCTCGGCCCGAGCGATCGAGCGCCTGCTCGTCGCGTTTCGGGCGCGCCTGGAGATCGAGCCGGACGCCGAGGTGACGCTGGAGGCGAATCCGGGTACGGTCGAGGCGGCGAAGTTCCGCGGGTTCGCCGCGGCCGGGGTCAACCGACTCTCGATCGGGGTGCAGAGCTTCGATCCGCGCAGCCTGCGCGCGCTCGGCCGCATCCACGACGAGAGCGAGGCCGCGCGCGCGATCGAGCTCGCGCGCGAGCATTTCGCGAACTTCAACCTCGACTTGATGTATGCGCTGCCGGGCCAGACGGTGGAGGCCGCGCGCGCCGACGTCGCCGCCGCGCTCGCGGCCGGCGCGCCGCATCTCTCCTTCTATCACCTGACCATCGAGCCGAACACGCTGTTCCACCGGCATCGGCCCGCGCTGCCGGACGAGGATGTCCAGGCGGACATCCACGAGCTCGTCCAGGGTGCGCTCGCGGCGGCGGGATACCGCAACTACGAGACCTCGGCGTACGCGCGCCCCGGGCGGGAGTGCCGGCACAACCTGAACTACTGGCGGTTCGGCGACTATCTCGGCATCGGCGCCGGCGCGCACGCCAAGCTCTCGCTCGGCGACCGGATCGTGCGGCAGACGCGCCACAAGCATCCGCGCGAGTACCTCGCGCGCGTCGCTGCCGGCGCGCCGGTCCACGAGGAGCACGCGCTCGTGCGCCGGGATCTCGTCTTCGAGTTCGCGCTGAACGCGCTGCGCCTCGCCGAGGGCTTCACGCTGGCGCTCTTCACCGGGCGGACCGGGCTTGCGCCGGCGGCGATCGAGCGTCCGCTCGCGCGCGCCGAGGCGCGTGGACTGGTGGTGCGAGACCGCGCGCGGGTCAGGCCGACCGAGCGGGGCCGCCGCTTCCTGAACGATCTGGTCGAGCTGTTCCTCGAGTGAGGGGCGTCACGTTTCACGCTTCGCTCCTCACCCAATGGTGAGAGGTCCACGATGAAGCCGACGCTGAAGCGGATCAGAGCACTCGCGTTCGACGTCTTCGGCACGGTCGTCGACTGGCGCGGCTCGCTGATCGAGGAGGGCCGACGGCTCGGCCGGCGCCGGCGGCTGAAGGCCGACTGGGCGGCGTTCGCCGACGCCTGGCGCGCCGGCTACCGGCCGGCGATGGATCGCGTGCGCCGCGGCGAGCTCGGCTGGACGAAGATCGACGACCTGCACCGCATGATCCTCGACGACCTGGTCGCGCAGTTCGGCATGCGCGAACTGAGCGAGGCGGATCTCGCGGAGTT
Source organism: Burkholderiales bacterium (assembly GCA_023383795.1). GTDB lineage: Bacteria > Pseudomonadota > Gammaproteobacteria > Burkholderiales > SG8-39 > JAABRB01. The sequence continues at coordinate 20,955 of JAHDYJ010000039.1, read as the reverse complement.
CAACCGCGCGTGGCATCGCCTGGCGCCGTGGAAGGACGCGGTGCCGGGCCTGAAGCGGCTGAAGCGGCGCTACGTGCTCGCGACGATGTCAAACGGCAACGTCGCCCTCCTCGTGAACATGGCGAAGCACGGCGGACTGCCGTGGGACGTCGTGCTCTCGGCCGAGATCGCACGCCACTACAAGCCCGATCCGGAGGCCTATCTCTGCGTGCCGCGCCTGCTCGGCCTCGCGCCCGACGAGGTGCTGATGGTCGCCGCGCACAAGGACGACCTGGACGGGGCGGCGCGCGCGGGGCTGCGCACCGCGTTCGTCGCGCGGCCGCTCGAGTTCGGCGACCCGGCGAAGAAAGACGTCGCGCCCGAGCGGCGCTTCGACCTGAACGCGAAGGACTTCCTCGACCTCGCCCGGCAGCTCGGCTGCTAGTCGGCCCAATCGCGCGGCTTGAGGAACTCGGTGTAGAGCTTCTCCTCCGGGCTCCCGGGCGCCGGGCGCCAGTCGTAGCGCCAGCGCACCACCGGCGGCAGGGACATCAGGATCGACTCGGTGCGGCCGCCCGACTGCAGCCCGAAGACCGTGCCACGATCGTAGACCAGGTTGAACTCGACGTAGCGCCCGCGGCGGTAGAACTGGAAGTCGCGCTCGCGCTCGCCGTAGTCGGTCGCGCGCCGGCGCTCGGCGATCGGCACGTATGCGGGCAGGAAGTGATCGCCGACGCTCTGCGTCAGCCCGAAGCAGTGCTCGAACCCGCCCTCGTTCAGGTCGTCGAAGAAGATGCCGCCCACGCCGCGCGGCTCGCGGCGGTGGCGCAGATAGAAGTACTCGTCGCACCACTTCTTGAAGCGCGGGTGGTACTGCCCACCGAACGGCTCGAGCGCCGCCCTGCAGGTGCGGTGGAAGTGGCGCGCGTCCTCCTCGAAACCGTAGTACGGCGTGAGATCCATCCCGCCGCCGAACCACCAGATCGGCGCGGCGCCGGCCTTGGTGGCGACGAAGCAGCGCACGTTCATGTGGACGGTGGGGACGTACGGGTTGCGCGGATGCAGCACCAGCGACACGCCCATCGCCTCGAAGCCGCGGCCGGCGACCTCCGGACGGCCGGCGCTCGCCGACGGCGGCAGGTTCGCGCCCATGACGTGCGAGAAATTGACGCCCCCGCGCTCGAAGAGGGCGCCTTCCTCGACGATCCTCGATACGCGGCCGCCGCCCTCGGCGCGGCCCCAGGAGTCGACGCGGAACGCCGTGCCGTCGAGCCGCTCGAGCTCGGCGACGATGCGGTCCTGCAGCCCGCGCAGGTACCCGGCTACCGCCCGCGCGTCGATGCTCACTGCCGCTCGCCCGCGGCTTGCCCGCCCGCGCCGCCGCTCCGCGGGCGCGGCTCGAGCGCACGATGTCCGATGTCGGTACGGTACTGCATGCCGTCGAACCGGATCGCGTCCACCATCTGGTAGGCGCGCGCGCGCGCCATCCGGATCGAATCGCCGAGCGCAGTCACGCACAGCACCCGCCCGCCGGCGGTGACGACCTTGCCATCCTCGAGCGCCGTGCCGGCGTGGAACACGTGTACGTCCTCGCCTTGTGCGGCGAGGCCGGCGATCGGATCGCCCTTGCGCGGCGCCTCCGGGTAGTTCGCCGCCGCGAGCACGACGCCGAGCGCGGCGCGGCGGTCCCACTCGGCCTCCATCCGGTCGAGCTTGCCGTCCAGCGCGCCGTCGATCAGCTCGAGGAGATCCGAGCGCAGCCGCAGCATGATCGGCTGCGTCTCCGGATCGCCCATGCGGCAGTTGAACTCGAGCACCTTCGGATTACCGGCGGCGTCGATCATCAGGCCCGCGTACAGGAACCCCGAGTACGGGATGCCGTCGGCGGCCATGCCGCGCACGGTCGGCAGGATGATCTCGCGCACGACCCGCGCGTGCAGCGCGGGCGTGATCACCGGCGCCGGCGAGTAGGCGCCCATGCCGCCGGTGTTGGGACCCTGGTCGCCGTCTCTGAGCCGCTTGTGGTCCTGGCTGGTGGCGAACGGCAGCACGCTGCGTCCGTCCGCGAGGACGATGAAGCTCGCCTCCTCGCCGGCGAGGAACTCCTCGATCACCACGCGGGCGCCGGCGTCGCCCATGCTGTGCTCGACCAGCATCGCATCGATCGCCGCGTGCGCCTCGGCCGCCGTCGCCGCCACCACGACGCCCTTGCCGGCCGCCAGGCCGTCGGCCTTGACGACGATCGGCGCACCCTGCGCCTCGACGTACGCGTGCGCATCGCCGGGCGCCGAGAAGCACCCGTAGGTGGCGGTCGGAATCCGGTGCCTGACCAGGAAACGCTTGGCGAACTCCTTCGAGCTCTCGAGCTGCGCGGCAGCGCGCGTCGGCCCGAAGATGCGCAGCCCGCGCTCGCGGAAGAGATCGACCACGCCCGCCGCGAGCGGCGCCTCCGGGCCGACGACCGTCAGATGGACGTCCTCGCGCCTGGCGAAGGCGGCCAGCTCCTCGAGACCGGACAGCGCGACGTTCTCGACGCCTTCCTCGCGCGCGGTGCCCGCGTTGCCCGGCGCGACGAACACCTTCTGCACCCGCGGGCTGCGCGCGAGCTTCCAGGCGAGCGCGTGCTCGCGTCCGCCATTGCCTAGTACCAGGACCTTCATCTGGCGCTGACCTCGGTAAAGGGTAATGGGCGACGGGTGACGAAAACCAGGCCGCGGCCGCGCGAGCGCCCCGCGCCTGGCCGCCCATCACCCATCACCGTTCAGTGCCTGAAATGCCGCACGCCGGTGAAGACCATCGCGATGCCGAGCTCGTCGGCCGCGGCGATCACCTCGTCGTCGCGCACGCTGCCGCCGGGCTGGATGATCGCTCTCGCGCCGGCCTGCGCGACGACGTCGACGCCGTCGCGGAACGGGAAGAACGCGTCGGAGGCGACGACCGAGCCGGCGAGCGACAGCCCGGCGTTGTCGGCCTTGATCGCGGCGATGCGCGCCGAATCGACGCGGCTCATCTGCCCGGCGCCGACGCCGAGCGTGCGCCCGCCGCCGCAGAACACGATCGCGTTCGACTTGACGTACTTCGCCACGCGCCACGCGAACAGCAGGTCGGCGAGCTCGGCCGCCGTCGGTGCGCGCTTCGTCGCTACCCGCAGGTCCGCGCGCTCGACGTTGCGCGCGTCCGGCGTCTGCACCAGCAGGCCGCCGCCGACCCGCTTGAAGTCGTGGCGCTGCACCTCGCGTCCCGCCGGCACCGCGAGCACGCGGACGTTCGCCTTCGCGGCGAGCGCGGCGCGCGCGTCGGCGGCGAGCTCCGGCGCGATGACGACCTCGACGAACTGCACGGCGACCGCCGCGGCCGTCCTGCCGTCGAGCGCTCGGTTGAACGCGATGATGCCGCCGAACGCCGAGGTCGGGTCGGTCGCGAAGGCGTGCTGGTAGGCGGTCAGGCAGTCGGCTGCCTCGGCCACCCCGCACGGGTTGGCGTGCTTGACGATCACGCACGCGGGCCGCTCGAACGTCTTGACGCACTCCCATGCCGCGTCGGCGTCGGCGATGTTGTTGTACGAGAGCTCCTTTCCCTGGAGCTGCGTGTACTGCGCGAGGCTGCCCTGCGCCGCCGGCGCCGGGTCGCGGTAGAACGCGGCCTGCTGGTGCGGGTTCTCGCCGTAGCGCATCTCCTGCACCTTCTCCCACTGCAGGGACAGCCGGTCGGGAAACGCGCCCGGACGATTCTCGGCGTCGAGCGCAGTGAGATAGTTCGCGATCGCGGCGTCGTAGGCCGCGGTGTGGGCGAACGCCCTCTTGGCGAGCGCGAAGCGCGTCGCGAGCCCGAGCGCGCCGTCGTTCGCGCGCAGCTCCTCGATCAGGCCGCCGTAATCGCCGGGGTCGGTGACCACGGCGACGCCGGGGTAGTTCTTGGCGGCGGCGCGGACCATCGTCGGCCCGCCGATGTCGATGTTCTCCACCGCCTCGTCGAGCGTGCAGCCGGGCTTCGCGATCGTCTGCGCGAACGGGTAGAGGTTCACCACGACCAGATCGATGGGCGCGATGCCGGCGGCGTCGATCGCGGCCATGTGGGCGGGGACGTCGCGGCGCGCGAGCACGCCGCCGTGGATCTTCGGGTGCAGCGTCTTCACGCGCCCGTCGAGCATCTCCGGGAACCCGGTATGGTCGCCCACCTCGGTGACCGGGACGCCGGCGTCGGCGAGCAGCTTCGCCGTCCCGCCGGTGGAGAGGATGCGCACGCCCAGCGCGGCAAGCGCGCGGGCGAACTCCGGCAGCCCCGATTTGTCGGAGACGCTGATCAGAGCGAGCCTGACGGAGATTCGCATGCCGGTAACGGGTGATGGGTGATGGTTGACGGGTGATGCGGTGACGGTTGGACGAGCCTTGCCCTGCCCGTTGCGCGAAGCCGGCGATGGCTGGAAGGATTGCGCCGGCGCGCGGCCGCGGCGCGCGTCACCCGTCGCATATCACCCTTCAGAGCTTGATCTTGTGCTGCGCCATCTTCTTGCGCAGCGTGTTGCGGTTGATGCCGAGCATCTGGGCGGCGATCGTCTGGTTGCCCTCGGCGCGGTTCAGCACCGCTTCGAGCATCGGCTTCTCGACGTTCTTCAGCACCATGTCGTAGATCGCGCGCGGCTTGGCCCCGTCGAGGTCGCTGAAGTAGCGGTCGAGGGACTTGCGCACGCAGTCCGCGATCTCGCTCGTCTGTTTCACCATTCCTGCGGCTCCTCCACTCTGTGCAGGCGTTCGCCGTCCTGCGCCAGGCCCTCGAAGTAGCGGTCCACGGCGGCGAGCTGGTCCGCGCAGGTCGCTTGGCAGTTGAGCTCCGCGCGGAACGCGGCCGCCCCCTTCAGGCCGCTCGTGTACCAGTGGACGTGTTTGCGGGCGATCCTCACGCCCGCCCCGGCCCCGTGCAGGCTGTACAGCTCGTGCAGGTGATGCACGAGCGTCGCGTGCGCCTCGCGCACGCTCGGCGCGGGCAGCCGGCTCCCCGTCGCGAGGAAGTGGGCCACCTCGCGGAAGATCCACGGCCGTCCGTGGGCCGCGCGCCCGATCATGATCCCGTCCGCGCCGGTGTAGTCCAGCACGCGCCGCGCCTGCTCGGGCGTGCGGATGTCGCCGTTCGCCACCACCGGCAGGCGCGTCGAGCGCTTCACCTCGCGGATCGAGTCGTACTCCGCATGGCCGGAGAATCCGCACGCGCGCGTGCGGCCGTGCAGCGTGAGCATCCGGATGCCGGCGTTCTCGGCGATGCGGGCGATGCGCACGGCGTTGCGGGTCTGCGGGTCCCACCCGGTGCGGAACTTGAGCGTCACGGGCACGTCGACCGCTCCGACCACCGCCTCCAGGATGCGCCCGACGAGCGCCTCGTCGCGCAGCAGCGCGGAGCCGGCCGCCGCGTTGCACACCTTCTTGGCCGGACAGCCCATGTTGATGTCGATGATGCCCGCGCCGCGCCCAGCGTTGAAGCGCGCGGCCTCGGCCATCATTCCGGGATCGGCGCCGGCGATCTGCACCGCGACCGGCGCGGGCTCGCCTTCGTGATCGAGCCGACGGCGCGTCTTCGCCGAGTGCCACAGCCCGCGCTGCGACGTCACCATCTCGGACACCGCGAGCCCGGCGCCGAATCCGCGGCACACGCGGCGGAACGCGCGGTCCGTCACGCCCGCCATCGGCGCGACCAAGAGATTGTTCCGCAGCGCGTGCGGGCCGATCCGCATTGTCGAGAGGGAGGGTCGAGAGAAGGAAAGCGGGAGCGGATTCTACTCGCAATCGGCATGCGTTGGGAATGATCTCGCGCGCGCGGCGGAAACTTTTTGCGCGAGAAACCATTTTTTCCGGATTCGAGCGCGCGGCGTGGCGCGGGGTCAGGGCAGCGCGCGCAGTCCGAACACGAAACGACGCGCGAAGAACCTGCGCGCGGGCGGCGCGAGATCGAGCGCCGCGAGACCGAGCCCGCGCGCGGCCGCGGCGAGCGGATGATCGAGTCCGAACACGCGCACCAAGCCGTCGGTAATTCCGATACTTGCGTAACGATCTGCGCGTCGTTGCGCAGCATACGACGCGGCGACCTCGCCGCGCTCGAGCGCCGGCCTGCCGGCGCGATCGAGATGCGCGGCCAACTCGAATGCGTCGCGCAATCCGAGGTTTAACCCTTGTCCGGCCACCGGATGCAACGTTTGTGCCGCGTTGCCGATCGCGACGACGCGCGGCGCGACCGCCGCGGCGCGGCGGAAGCGCAGCGTCAGCGGAAAGCTTACGCGAGCGCCCACTTCGGTGAAGCGGCCGACGCGACGGCCGAAGCACTCGCCGAGCGCGGCCAGGAATGCGGCGTCGGGTGCGGCGAGGAGCTCGCGCGCGCGGGCGGTGCGCATGCTCCACACCACTGCGTAGCGATCGGCGAACGGGAGCAGCGCAAGCGGACCGCCGGTCGTGAACCGCTCCCATGCCACGCCGGCCGCCGGCCGCTCGGTACGAACCTGCGCGACGACCGCGGCCTGACCGTACTCGCGCAGCGAGAGACCGTCGCCGGCGGATCCGCCGCCATCGGCGAGCACCAGCAGTCGCGCACGCACGAACCGGCCGTCGGCCAGCCGAACTCGCACCGCGCCGTCCTCGCGCTCGCTCTCCCAGCGCGTCACGCGCGCCGCGAGCAGCGCGGAGCGGGCCGCGTGCTGCAGCGCCTCGGCGATTGGCGCGAGATCGCCGACCCAGCCGAGCGCCGGCACCCCGACGTCGCGGGCCTCGATCAGCGTCCGGCCGAACCCGCCCGTCTGGGATACGTGGATCGCGCGGATCGGCGTGAGGGAGAGCGCATCGAGCGCGCCGACGCGCTCGAGCAGGAGCGTGCTCGCGTGCGACAGCGCGATGGGACGGAAGGGCGCCGCGGCCGCGCCGTCGGGCTGCGTGTCCGCCGGCAGGCCGGGGTCCGCGAGCGCAGCGACGAGGCCGGCGTCGCGCAGCGCTGCCGCGAGCGCGGCGCCGACCGGGCCGCCGCCAGCGATCAGGACGTCGAAGTCGACACGACTATCGCGCATCGCGCATCAACGCCTCGATGTCGTCGACGCGCTTCGGCGCGGCCGCGGTGATCAGCTCGTAGCCCGTCGCGGTGACGAGCGCATCGTCCTCGATGCGCACGCCGATGTTCCAGAAGCGCTCGGGCACCCCCTCGCCGGGCCGGATATAGCACCCCGGCTCGACGGTGAGCGTCATGCCCGGCGCGAGCGGGCGCCATTCGCCGGCTTCCTTGTAGTCGCCCGCGTCGTGGACGTCGAGACCCAGCCAATGGCCGGTGCGATGCATGTAGAAGCGCTTGTAGTCGCCCGACTCGATCACCGCGTCGCGCGTGCCGGCGCACAGGCCGAGATCGACGAGGCCCTGCGCGATCACCGCCACGGCCGCCTCGTGCGGCGCCATCCAGCGCGCACCCGGCTTCACCTCCGCGGCCGCGGCGGCCTGCGCCGCGAGCACGATCTCGTAGACGTCGCGCTGCGGCCCGCTGAAGCGGCCGCTCACCGGAAACGTGCGGGTCACGTCCGCGGCGTAGCCGTCGATCTCGCAGCCGGCGTCGATCAGCAGCAGATCGCCTTCCTGCATCCGGCGGTCGTTCTCGCGGTAGTGCAGCACGCACGCGTTCGGCCCGCTGGCGACGATCGGCCAGTACGCGGGAAACTGCGAGCCGTGCCGGCGGAACTCGTGCAGGAGCTCCGCCTCGATCTCGTACTCCATCATGCCCGGCCGCGCCGCCTGCATCGCCCGGACGTGCGCGCCCGCGGTCACCGCCGCGGCGCGGCGCATCGTGGCGACCTCGTGCTCGTCCTTCACGAGCCGCATCTCGTCGAGGATCGAGCGCACGTCGCGGATGTCGGACGGCGCGACGACGCCGGCGCGCGCCTGCGCCCGCACCTGGTTCAGCCAGCCCATAACGCGGGCGTCCCACGCCGGATCCATGCCTGGGGCGAAGAAGAGCGTCGGCTGGTTGGCGAGCAGCGTGGGCATCTTCTCGTCCAGCGCGGCGAACGGGTGCGCCTCGTCGACGCCGAACGCCTCGCGCGCCGCCTCGACGCCGTAGCGGAAGCCGTCCCACAGCTCGCGCTCGGGGTTCTTCTCGCGGCAGAAGAGGATCGACCGCGGCTGTGCGCCGGCGGTCAGCACGAGCACCGCTTCCGGCTCGGGAAACCCCGTCAGGTAGTAGAAGTAGCTGTCGAAGCGGTACAGGTAGTCGGTGTCGCGGTTGCGCAGGCGCTCGGGCGCCGTCGGCACGACGGCGACGCCCCCGTTCATGGCCGCGAGCAGCCGCGCGCGCCTCGCCTTGTGCGGTTCGATGTGACGCATGGGATCGTTGCCTCTTCGATCACCGTCCTGCCGATCACCCATTGTCGTCGGCTTCGCCGCGCCGATCAAGGAGCGCGGCCCAGGCGTTCGCGCGCGGGCCGAGCTCGTCCATGACCGCGGCGCGCAGCGCGTCGACCGAGGCGCCGAACGCCGCGCGGTCCGCGCCGCCGTCGAGCTCGCCCGCGGCCGCCGCCAGCTCGTCCAGCGCTTCGCGCAGCGCGAGCGTCGTGGCGAGCGCGTTCTTGAGCCGCTCGCGCGGCTGCGGGATCCAGGCGCGGCCCGCCAGCGCGGCGCGCAGCCGCTCGCCGCAGTCGAGCGCCTTCTTGCGCAGGCGCGGCACGCCGCCGATGCGCGGCGCCTTCAGGTCGCCGAACACGGCGAGCGCCATCATCGCGAGCCAGGCCTCGCGCGTGCGATCGGCCCACGTCGCATCGAGCGCGAGGGCGCGGTCGATCTCGGCGCGGTCGAGGGCGCTCACTGGACGGCGAGCGCGCGGTCGAGCGCGGCGAGCCGCTGCGGAGTTCCGACGTCGACCCAGCGTCCCGCGAAACGCTCGCCGGTCACGCGGCCCGCGTCGGCCGCCGCCCGCAGCAGCGGCGCGAGCTCCGCGCGCTCGCCGCGCGGCACGCCGGCGAAGAGCTCGGGCGCATAGAGGCCGATCCCCGCAAAGGTCAGGCGGTCCGCCGCGGCGTTGCCGACCTGCGTGCCGGAGAGGGTGAAGTCGCCCGCGGGGTGGTGCGGCGGGTTGTCGACGAGCACGAGGTGCGCGAGCGCGGCGCCGAGCGGGCGCGAGCGCAGGCGCGCGAAGTCGAGCTCGCAGTAGACGTCGGCGTTCGCCGCAGCGAACGGCGCGTCGCCGAGCAGCGGCAGCGCCTGCGCGATGCCGCCCGCGGTGCCGAGCGCCGCAGCCTCCGCCGAGTAGCGCAGCGCGACGCCGAGCGCTGCGCCGTCGCCGAGCGCCGACACGATCGCTGCGCCGAGATGCGCGTGGTTCAGCACCAGGTCGCGGAAGCCGCCCGCGCGCAGGCGCTCGATCAGCCACACGACGAGCGCCTTGCCGCCGACCTCGAGCAGGGGCTTCGGCACCCGGTCGGTGAGCGGCCGCATGCGCTCGCCGCGGCCCGCGGCCAGGATCATCGCTTTCATCAAAAGGTGTACCGCACTTCGGGCGCGCGCCCCTCGAGCGCGTCCAGCAGCCTCAGGAGCGGCGCGAGCGCGCCGTAGCGCTCGCAGGCCGCGCGGATGTAGCCGATGAAGCGCGGCGTGTCCTCGAGGTAGCCGCGCTTCCCGTCGCGATAGGCGAGCCGCGCGAAGATGCCGGCCACCTTCAGATGACGCTGCAGCCCCATCCATTCGAAGTCGCGATAGAAGGCGGCGAAGTCCGGATCGACCGGGAGCCCCGCGCGCCGCGCCTTCTCCCAGTAGCGCACCGTCCAGTCGATGACGCGCGCCTCGGGCCAGCTCACGAACGCGTCGCGGAAGAGCGACGCGAGGTCGTAGGTGATCGGGCCGTGCACCGCGTCCTGGAAATCGAGGATGCCGGGGTTCGGGTCGCTCACCATCAGGTTGCGCGGCATGTAGTCGCGGTGCACGTAGACGCGCGGCTGCGCGAGGTTGCTCGCCAGGACGAGCGCGAACACCGACTCGAGCGCCTGTCGCTGCCCCGCGTCGAGCGAGGCCCCGAGATGGCGCGCGACGTACCACTCGGGAAAGAGGTCGAGCTCCCGGCGCAGCAGCGCCGCGTCGTACGGCGGCAGCTCGTTCGGTCGGCTCGCCAGCTGCCACTTGACGAGAGCGTCGATCGCGTCGCCGAACAGCCGGTCGGCGCTCGACTCGTCCAGCGCGGCGAGATAGGTCTGCGTGCCGAGATCGGTGAGCAGCAGGAAGCCCTGCGCCAAGTCCGCGGCGAGCACGCGCGGCGCGTTCAGCCCGGCGTCGGCGAGCAGGCGCGCCACGTGCACGAACGGCCGGCAGTCCTCGCGCTCGGGCGGCGCGTCCATCGCGATCGCCGTCGGCATCGGGCCGGCGGCGAGGTGCACGCGGAAATAGCGCCGGAAGCTCGCATCCTCGGAGGCGGGCGTGAGGCGGAAGCTGCCGGGCGGGTAGCGCGCCGCGAGCCAGATCTCGAGCGCTGCGAGTCGGTCCATGCGGTGATCGGAAGGGGCGTCGTTGCCTGAGGCCGGGAATTGTGCGATTTTAGCAACCCAAAGAACGCCACCAACGAGAATCGCGCGGGCGCGGACGAGGATGGAGGAGGGGAGGGTCTCGAGGGCGGGCGCGGCAGCCGCGCATCTCCCGGTCCGCGTCCGGCACGCGCGCGCGGCACGCCGGCCGCGCGGCGGAAGATTAGAACCAGTCTCAGAATCGCGGCAGTGCTTCTTCGTGCGCGAGGGATCGTAGGAACAGGGGGCACGTTGCCCCTTCCGACGTTGCCTGTTCCTTGTGTGTCCCCGAACGGACAAGGGGCGAGGTCCTTGTCGATCCCCTTCACGACCGTCGTCTCGCCGTGACATACGTTCAAGCGTCGCGTCACATCCATGCCGCGGTCGCGTTGCTCGCGCTGGCGCTGTGCGGGCCGGCCGCCGGACAGGGCCAGGGGCTGCGCCTGCACCGCGCGCCGCTCGCGCCGGCGCCACAGGCGGGCGAGTCGATCCCCGCGTTCGTCATCGCCGATCGCATCGAAGGCGTGGCGGGCGTCGAGGTCGAGGCGGTGGGCAACGCCGAGCTGCACCGCGGCGCGACCACGCTGTTCGCCGACCGCATCCGCTACGTGAACGAGTTCGACGAGGCCGAGGCGATCGGCAACGTGCGCCTGCGCATGGACGGCGACGAGCTCACCGGTCCGCGGCTGCGGCTGCGCGTGGGCGACAACGCGGGCGTGATCGACGAGCCGCGCTACACGCTGGTGCCGCGGGAGGGCGGCGTGACCGGGCGCGCCGCGGCGCCGACCGGCGCGCGCGGCACCGCCAAAGCGGCGCGCTTCGACGGCCGGGACAACGTCCGCGTCACCGACGGGACGTTCACGACCTGCAAGCCCGGGCAGGACGACTGGCACATCTCGGCCGAGGAGCTCGACCTCGATCTCGGCCGCGAAGTGGGCGTCGCGCGCGGCGCGCGCCTCTCGTTCCTCGGCATGCGGACGCCGGCGCTGCCGGAGATCGAGTTCCCGCTGAACAACCGGCGCAAGAGCGGCTTCCTGCCGCCCTCGTTCGGCATCAGCAACGCGCGCGGCTGGGAGGTGCTGGCGCCCTACTACCTGAACCTCGCGCCGAACTACGATGCCACCGTCGCGCCGCGCTACATGGAGCGCCGGGGGCTGCAGCTGATCACGCAGTTCCGCTATCTCCTGCCCACCTCGCGCGGCGAGGCGCAGGTCGAGGTGCTGCCCGAGGACAAGGCGACGGGCGATGCGCGCTGGGGTGTGTCGCTGCGCGACAGCTCGATCTTCGGCACGAGCGGGTGGTCGAGCAACGTGAACTACACGAGCGTCTCGGACGACCAGTACTTCCGCGACCTCTCCGGCCGCCTCGCCGTCGCGACCCAGGTCTACCTGCCACAGGAGGGGTCGGTCACCTACGGCGGCGGGTGGTGGTGGTCGACCCTGCGGCTGCAGCGCTTCCAGACCCTGCAGGACCCGGCGAGCCCGGTGGCGACGCCCTATGCCAGGCTGCCGCAGCTCACGTTCGCCGCCCTGCGGCCGACGCGCCTCGGACTCGATCTCGGCGCGACGGCCGAGGCGGTCGCGTTCGAGCACTCGACCCTGGTGCAGGGCCGGCGCACCACCGTGTACCCCTACCTCGCGTGGCCGCTGCTGCGGCCGTACGGCTTCATCACGCCGAAGATCGGGGTGCACGTGACCCACTACAGCCTGACCGACGCCGGTCCGGCCACGCCGACCTCGCAGTCGCGCACGCTGCCGATCGCCTCGATCGACTCGGGACTCTTCTTCGAGCGCAACGTGAGCTGGTTCGGCGGCGACTTCCTGCAGACGCTCGAGCCGCGCGCCTACTACCTGCGGGTGCCGTTCCGCGACCAGAGCGCCATTCCGCTCTTCGACACCGCGATCGCGGATCTGAGCTACGCGCAGCTCTTCTCGGAGAACTACTACGTCGGCGGCGACCGCATCAGCGACGCGAACCAGCTCACCATCGCTGCGACCTCGCGGCTGCTGCGGCCGGCGACCGGCCAGGAGGCCGTGCGAGCGTTCGTCGGCCAGCGCTTCTACTTCGACGAGCAGCACGTCCGCCTGACCGCGACCACGCCGCTGCGCACCGCGGACACCGCGCCGATCATCGCCGGCCTGGGCGGACAGATCGCGCCCGACTGGCGGGCGGACACCGCCGCGCAGTACTCGTGGAGCGGCGCCCAGCTCGAGCGCTTCAACTTCGGGGTCCGCTATTCGCCGCAGTTCGCGAAGGTGGTGACCGCCGCATACCGCTATGCGCGGGAGACCGCCGCGCAGCCGGAGATCCGGCAGATCGACGTCGCCGCGCAGTGGCCGCTCTGGCGCGGCCTGTACGGGCTCGCGCGGCTGAACTACGATATCGCCGGCAGCCAGATCGTCGAGAGCCTCGCCGGAATCGAATATAATGCCGACTGCTGGATCGTGCGCGCGGTGCTCCAGAGCTTCGTCAGCGCGACCGAGAAGCGCACCTACCAGTTCTTCGTCCAGCTCGAGCTGAACGGGCTGGCGCGGATCGGCATCGACCCGCTGGAGGCCCTGCAGCGGAACATTCCCGGATACACCCCGACGAATGCCCCGGCGCAGCAATCGACCACCACCGACGTGTTCCCGGGACGGGGCGGGCCCGGCGCCGGGTTCGACTACTGATCTCGAGAGGACATACAGCCCGCCGATGCGCCGACTCAAGCACGCTCCGTCCGCGTCGGGGAACCCCTGCACTGGCCGTCCTCGTCCTCGCGCAGGCGGGGATCCAGGAGGTGGTCGATCGGGTTTGCGCCGGATTCCCGGGTTCGCTCGAATGACTGGCGTCTGCAGGGCTTCGCTGGCTGCCGTGATCGCCGCCTTGCTCGCGGCGCCGTCGCACGCGCTCGCCCAGTCGCCGCAGCCGCCGCGCATCGTGCTCGCCGACCGGATTGCCGCGGTGGTAAACAAGGAAGTGATCACGGTGAGCGAGCTCGAGCGGCGCACCGAGCGCGTCGCGGCGCAGCTGCGCCGCCAGGGCGCGCCACTGCCGCCGCAGGACGTGCTCCAGCGCCAGGTGCTCGAGCGGATGATCACCGACCTCGTGCAGGTGCAGTTCGCCAAGGAGACCGGCGTCAGCATCAGCGAGGTCGATCTCGACCGCACCCTGCAGCGGATCGCGCAGCAGAACGGCCTTGCCATGTCCGAGTTCCGGCGCGCGCTCGAGCGTGAAGGCCTGTCCTGGGAGAAGTTCCGCGACGACATCCGCGCCGAGATGCTGATCTCGCGGCTGCGCGAGCGCGAGGTCGACAGCAAGATCCGGATCTCCGACGCCGAGGTGGACGCGCTCCTGGAGGGCGGGCAGGCGAGCCCGGAGGCGCCGGCCGAGTACGAGCTCTCGCACATCCTGGTGCGCGTTCCCGAGCAGGCCGGCCCCGAGCAGATCGAGGCGCGCCGCCGCCGCGCCGAGGAAGCGCTCGCGCAGCTGCGCGCCGGCGTCGACTTCCGGCAGGTCGCCGTGAGCTTCTCGGATGCGCCCGATGCGCTGCAGGGCGGCGGCATGGGCTGGCGGCCGGCCGACCGGCTCCCGGAGCTCTTCGTGGGCGCGCTCGCGTCGATGAAGCCGGGCGAGGTCTCCGACGTCCTGCGCAGCCCGGCCGGATTCCACATCGTGCGCATGAACGACCGGCGCGGCGGCACCGCCGGCCCCGCCGCGGTGGCACAGACCCACGTACGCCACATCCTGGTGCGCACGAACGAGCTGGTCTCCGAGAGCGACGCGCTGCGCAAGCTGAACATCCTGCGCGAGCGGATCAGGCAAGGCGCCGATTTCGGCGAGCTCGCGCGGTTGAACTCGGACGACGCGTCGGCTGCGCGGGGTGGCGACCTCGGCTGGGTGACCGACGGCGATACCGTCCCGGAGTTCGAGCGCGCGATGAAAGCCCTCAGGATCAAGGAGGTGAGCGAACCGGTGCGCTCGGCGTTCGGCTACCACCTGATCCAGGTGCTCGAGCGGCGCAGGGCGGACCTGCCCGAGGACCGCAAGCGGGCGCAGGCGCGCCGCGTGCTCGGCGAGCGCCGCGCGGACGAGGCCTACGAAGAGTGGGTGCGGCAGCTCCGCGACCGGGCCTACGTGGAGTACCGGCTGGACGATCGGTAGGGGGTGGGGCCGGGCGGCGACCGCACGTTTCGCGCCTCGCTCCGCAGATGTCCGCTCACCGTCCGCGCCGGCGCTTCGGCCAGCATTTCCTGACCGACCGGAGCGTCGTCGAGCGGATCGTCGCGGCGATCGCGCCGCGACCCGGCGACGTGGTGGTCGAGATCGGCCCTGGGCGCGGCGCGCTCACCGGGCCGCTCGCCGAGCGCGTCGACCACCTCCACGTGATCGAGATCGACCGCGATCTCGCGCGTGCGCTCGCGGAGCGCTTCCCCGCCGAGCGCGTGACGGTGCACGTCGGCGACGCGCTCGCGTTCGACTACGCCGGCCTGCCGCAGCCGATGCGGCTCGTCGGCAACCTGCCGTATAACATCTCGACGCCGCTGCTCTTCGGGCTGATCCCGTACGCCGCGCGCATCCGGGACGCGCACTTCATGCTGCAGCTCGAGGTGGTCGAGCGCATGGTCGCGCCGCCTTCCACCGCCGAGTACGGGCGCCTGTCGGTCATGCTGCAGTACCGGTTCGCCATGGAGCGGCTGCTGCGGGTGCCGCCCGGCGCGTTTCATCCACCGCCGAAAGTCGATTCGGCGGTGGTGCGAATGATCCCGCGGCCGCCCGACGCCCTCGCCGCGCGCGATCCGGCTGCGCTCGCCACCGTGGTCACCGCCGCGTTCACGAAGCGCCGCAAGACGCTGCGCAACGCGCTCGCCGGCATCGCCGGCGTCGACGAGCTCGCGCGGCTCGGGATCGACGCCCGGCTGCGGCCGGAGAACCTGGCGGTCGCGGACTACGTCGCGCTCGCGAACGCGGTGGCGGCGCGCGGGGCCGCGCCGGGAGGCTGACCGACGAGCCTCGCGCCAGGGTCGGCGATCCGCAACAGCAGATTCATCGACTTTCCCGCAGCGCTTCCCTAATCGCGCTGGATGAGCTCGATCTTGTACCCGTCGGGGTCCTGCACGAACGCGATCACCGTCGCGCCGCCCTTGACCGGTCCTGCCTCGCGCGTCACGGTGCCGCCGCGCCGCTTGACCTCCTCGCACGCCCTGTAGGCGTCCGGCACCGCGATCGCGACGTGTCCGTACGCGTTGCCCATGTCGTACTTGTCTACGCCGTGGTTGTACGTGAGCTCGAGGACCGCCGTCTTGTCCTCGTCGTCGTAGCCGACGAACGCGAGCGAATACTTCTGGTCCGGGCGCTCGGTCGTCCGCAGCAGCCGCATGCCGAGCACCTCGGT
Organism: Burkholderiales bacterium; assembly: GCA_023383795.1. Classification (GTDB taxonomy): domain Bacteria; phylum Pseudomonadota; class Gammaproteobacteria; order Burkholderiales; family SG8-39; genus JAABRB01. The sequence goes on along the minus strand of JAHDYJ010000039.1, from coordinate 5,101 downwards.
GTAGAACCTGACCGAGCGGTCGAGATCGCCGACGCGCAGCATCGTGTGGAGCAGGCGCATGTTCGGGACTCCTTTCTCAGAGTTCGGGCAACGCGTGGGAAAGCTCGCGCAGCTCGCGGCGCGCCGCGCCGTAGCCGGGGCAGGCCACCGCGACGACGCGCCAGAAGCGCGCCGAGTGGTTCATGTGCAGCAGATGAGCAAGCTCGTGGACGATCACGTAGTCGATCAGCGCCGGCCGCAGGTGGATCAGCCGCCACGAAAGCCGCACCCGTCCGTCTGCCGAACACGAGCCCCACTGCGTGCGCGCGTTCGAGAGCGACACGCGCTGCGGCGCGACGCCGAGCAGCGGCCCGAGGCTCGCCGCGCGGCCGTGGAAGAGCGCGAGCGCGGCCCCGCGCAGCCAGGCCAGCGCGGCCTCGCGCAGCGCTTCCGGGCCGAGGCCGCCGGCGATCGCGAGCATCAGCCGCGCGCCGTCCAGCCCGGACGGTGCGCCCGGCGCCGCAGCGCACACCGCCACCTCGTCGCCGAGGTACGGAATGCGCATGCCGTCGCGCCAGACGACCGCGGGACGCGGCGCCGCGCGCGCCTCGGCGAGCTTGCGCAGCACCCAGCCCTGCTTCTCGCGGATGAACGCCTCGACCTCGGCGATCGTCGCCCAGCGCGGCGCGGCCGCATGCAGGCCGCGCTCGTCGATCGCGATGCCGATCGTGCGGCGGCGGGCGCGCCGGAAGCTGTAGGGCACGACGCTGCCGCCGAGCCGGACGTACCGCGCGCGCCCGTTCGGCCGGACCGGCGGCTCAGCCAGGAACGGTAGTTCGAGCTGCATGCGCTTCGCGCACGCCTTCCGGGGGGATCAGGCTCGCCACCTGCGCCTCGATCCAGTCCTCGACCCGGCGCATGACCTCTTCGGCTGCGAGCCCGCGGGTGTCGATCGGCGCGCCGATCACGACGGTGACCTTGCCGGGATACTTGAGAAACGAGTTGCGCGGCCACACCAGCCCGGCATTGTGCGCGACCGGCACCACCGGAACGCCGTTCTGCACCGCGACGACGGCGCCGCCGAGCTTGTACGCGCCGCGGCGTCCCACCGGTATCCGGGTGCCCTCGGGGTACACCATGATCGAGAAGCCCTGCGCGAGCCGCACGCCGCCGATCTCGATCAGCCGGCGCATCGCCTGCTTCCCCTGCGAGCGGTTGATGGCGATCGGGCTCATCAGCGCGAGCCCCCAGCCGAGAAACGGGATCCAGAACAGCTCACGCTTCAGCACGTAGACGTGCGGCGGAAAGATCGTCGTGTAGGCGATGGTCTCCCAGGCCGACTGGTGCTTCGACAGGATCACGGCCGGACGGGACGGGATGTGCTCGCGTCCATGCACTTCGTAGCGGATGCCGAGCATCCGCTCGGCGAGCCACAAGGCGAAGCGCGGCCACCCGGCGATCACCTGCCAGCGGGCGTGGGGCGGCAGCGGGAACGTGGCGAGCACGACGGCGCTGTACGGAATCACCACGGCGAGCAGGATGAGCTGGTAGAGCGCCGAGCGGATCGCGATCATCAGGCGAGCTCCTGCGCCACCGCGGCAAGGTCCTCGTACACGCACGTGCGCTCGGGCAGCCCGCCGGCCGCGCGGGTCGCCGCGCCCTTGCCGGTCAGGACCAGGATCGGCGCGGCGCCGACCGCCTCGGCCGCCTGCAGGTCGCGCAGGCTGTCGCCGACCGCCGGCACGTTCTCGAGCGAGGTGTTGAAGCGCGCGCCGATCTCGACCAGCATGCCCGGCGCGGGCTTCCTGAACGGCGAGCTCGACTCCGCGGTGTCGGGGCAGTAGAAGATCGCCTCGATCCGCCCGCCCGCCTGGTTCGCCGCCTTGATCATCTTGTTGTTGATCGCGTTCAGCGTGGCCATGTCGAACAGCCCGCGCCCGATGCCGGACTGGTTGGTGGCGACGACCACGCGGTAGCCCGCCTGGGTGAGCCGCGCGATCGCCTCGAGCGAGCCCGGGATCGGCCGCCACTCTTCCGGGCTCTTCACGAACTGCGCGCTGTCCTGGTTGATGACGCCGTCGCGGTCGAGGATGATGAGCTTCATCCGGGTGATGGGTGATCGGTGATGAAATACCCCTACCTTGGCCGCATTCTACCCATTACCCATCACCCATCACCCATCACCCATTACCCATCACCCCCTACGCCGGCGCCAGCTTGGAGATGTCCGCCACCTCGTTCATCGCCCCGTCCAGGCGCATCAGGAGCAGCAGCCGGTTGGTGCGGAGCGCCGCCTCCGGCGCGTTCACCAGGACCTGGTCGAAGAACGCATCCACCGGCGACTTCAGCGCGGCGAGCACCCGCAGCGCCTCGGCGTACTCGCCGCGCTCGCGGTGCTCGCGCGCGACCGCCTCCACCTGCTGGGATGCCTCGTGCAGCGCGCGCTCGGCGCTCTCGCGGAGCAGGCGGTCGTCGAACCGGTCGCCGGCGGGCGGCGGCGATTTCTGCAGGATGTTGCGGATCCGCTTGTTCGCGGCGGCCAGGCTCTCGGCCTCGGGCAGGCGGCGGAAGGCGCGCACCGCCTCGAGGCGCGGGATGACGAGGTCGAGGCGGACCGGGCGCTGGCCGACCACCGATTCGATCTCGTCGGCGGCGAAGTCGCGCTCGCGCAGGTAGGAGCGCATGCGGTCCAGGATGAACTCGTGCAGGCCCGCAACGGTGTCGTCCGCGAGCCGCGTCGCGCCGTACCCCCCGCGCGCCAGCTTGAGCAGCGCGGCGCAATCGAGCGGCAGCGCGTGCTCGACGAGGATCCGCACCACGCCGAGCGCCGCGCGCCGTAACGCGAACGGGTCCTTGTCGCCGGTAGGGTGCAGGCCGATGCCCCAGATGCCCGCCAGCGTGTCGAGCTTCTCGGCGAGCGCCACGGCGTCGCCGACCGCGTCGGCCGGCAGCGCGTCGCCGGCGAAGCGCGGCCGGTAGTGCGCCTCGATCGCGCGGGCCACCGCCTCGGGTTCGCCGTCGTGGCGCGCGTAGTACATGCCCATCACGCCCTGCAGCTCCGGAAACTCGCCGACCATCCCGGTCAGCAGGTCCGCCTTTGCGAGGCGGCCGGCCCGGCTCGCCAGATCCGCCGCGGCGCCGAGCTCGAGCGCGATCGCCCCGGCCAGCCGCTCGAGCCGCTCGGCGCGCGCGAGCTGGCTGCCGAGCTTGTTGTGGTAGACGACCGCCTCGAGCGCGGGCACCCGGTCGGCGAGCCGGATCCGGCGGTCCTGGTCGTAGAAGAACTTCGCGTCGGCGAGGCGGGCACGCAGCACGCGCTCGTTGCCGTGGATGATGTTGCGCGGGTGCGGCGTCTCCATGTTCGACACCAGCAGGAAGCGGTTCAGCAGCCGCCCCTGTCCGTCCACCAGCGGGAAGTACTTCTGGTTCTGCCGCATGGTGAGCGTCAGGCACTCCTGCGGCACCTCGAGGAAGGCCTTGTCGAAGTGGCCGTCGTAGACGGCGGGCCACTCGACCAGCGCGGTCACCTCCTCGAGGAGCGCGTCGCCCGCGGCGATGTCCGCCCCGCCGGCGTGGCTGCGCAGCAGCTCGCGGATGCGGTCGCGGCGGCGGTCGAAGCTCGCGATCACGCGGCCCTTGTCCGCGAGGTCGCGCTCGTAGTCCTCGGCATGGCGCAGATCGATGTCGCCTTCGCACAGGAAACGGTGCCCGCGCGTCGTGCGGCCGCTCGCGAGGCCGAGCACCTCGCCGGGCACGATCCGGTCGCCGTGGAGCATCACCAGGCCGTGCGCCGGACGCACGAACTCGGCGTCGCCCGCGCCCCAGCGCATGACCTTCGGCACCGGCAGGCGGCGCAGCGCATCGGCGACATGCAGGTCGAGCGTCCGGTCGAGCGCGCCGCCGGGGACCACCGCCTCGTACGCGAACTGCTCGCCCCGGGCGCCGGCGACGCGCGTCAGCCTGTCGACGCCGACGCCCTGCTTCTTCGCGAATCCGAGCAGGGCCGGCGTCGGTCTTCCTTCCTTGTCGAGCCCCACGCCGACCGCGGGGCCGAGCACGGTCTGCGCCTTGTCCGGCGCCTGCGCCGCGACGCCCTCGATCAGCACCGCGAGCCGGCGCGGTGTGCCGAACGCGGTGAACCGCGCATCGGCGGCCACGAAGCCGTCCTCGCGCAGCAGCGCGTGGAGCGCCTCGGCGAAGGTCCGACTCAGGCGCTCGAGCGCCTTGGGCGGCAGCTCCTCGGTGAGGAGCTCGACCAGAAGCGGCGCGATCATAAGAAAGACAGTGGGCAGTGGGCAGTGGACAGTGGGCAGCCGGCCCGGAGGAATCCAGCTGCACGGTTACCGAAACCGACGCCCGGGTCGACCGCACACTTCATCGCGTTGCGGAAGCTCTCGCAGAGCACGGTCCACTGCCCACTGCCCACTGTCAACTGCCCACTTTCATCATTGGAAATCCGAGCGCCTCGCGCGACGCGTAGTAGGCCTGGGCGACCTCGCGCGCGAGCGCGCGCACGCGCCCGATGTATGCCGCGCGCTCGGTGGTGGAGATCGCGCCGCGCGCATCCAGCAGGTTGAACGTGTGCGAGCACTTCATGACCATCTCGTAGCCCGGCAGCGCGAGGCCGGCCGCGAGCAGCCGCTTCGCCTCCGACTCGAGCTCGCCGAAGAGCTCGAGCAGCCAAGGCGCGTTCGAGTGCTCGAAGTTGTACTTCGACTGCTCGACCTCGTTCTGGTGATAGACGTCGCCGTAGGTCACGCCGGGCGTCCACACGAGGTCGTATACGTTCTCGACGCCCTGCAGGTACATCGCCAGGCGCTCGAGGCCGTAGGTGATCTCGCCGAGCACCGGCCGGCACGGAAGGCTGCCGACCTCCTGGAAGTAGGTGAACTGCGTGACCTCCATGCCGTCCAGCCAGACCTCCCAGCCGAGGCCCCAGGCGCCGAGCGTCGGCGACTCCCAGTCGTCCTCGACGAAGCGGATGTCATGCGCCGCGGTGTCGATGCCGAGCGCGCGCAGCGAGTCCAGGTATTGCTCCTGGATGTCGTCGGGCGAGGGCTTCAGCACCACCTGGTACTGGTAGTAGTGCTGCAGCCGGTTCGGGTTCTCGCCGTAGCGCCCG
>JAHDYJ010000208.1 GCA_023383795.1 Burkholderiales bacterium | reverse complement strand
CGCGACGGAGGTAGGCGCGTTCAGCCGAGGCCGCGCGCCGTCGCCGCCTTGAGGATCACGCCGGCGCCGGATTGTTTCGATATCGCCTCGGGATCGAACACGCCGTCGGCGACGAACTTCCCCTTCACGTAGAGGTTCGAGAAGCTCCAGAGATAGGGCGAGGGGATGCCGCGGCGGCGATAGCCGAAGCCGTTGAAGCGCTCGAAGTGGAACAGCCGGCGCGGGATCGACCAGTCGGTCTCCTCGGCGAGCCGCTTCAGCCGGAGCGCATCGACCGCACTGACCAGCCAGGGGAAGGGCGGCTCGCCGGCGCGCGGGTGGCCGGCCGGCACGCGCACCGTGCGCGCGGTCAGCGGATCGCCGTTGTGCAGGTGGCGCTGGAAGCTGAAGCCGCACTCCATGCCGTGCAGGATGCCGGTGAACAGCCACGGCACGCCGGTCTGCTGCTCGACCGCCTTGTAGGCATCCTGGTGCCGTTCGAGCTCGCGGACATAGTAGTCGATGTTGCCCTGGCGCTCGGGCCGCACGGTGCAGGCCTCGAACAGCCGCGCATACTCGTCCTTCAGCGAGGCGAAGTCGGTCGCGGTCGAGAGCTTCGGCACGCCCTCGCCGCGGAACGAGCGCGCCCTGGCGGCCGGCAGCGGCTCGGCGCCGTCCTCCGGCGCGGGCGGCAGCGCGTCCTCCTCGTGCATCGCGCCGCGCGCCTCGTCGAGTGCGGCGATGTGGCGCTGCAGCCTCTCGAGATAGACGTCGAAGGGCTTGCGCTTGGCCGCGCGCACGGCGTGTTCGAGCGCCTCGGAGGCGTCCGAGACCGCCCTGGCGGAGGCGAGCAGATCGGCGAGGGCGAGGTCGCGGATCGCGCTCTGCACCTCCAGCATCGCGACCGCGATCTCCTCCTTCTCGGCCGCATCGGGCGTGGTGTCGCGGCGCTCGGCCAGGGTTGCGAGCGAGGCGAACAGCGCGTTGCGCGCGGCGTGGACCGACATCTCCCCTCCTTGCCTCTTGCCGTCCGCGCAAAGGGTCAAGCCTTCGCGCGCCGGGTATCAGCACCCTGCGGCATCGCCGGCCGCGCTCATGGATTGAGCTGCCCGCTCCTGAGCGCGGCCTGGGCGCGCCGGATCGCTTCCAGATCGGCGCGCAGCCGTGTGGCGTTCTCGGCGACCGCGGCGAGCGTCAGGCTGCCCGGCGTGCGCGCCGCCAGCACCGCGCCGCCCCAGGCGTCCTGCGCGCGGGCGATCAGCACCGCGTAGTCGCTGAGCAGGCGGCGATAGGCCTCGGCGCGCGCCACCGCGGCGCGCAGCTCGGTCTCCGGCATGCGCAGATTGGCCGTGATGGTGATCTGGAGGTCGCTGGTGAGCACCGTCCACATCGCCGGCACGGCATCGCGCAGGCCGGCGAGCAGTGCATCGACCTGCCGCTCGTTCTCGAGGATCAGCTCGCGCGCGCGCCGGGCATTCAGCTCGTCGGCCAGGCGGCGGGCGAGGCCGCGCAGCTCCTCGATCGCCGCCTTCAGCCCGGTGGTCGCGAGCGGTGTGCCGACCAGCGACGCGCCGGCCGCGGCGAGGTCGGTCAGGGCTGCGACCGAGCGCACCAGATCGTCGGTCGCGGCCTCGGCGTTGGTGCCGTCGGTCAGCGCCACGAGGGCCGAGGAGAGGGCGGTGACCGTGCCGAGCCCCGCGCGCAGCGCCGCGGTGCCGGGCGGATCGCCGATCGAGGCCTCGAAGGCCATGTCCTCGGCGCGCAGGTCGCGCACGAAGCCGATGCCGAGCGGACGGCCGATCCAGCGCTCGTCGCCCGCGGGCACGCGGCCGCGCGCCTCGGCGGCCGAGTTCGCCTGCGCCTTCTCGCGCAGCGAGGTGCGGAAGGCGGCGCGTTCGGCGAGGGCCAGATCGTCGAGCAGCGGCTGGCCGGCCTGGTCGATCGCGGCGACGCTGTCGCGGAACAGCCGCAGCTCCGCCGACGGAGCGGCCGTGCATGCCGCGAGCGCGAGCAGCACCGTGCCGAAGAGCCCTGCCGTTGCGGAGTTCCGCATGGACGTCCTTTCTGTTTCGGCGCCGTTTTTTACGCCGCGACAACGAGGCGCGCAAGCGGAAACTGGCGCCCGGTCCGCCCTGCCGTGCCGCGGACGGGGCGGCATCATGCGCGCGGGCGATTCCGTTCGGCTGCGTTCTGCTCTAGGCTCGCCGGAACGTTCGCCGGAGAGGACAACGTCGTCATGAGAGCATCCCGTCGCGCGCTGCTCGCCGCCGGGGCAGGCCTCGTCGCGTCGCGCGCGGGCCGCGCGCAGGCCGTCTGGCCCGGAGGCAGGCCGATCCAGGTGATCGTGCCGTTCCCGCCGGGCGGCGGCACCGACGTGAACATCCGTGCCATGCTGCCGCATTTCGAGCGCCACCTGCCCGGCGCGAGCTTCATCGTCGTGAACCGCCCCGGCGCCGGCGGCGAGATCGGCTACACCGCGATGGCCGATGCCGCGCCCGACGGCTACACGATCGGCACCGTCATCACGCCGAGCCTGCAGACCATCACGATCGAGCGCCGCCCGCGCTACCGGCTCGACGACTTCGTCTTTCTCGGCACCGTGGTCGAGGATCCGAGCGGCTTCCATGTCGCGCCGGACAGCCCGTTCCGTTCGGTCGCCGACATCGTCGCCGCGGCGCGCGCCGAGCCGGGCACGATCCCGGTCGGCACGGCGGGGATCGGCTCGGATGACCATCTGCTGATGATCGCGCTCGAGCGCGCCGCCAACATCAAGCTGAACCACATCCCCTTCGCCGGCCAGGCGCCGACCGTGACCGCGCTGCTCGGCGGGCATATCCGCATCGCCTCGATGAACATGGGCGAGAGCATGGGGCTGATCCGCGACGGCCGCGTGCGCGCGATCGCCTCGGCCGGCGTGACGCGCTTTCCCCTGACGCCGGAGGTGCCGACGTTCCGCGAGGCGGGCTATGCGATCGACACGCGCGTGGTGCGCAGCCTGGTGGTGCCCGCGGGCACGCCCGAGCCGATCCGCGCGCGGCTCTCGGCGATGCTCGCGGCGACCATGCACGATGCCGCCTGGATCGCCGAGGCGGTCCGGCTCGACATCCCGCTGCGCTGGCTCGATGCCGAGGCGACGCGCGCGCTCGTGCACCGCGAGGCCGAGGCGCTGCGCCGGCTCTGGGCCGACCAGCCCTGGCGCGACCAGTGAGCGGCGGCCGATGCGCCGCCTGATCGATCTCTCGATGCCCGTGCGCACCGGTCATTTCCGCTGGGAGGTCGAGCGCCGCTTCGTCAAGACGCACGCGACCGGCGCGGGCCAGGCGACCTGGGCGGGCTGGAACGTGCACGCCTTCACGCACATGGACAGCCCGCGCCAT
>JAHDYJ010000207.1 GCA_023383795.1 Burkholderiales bacterium | reverse complement strand
ATCGTGTTCGCGGCGCTGGAGGCGGGCGCGATCGATCTCTATCCGGAGTACACCGGCACGATCGCGCGCGAGATCCTCGGCCTCGAGGGCGATCCCTCGATCGAGGAGCTGAACGCCGCGCTCGCGCCGCGCGGCCTCGCCGTTGGCGTGCCGCTCGGCTTCAACAACACCTACGCGCTCGCGATGCGCGAAGCCCACGCGCGCCGGCTCGGCGTGCGGAGCATCTCCGATCTCGCGCGGCATCCGGACGTGCGGCTCGGGTTCGGGCCGGAGTTCATCGGGCGGCCCGACGGCTGGCCCGGGGTCAAGGCGGCCTACGGCCTGCCGCACGCGACGCCGCCGGCGCTCGACCACGGCCTCGCCTACGAGGCCATCGCGGCCGGCCGCATCGACGTGATGGACATCTACTCGACCGACGCCAAGATCGCGCGCTTCGGCCTGCGCGTGCTGGCGGACGACCGCGGCTTCTTCCCGAAGTACGACGCGGTGCTGCTCCACCGGCGCGACGTGCCGGAGCGCTTCCCGGCCGCGTGGCAGAGGCTGCAGGCCCTGGAGGGGCGCATCGACGCCGAGCTCATGGTGCGGCTGAACGGCGCGGCCGAGCTCGACGGCAGGACCTTCGCGGCCGCGGCCCGGCTGCTGTTCGAGGACGCGGCGGCCGGCTCCGCCGCGACGCGCGGATCGCTCGGCGAGGCGCTGCTCGGCGAGGATCTCGGGCGCCTCACGCGCGAGCACCTGGTGCTCGTGTTCGCCTCGCTCGCCGCCGCGGTACTGATCGGCCTGCCGCTCGGCGTCGTCGCGGCGAGGGTGGCGGCGGTGGGGCAGGGCGTGATCGCCGCGGTCGGCGTGATCCAGACCGTGCCGGCGCTCGCGCTCTTCGCCTTCCTGATCGCGGTGATGGGAACGATCGGCATCGCGCCGGCGCTGGTCGCGCTGTTCCTGTACGCGCTGCTGCCGATCGTGCGCAACACGCACGCCGGCATCATCGGCATCCGCAAGACCATGCGCGAGGCGGCGCTCGCGCTCGGCCTCGGCGTGCGCGACCGGCTGCTCCTCGTCGAGCTGCCGCTCGCCGCGCCGACCATCCTCGCCGGCGTCAAGACCTCCGCCGTGATCAACGTCGGCACGGCGACGATCGCGGCGTTCATCGGCGCGGGCGGGTACGGCGAGCGCATCGTGCAGGGGCTCGCGCTGAACGACACCACGCTGATGCTTGCGGGGGCCCTACCGGCGGCGGCGCTCGCGATCCTGGTGCAGGTGGTATTCGAAGTGCTGGAACGCCGGACGTCTCCGGTGGCGCGCGTCGGCGCCGGTTCGTGACGCGACACGTGATCTGCGCCGTGGCCAAGGCGCGGGCCGCTGTTGTATCATCCGCCCGACTCATCTCGCGCCGGCAATACGACGAACGACTCCGCCGCCCGGCGCGCTAGACACGAGGGGGAACGATGCAGATCGGTATTCCCGCCGAGACGCGCGCGGGCGAGTCGCGCGTCGCCGCGACGCCGGAGACGGTGAAGAAGCTCGTCGCCGGCGGGCACCACAAGGTGCTGGTGCAGGCGGGGGCCGGCGTGCGCGCGAGCGTTCCGGACGCCGACTACCAGGCCGCCGGCGCCACGATCGCCGGCTCCGCGGGCGAGGTGCTCTCGCAGTCCGACGTCGTGCTCGTGGTGCGCGGACCGGAGCCGGCCGCGGCCGCGCAGCTCAAGCGCGGCGCGGTCCTCGTCGGCCTGCTCAATCCGTACGACGCCGCCACGGTCGAGAGCTACGCCAAGGCCGGCATCACCGGGTTCGCGCTCGAATGGCTGCCGCGCACCACGCGCGCGCAGTCGATGGACGTCCTCTCGTCCCAGGCGAACATCGCCGGCTACAAGGCCGTGATCCTCGCGGCGAACGAGTACGGCCGGTTCATGCCGATGCTGATGACCGCGGCGGGGACGGTGAAGGCGGCGCGGGTGCTGGTGCTCGGCGCCGGCGTCGCCGGGCTGCAGGCGATCGCGACCGCCAAGCGCCTCGGCGCGGTGGTCGAGGCCTCCGACGTGCGGCCGGCGGTGAAGGAGCAGATCGAGTCGCTCGGCGCGAAGTTCCTCGACGTCCCGTACCTCACCGACGAGGAGCGCGAGATCGCCGAAGGCGCGGGCGGATACGCGCGCCCGATGCCGCCCGACTGGATGCGCCGCCAGGCCGAGCTCGTGCACGAGCGCGCGAAGGCCGCCGACATCGTGATCACCACCGCGCTGATCCCCGGCCGTCCGGCGCCCAGGCTGATCAAGGCCGCGACCGTCGCGGCGATGAAGCCGGGCGCGGTGATCGTCGACCTCGCGGTCGAGCAGGGCGGCAACGTCGAGGGCGTCGAGCCCGGCAAGGTCGTCGTGCGCGACAACGTGAAGATCGTCGGCCTCGCCAACCTGCCGGCGCTGCTGGCCGCGGACGCGAGCGCGCTCTATGCGCGCAACCTGCTCAACTTCGTCGGCGTGCTGCTCGACCCCAAGACGGGCGAGCTGAAGATCGACCGCGAGGACGAGATCGTCGCCGGCGCGCTGGTGTGCATCGGCGGGGAGGCAGTGAAGAAGAGCTAGTGGACAGTGGGCAGTGGACACCGAACAGTGAGCGGCGGACCGCGACGCGCGACTGCCCGCTGCCAACTGTCCACTGTCCGCTCGCTCCAAAGGAGCATCGAATGACAGAAGCCATCGACCCGACCGTCTTCTACCTGATCGTGTTCGTGCTGGCGGTGTTCGTCGGCTACCACGTGATCTGGAACGTGACGCCGGCGCTGCACACGCCGCTGATGAGCGTCACCAACGCGATCTCGTCGGTGATCATCGTCGGCGCGCTGCTCGCCGCCGGCCCCGCGGGCGGCGACTTCGGTTCGATCGTCGGCGCGGTCGCGGTCGGGCTCGCCGCGGTGAACGTCTTCGGCGGCTTCCTGGTCACGCAGCGCATGCTCGAGATGTTCCGCAAGAAGCAGCCGAAGTCCGGCGAGAAGAAGCACTGAGGGGACGGGCATGTCGGGCAACCAAGTCGCGCTCTGGTACCTCGTCGCCTCGGTCCTCTTCATCCTCGCGCTGAAGGGCCTCTCGCATCCGGAGTCCGCGCGCCGCGGCAACCTGTTCGGCATGATCGGCATGGCGATCGCGGTCGTCGTGACGATGGCGATCGTCGAGAACCGCGTGATGATCATCCTCGCGATCGCGATCGGCGGCACCATCGGCGCCATCGTCTCGCGGCGCGTCGAGATGACGCAGATGCCCGAGCTCGTCGCGGCGATGCACTCGCTCGTCGGCATGGCCGCGGTGCTGATCGCGATCACCGCGGTGAACAACCCGGCCGCGTTCGGCATTCCCGACCCGATGCCGGCCGGCAACCGGCTCGAGCTCTTCATCGGCACGTTCGTCGGCGCGATCACGTTCTCGGGCTCGGTGATCGCGTTCGGCAAGCTCGCCGGCCTCGGCAGGCACTTCCGGCTCTTCTCGAGCGCGCCGGTGGTGTTCCCCGGCCAGCACCTGCTGAACCTCGCGCTCGCGCTGGTGATGATCGGGTTCGGCGTGGCGTTCTTCCTGGCGCCCGACAAGGCCTGGGTCGCGTTCGGCGTCATGACCGCGATCGCGTTCGTGCTCGGCGTGCTGATCATCATCCCGATCGGCGGCGCCGACATGCCGGTG
>JAHDYJ010000206.1 GCA_023383795.1 Burkholderiales bacterium | reverse complement strand
AACCAGGGGGCCGTTCCCAAGTAACCCATGGTCCGAGGATCCCTGGGCGGGTCACTTGTCCACGAGCGCGGCACAGGCACCGCATAACCAGATTCCGTTCTCAATACTGCGGCGCTGCGCTGGCGTTTGTGAGATGTCGTATCTCGGTCCGTTCGGAGCAGCAGCACAGATATGCGCGGCGACGCCGGTCTTTGCGGACTTGTTAGGGTCGGCGTCCGAAGGACCCACCGTTACGCGATTGCACCCGGGATTCGAGCAGATGTACCCAGCGCGTTCCGCAAGTTTGCGCACCAAGGGAGCGGGAAAATCGTCTCTTTTCGGCGTTGGCATGTGGGGCTAACGCTCGCGCTGAGCCGCCGCCGAGGCGCGCAGCGCCGAGGGCACCGCCAGCCGGCGAAGCCCGCTGGCGGCGGTCGGCTCGAGCGCGTGGTTGGGCACCAGGGCTTTCATACGCCGAGGGCGTTCTTGATCAGACTCGAAAGGACTTGCTTCAGAACGTCGAACGTGACAGTTCCCGCCTTCTCCTTCACGACGGTAGTTGCCCTCGCCCATCGAGAGTCATCGCGAGCGGCATCGGCAAAATCATGACCTGCCCAAGTTAGATGACTCAACCTCCACTCGGGAAGGGAGCTGTCCACGGTCCCGATATCGACCCCCTCGGCTAATCCTGCATCCACAAGCAAGTAGCTGTGATATCCAATCTCTTCGGGCGTGAACTCGTCAATCTCGACGCCGACGGCGAGTATTTCCGGCGGTATGTCCTCCACCGCAAGGACGAGCTTCCGTATTAAGTCTAAGTTCCGCCTCACGGGACCGGCGCTCCTGGGACCCAACGAGAAGTAGGGGACCTAACGGACGCTTTGCAAAGCGTCATGCGGCTCCCTATATAGGCGGATGGGGAGGCGGTCGACACTGGGATCAAGGGGTTACTCGGATTTGGTAGGACCTAAATCCGAAGGGCAAACCCGTCCTGCAGGTGCCGCCATCCGTGCCCTTTCCGGGGTGGGTGGATGTAGCGCGTGGTTTCCGGCGAGCGGAAAATATAGCACTGGTGGCGGGCCGGGCGTGTGAAGAATGTCGCGGAGCGCCGACACCGCCCCGGCGCGCTCCGCGCGCCACCGCTCCTCTTCGCGGAGGCGACCCTAGAGGAACCGGCCGCCGAGGAAGTAGAAGACGAACTTCGCGCACTCGAGCAGCACCTGCGGCGCGGCCTCGCGGTCGGCCCACCAGCGGTCGGGGAAGGTCTCGTGGCGGCTCGCGACGACGAGCACGCGGGCGTGGGGCAGGGCGTCGGCGAGGATGAGGCGCGCGCGCCGCACGTGGTAGGGCGAGGTGACGACGAGCAGCGTCGGGGCGCCGCTCGGAAAGCGCTCCCGCAGCGCGCCCGCCTCCGCGGCCGTGCTCTTCATGCCCTCGCCGAAGGTCTCGATCGCGCTCTCGGGCACGCCCTTGCGGACGAGCAGCGCCCGCGCGGCCTCCTCGAACCACGGCTGCGCGACGCCCTCGCGCTCGGCGAGCAGCCTGCGTGGCGAGCGGTAGGGCTTGGAGAGCAGCACCCGCGGGGCGTGCCGTGCGAGGTAGAGCTCGGCCCCGGTGAGCGCGCGCGTCGGCTCGTCGCCGAGCACGACGATCGCGTCGGCGCGCCGCGGCGGGTCGTCCGCGCGCAGCCAGCCGGCGACGTTGTAGGCCGCGACCGCGGCGGCCGCGGCGGCGAACGCGCCGAGCGCGAGCAGGGTGAGCACGCAACGCTTGAAGCACTGCATAATCGCGCCTCGCGAACGGACGACCACGGATTCTAGCGACGTGCGGGCATGAGGGGCTTCAAGCGCTGGATCGCGGGCAGGCACTCGAGCGTCGAGGTGAGCGAGAAGCGCGGCGTGCGCGCGCTGCACCTCGGCGGCTACGCGATCCAGAGCGCGATCCGCCTGTCGCGCCCCGACGCGCTCGAGCTGCACTACACGCGCGCGATGATGAGCTTCATGCTGTTCGAGCCGGCGCCGCGCGACGTCCTGATGATCGGGCTCGGCGGCGGCTCGATCGCGCGCTTCGTGCACGCGCGCCTGCCGATGACCTGCATGACGGTGGTCGAGATCAACCCGCGCGTGCTCGCCGCCGCGCGCAGCCACTTCGGGCTGCCCGAGGAGGACGCCCGGCTGAGGATCGAGATCGCCGACGGCGCGGCGTACGTGCCCGCGCACCCCGCGTCGGCCGACGTGCTGCTGCTCGACGCGTTCGAGGACGGGGTGTCGGTGAAGTCGCTCGCGACGCAGGCCTTCTACGACGCCTGCCGCAAGGCGCTGCGGCCCGGCGGAATCCTGGTGGTGAACTTCATCGCCTCGGAGCGCAAGTTCGGCACGTACCTCGGCCGGATCGAGCAGGCCTTCGACGATCAGGTGCTGCTGCTGCCCGCGGGCGACCGGGTGAACAACATCATCCTCGCCTTCGAGGGCGGCCCCGAGCGGGTGCCGATCGCCGGCCTGAATGCGACCGCGGAAGCGCTCAAGCGCGAGTTCGACCTGCCGTTCGACCGCTTCGTCGCCGACCTCCTGCGCTTCAACGCGCGCACCGCCGGGCACCTGCGCCTCGAGCGGCCCTGACCGGCGCGGCTGCCGGGCGGCAGGAATTCACGCCGGCGCCCACCCCGGGGCGTCGCGAGCTACCGCCGGCGCTCGCGGCCGGACTACACTAGCGCAGCTTTTGGACCCTCGGGAGGTGCCATGGCGGTCTGGGACTTCGTCAAGAAGCAGTTCATCGACATCATCCACTGGACGGAGGAGGGCGAAGGCACGCTCGCCTACCGCTTCCCGATGCGGGACATGGAGATCCAGTACGGCGCGAGCCTCACGGTGCGCGAGTCGCAGATGGCGCTCTTCGTCGACGAGGGGCGCGTCGCCGACGTGTTCGGCCCCGGCCGCTACAAGCTCGTCACGCAGACGATCCCGGTCCTCACCTACCTCAGGAACTGGGACAAGCTGTTCGAGTCGCCCTTCAAGAGCGACGTCTACTTCTTCAGCACGCGCCTGCAGGTCGACCAGAAGTGGGGCACGCCGAACCCGATCACGATCCGCGACAAGGAGTTCGGCGCGGTGCGGCTGCGCGCGTTCGGCATCTACAGCTATCGCATCGTCGACCCGAAGGCGTTCTACCTGAACATCAGCGGCACCCGCGAGCACTACACGGTGGACGACCTCTCCGGGCAGCTGCGCAGCACGATCGTCGGCTCGATGACCGACCTCTTCGGCGAGTCGGGCATCCCGTTCCTCGATCTCGCCGCCAACCAGGACGAGCTCGGCGCGAAGCTGCGCGAGAAGATGACCGAGACGTTCAAGACGCTCGGCCTCGAGCTCGCCGGGTTCGTCGTGCAGAACGTCTCGCTGCCCGAGGAGCTGCAGAAGATCCTCGACCAGCGCATCGGCATGAACATGGTCGGCGAGATGGGCCGCTACACGCAGTTCCAGGTCGCCTCGAGCATCCCGACCGCGGCGGCGAACGAGGGCGGCGTCGCCGGCGCGGGCGCCGGGCTCGGCGCGGGCCTCGCGATGGGGCAGGCGATGGCGGGCGCGCTCGGGCAGTCGCTGCAGGGCGGCGCGCCGGGCGGGCCGGGCGGGCCGCCGGCCGGCGCGGCCGGCGGCGCCGCGGCCGCGGCGGGCGGCGGGCCGGCGCGGGGAGTGATGCCGCTGCGCGTGAAGCGGCCCGA
>JAHDYJ010000205.1 GCA_023383795.1 Burkholderiales bacterium | reverse complement strand
GCCGTCGCCGCCGCCGCCGTCGCGGCTGCCGCGCTCCTGCTGCCGTCCGCGCCCGCAGCGGGCGCCGCGTGCGTGCCGCGCGGCACCTGGGCGGCGCCGGAGGCCGCCGGCCCGCGCCCCCTCGTCGGCCAGGACCTCCTCGCGCGCCTCGCGCGGCGCGACGTGGTGCTGCTCGGCGAGTCGCACGACGACGCCGAGCACCACCGCTGGCAGCTGCAGACGATCGCGGCGCTGCACGCGCAGCGGCCGGACATGGTGCTCGGCCTCGAGATGTTCCCGCGCCGCGTGCAGCCCGCGCTCGACCGCTGGGTGGCCGGCGAGCTCGGCGAGGAGGCGTTCCTGCGCGCGACCGAGTGGCGGCAGGTGTGGAACATGGATCCGCAGCTCTACCTGCCGATCTTCCACTTCGCCCGGATGAACCGGGTGCCGATGGTGGCGCTGAACGTCGATCGCGAGCTCGTGCGCGCGGTCCGCGAGCAGGGATTGGATGCGCTCCCGGCCCGCGACCGCGAGGGCGTCACGCGGCCCGCGCCGGCGAGCGAGGGGTACGTCGACTTCCTGCTCGAGACCTACGCGGGGCACGAGCGCGACGCGCCCGCCGCCGTGGAACCCGCCGCGAAGGCGGCGCCGCGCAAGGCGCCGTCGCGCGACGATCCGGCGTTCCGCCGCTTCGTCGAGACGCAGCTCGTGTGGGACCGCGCGATGGCGCAGGCGATCGCCGCGGCGCGCGGACGGCCCTCCGCGCCGCTCGTGGTCGGCGTGATCGGCAGCGGGCACCTGATCCACCGGTACGGGGTGCCGTACCAGCTCGCTGACCTCGGCGTGACCGACGTCGCCGTGCTGCTGCCGTGGGGCGGCGACGCCGATTGCAGGCGGCTCGCGGCGGGCATCGCCGACGCGGTGTTCGGCATCGCCGCGGTCGAGCAGCGTACCGGGCGGCCGCGCCAGCGCCTCGGCGTCTGGCTCGAGCCGGGCGAGGGCGGCGTGCGCATCCGCGAGGTCGAGAAGGGCAGCGTCGCCGAGTCGGCCGGCGTGCGCGCGGGCGACGTCGTCACCGACGTGGCCGGGGTGCCGGCGCGCCAGCCCGGCGACCTCGCCGAAGCGGTGCAGCGTCACGCGCCGGGCACCTGGCTGCCGCTCACGGTGCGGCGCGGCGCGAGATCGCTCGAGCTCGTCGCGAAGTTCCCGCCGGCCGCATCGCCGCCGCAGGAGAAGTGATGCGGCTCGCCGCGCTGGCCGCCGGCGCGCTGCTCGCGGGCGCCGCGGCGGGCGCGCCGCCGGTGCACTACGACATCACGGTGCGCATCGATCCGGTCTCGCGCGCGCTCGACGGCGAGGCGACTATCCGCACGACGGCCGCGGCCGAGGCCGTCGCGCTCGGGCCCGGGTTCGACGCCGAGCGGATCCTCGTCGACGGACGGGCGCTCGCCGTGCAGCCGGCCGCGCACGGCGCGGTCAGGCGCTACGCGCTTCCGCGCGCGAGCGCCGCGCGCACGGTCGCGATGCGCTGGCGGGGCACGCTCGCGCCGCTCGACCGCTCGCTCGACCATCGGCAGACGCTCGGGCACGCGGCGGCGGTCGCCGGCGCGGAAGGCACCTTCCTGCCCGCGGCGAGCGCCTGGTATCCGACGGTCGTCGGGCGCGACGGTCCGCTGCGCGCGAGCTATCGCGTCGCGCTCGACCTGCCGGAGCGCGAGCGCGGCCTCGTTCCGGGCCGGCTCGTCGAGGAGCGCGCGATCGCGGGCCGCTATCGCGCCACGTTCGAGTTCACGCATCCGGCCGAGGGGATCGACCTCATGGCCGGATCCTACCGCGTCGACTCGCGCACGGTGCCGAGCGCCGCCGGCGGCACCGTCGTGCTGCGCACGTACTTCCACGCGGGCATCGCGGACCTCGCGCCCGCCTACCTCGACGCGGTGCGCGGGTATCTCGATCTCTACGAGGCGTGGATCGGGCCGTACCCGTACACCGAGTTCAGCGTGGTCTCGAGCCCCACGCCGACCGGGTTCGGCATGCCGACGCTCGCCTACCTCGGCGAGCGCGTGCTCCGGCTGCCGTTCATCCGCGCGACCTCGCTCGGCCACGAGGTGCTGCACAACTGGTGGGGCAACGGCGTCTATCCGGACTGGGCGCGCGGCAACTGGTCCGAGGGGCTGACGACCTTCATGGCCGACTACACGTACAAGGAGCGCGAGAGCGCCGACGCCGCGCGGGAGATGCGGCTCGCGTGGCTGCGAGACCTCGCCGCCGTGCCGCAGGGCGAGGACCGGGCGCTCGCCGCTTTCATCTCGCGCACGCATGGCACGTCGCAGATCGTCGGCTACCACAAGGCCGCGATGCTGTTCCTGATGCTGCGCGACGACATCGGCACCGCGGCGTTCGATGCGGGCGTCCGCCGGTTCTGGGCCGAGCACCGGTTTCGCGTCGCGTCGTGGCAGGACTTGCGCGGCGCGTTCGAGGCGGCGTCGGGCGCTGAGCTGGCCGGTTTTTTCGCGCAGTGGCTGGAGCGCCCCGGCGTGCCGGCGGTGCGCATCGCGGGCGCCGAGCGGCGCGGTGCGGGCGACACCCATGCGATCAGCCTGACGCTCGAGCAGGATGCGCCGGCGTACGCGCTGCGCATGCCGCTGCGCGTGCATACCCGGGCCGGCGAGGAGACGCGCGTGCTCGATCTGCGCGAGGCGCGCCAGACGTTCGAGCTGAAGGTCGACGCACGGCCGCTCGCGCTCGAGCTCGATCCCGACTTCCGCGTGCTGCGGCGGCTCGCCGACGCCGAGGCGCCGCCGATCCTGCGCCAGGCGATGGTGGCGCCGCGCGCCGCAGTGGCCGTGCTCGACCCGGACGCTGCGTGGCGCGACGCCGGCGAGCGGCTCGCCGGCCGCGTGCTCGACGCCGCGCCGAGCGCGCTGGCGGCAGGCGAAGCACCGCCGCCGGACGCCGCGGTGGTCGCGATCGGTCCGCACGCGGCGGTCGACGCCTGGCTCGCGGCGCACCGGCTGCCGCCGCGGCCGGCGGCGCTGGGCGAGCGCTCGGAAGCCGAGGTCTGGGCTGCCGCGCGCGCGGGCGGCGGGCCGCTCGTGGCGGTCGCGGCGCGCGACGTGGCGGCGCTCGAGGCGGTGATGCGCCTGCTGCCGCACTACGGCCGGCAGAGCTTCCTCGTCTTCGAGGCGAGCCGGGTGGCGCGGCGCGGGGTATGGCCGGGCCGCCCGGTCGCCTGGCGGTTCGACTGATCGCCGCGGACCCCGGCGAGTCGGGACTCGATTCCACGTTGCTTTTGTCGCGCGGGTGCCCGTCCGGAGCACCACGCCGGTGCAGGAGCGGTGTACCATGCTGCGCAAGTCGAACAACGAGATCCCGCCACGGGATCAACGCGGAGAGATGGCAGGGCGCGGCACGATCCAGGATTGGCCGCAGGCGCAAGGCGACGGATTCGACGACGCTCCGGCGACGTCCATCGAGGAGCTGCTCGAGATCTTCGCCGAGCTGAGCGAGCGCGTCGCGCGCCTCGAGCGCGCGACCGTGCTGCTGCTCGCCGAGAAGAACGGCGAGGCGCTCGCCGCCGCGACCGACCCGGGCTTCGCGTCGGCCGCATATGCCGATCCGGCCGCGCGGCCGCAGCCGGAGCCCGCCGCGCCGGCGTCGCCCGCCCCGGCCGCCGCTGTGGCGGTCGCCGTGCCGCGGCCCGAGCCGCCGCCGGCGCCGCGCCCCGCGCCGCAATCCGGCGTCGACCTGACGCAGGTGGACTTCGACCT
>JAHDYJ010000038.1 GCA_023383795.1 Burkholderiales bacterium | reverse complement strand
GGAACCACCGCACCGCCTCGGCCACGTCGCGCGCGGCGCCCACGCCGCCGGCGTGGATCGCGCCGAGGTTGTACAGCGCGTCGACCTCGCCGGCGTCGGCGGCAACCCGGTACCAGCGCGCCGCGGCGGCCGCATCGGCGGCGACGCCGCGGCCGCGCTCGTAGGCCATGCCGAGCCGCAGCGCAGCCTGCGCGTCGCCGCGCTCGGCGAGCGGCGCGAGCAGATCGACCGCCTGCGCATCGGCGCCCCCGGCGGCGAGCGCCTCGGCCTCGGCGACCGCGGCGCTCGCTCCGGTCGTGCGGATTCCGGCGAGGAACGCCTCGCCCTCCGCGTGCACCGCGGGCCGCTCGGCGCCCTCGACGGCCCATTCAGCATAGCTCGCGTCGATCAGCAGCCCGGCGTGGGCCGGATGCAGGCAGGCGCGACCCACGATCCGCACGACGTGGGGATAGAAGTGGCTCGCGCGGCTGTCCTCGGCGTGCAGCCGGTACCGCACGCACCACGGCGGCGCGCCGTCCTCCAGCGACTCGGCACGCTCGACCAGCGTGTAACGGTCCGGATCGGGTGACCGGGGCCGCCGCGCGCGGACGTGCGCGAGCAGCGCGTCCGCGCTGGCCGGGGCCGCGGCGATGCGCTCGGTCGTCGCGACGGCGACGAACCCGTACGACGGATCGGGGACGCGCTTCGCGAAGACGACCCGCTCGCGCGACTTCATCAGGCTGAACCACTGCCCGCCCGGCGGCGGGTGCAGCGCGAAGCCGTCGAACGCCCACACGCGGTCCGGCTCGCTCACGGGGTTGGGGGCCGGCTCGCCCGCGACGGCGAGCGGCAGCGCGAGCGCGACGACGCAAACGGCCGCCGCGCGCCGGCGCTTTCGCGCTAGCGCTTGCGTGGCGGCGGCAGATCGGTGCACACGCCCTCGTAGAGCTCGGCGGCCATGCCGATGGACTCGCTGGTGGTCGGATGCGGGTGGATGGTCTTGCCGATGTCCACGGCGTCGGCGCCCATCTCGATCGCGAGCGCGATCTCGCTCACGAGGTCGCCGGCGCCGGTGCCGACGATCCCGCCGCCGATGATCCGGTGCGTCTGCTCGTCGAAGATGAGCTTGGTGAAGCCCTCGTCCCGGCCGTTCGCGATCGCGCGGCCCGAGGCGGCCCACGGGAACTTCGCGGTGCGGTGCTTGAGCCCCTGCTTCCGCGCCTCCTCCTCGGTCACGCCGGCCCACGCGATCTCGGGATCGGTGTAGGCGACCGAGGGAATCACCCGCGCGTCAAAGAACGACTTCTGCCCGGCGGCGGCCTCGGCGGCGACGTGCCCCTCGTGCACCGCCTTGTGGGCGAGCATCGGCGGGCCCGCGATGTCGCCGATCGCGAAGATGTGCGGCACGTTCGTGCGCATCTGCCGGTCGACCGGGATGAAGCCGCGCTCGTCGACCGCGACGCCGGCCGCATCGGCGCCGATGTTCCTGCCGTTCGGCGTGCGGCCCACCGACACCAGGATCATGTCGTAGACCTGCGGCTCGGCGCTCGCCTGCCCGCCCTCGAACCAGACCCTCAGGCCGGCGCCGGTCGCCTCGACCTTGGCGGCCTTGGTCTTGAGCATGACGTTGTCGAAACGCCTGGCGTTGAACTTCTGCCACACCGCGACCAGATCGCGGTCGGCGCCGGTCATCAGCCCGTCGAGCATCTCGACGACGTCCAGGCGCGCGCCGAGGGTCGAGTAGACGGTGCCCATCTCGAGCCCGATGATGCCGCCGCCGATCACGAGCAGGCGCTTCGGCAGCGACGGCAGCTCGAGCGCGCCGGTCGAGTCGACGATGCGCGGATCGTCGGGCAGCAAGGGCAGCCGCGCCGCCTGCGACCCGGCGGCGATGATCGCGTGCCCGAACGCGATCACCTTGCGGCCGTTCGCGGTCTCGACGGCGAGGTGGTTCGGCCCGGCGAAGGCGCCCACGCCCTGGACCACGGTCACCTTGCGCGCCTTCGCCATGCTCGCGAGACCGCCGGTCAGCTTGCCGACGACCTTCGTCCGCCATGCGCGCAGCTTCTCCAGGTCGATTCGCGGCTCGCCGAAGGCGATGCCGTGCGCGGCGAGGTTGCGTGCCTCGTCGGTGACCGCGGCGACGTGCAGCAGCGCCTTGGAGGGGATGCAGCCCACGTTCAGGCACACGCCGCCGAGCGTCGCGTAGCGCTCGACGAGGACGGTCGCGAGCCCGAGGTCGGCCGCGCGGAAGGCCGCCGAATAGCCGCCTGGCCCGGAGCCGAGCACGACGACGTCGCACTGCAGGTCAGCGGCGCCGGCGTGTGCGGCAGCCGACCTCGCCGGTGCCGGCTTGCCGGCTGCGCCGCCTCCGCCCTTACCCTCCCCCTGGAAGGCGGAGGGTCGGGGCGCGGATCCCTCCCCCTTGGAGGGCCGGGGAGGCGGTGCAGCGCTCGCCGCCTCGCCGCTCTCGAGCGACAGGATCGCGCTGCCCTCGGCGACCTTGTCGCCAACCTTCACCTTGACCTCGCGCACCACGCCGGCCGCCGGCGAGGGGATGTCCATGGTGGCCTTGTCCGACTCGAGCGTGACGAGGCCGGTCTCCGCCTCGACTCTGTCGCCCGGCTTCACCAGGATCTCGATGACGGCGACGTCCTTGAAGTCCCCGATATCCGGGACCTTGACCTCGATCGTTTGACTCATTTCGCTCCCTGAAGGCCTGCCGCGCGGCGCGCCGGCGCGGGGCCGCCTCGCGATTCCCGATTCACGTCAAAGCAGCGACCTGCGGATGTCGGACAGCACCGACGCGAGGTAGCTCGTGAAGCGCGCCGCCGCCGCGCCGTCGATCACCCG
This sequence comes from Burkholderiales bacterium, assembly GCA_023383795.1. Classification (GTDB taxonomy): domain Bacteria; phylum Pseudomonadota; class Gammaproteobacteria; order Burkholderiales; family SG8-39; genus JAABRB01. The sequence goes on along the minus strand of JAHDYJ010000038.1, from coordinate 32,219 downwards.
GTGGTCGTAGGAGAGCGAGAGCGGCAGCATCAGCCGCGGCACGAACTGGCCGTCCTTGTACACCGGCCGCATGGTCGAGCGCGACACGCCGAGGATGGCGACCTCCGGCGCGTTGATGATCGGCGTGAACGCGGTGCCGCCGATGCCGCCGAGGCTCGAGATCGAGAAGGTGCCGCCCTGCATGTCGCCGGGCTTGAGCTTCTTCTCGCGCGCGAGCTTCGAGGTCTCGGCGAGCTCGCGCGCGAGATCGAACACCCCCTTGCGGTCGACGTCGCGGATGACCGGCACCACGAGCCCGTCGGGCGTGTCGACCGCGACGCCGATGTGGTAGTACTTCTTGACGACGAGGTTCTCGCCGTCGAGCGAGGCGTTGAACTCCGGATGCTGCCGCAGGGCGGTCACGCAGGCTTTGAGCAGGAACGCGAGCAGCGTCAGCTTGAAGCCCTGCTTCTCGCTCTCGCCCGAGGCGTTCTTGCGGAAGGCCTCGAGATCGGTGATGTCGGCCTCGTCGAACTGGGTGACGTGCGGGATCGAGACCCAGTTGCGGTGCAGGTTCGCGCCCGCGATCCGCTTGATGCGCGAGAGCGGCCGCGACTCGATCGGCCCGAACTTGGCGAAGTCGACCTTCGGCCACTCGGGCAGGGCGAACGGCATGGCAGTCCCTGCCGCCGGCGCAGCCGCCGCCGGCGCCTGCGCCATCACGCCCTTGACGAACCCCTGCACGTCGCTTTGCAGGATGCGCCCCTTGGGCCCGGTGCCCTTCACCCTGGCGAGATCCACGCCGAGCTCGCGCGCGAACTTGCGCACCGACGGGCTCGCGTGCGGCTTGAACGCGCCGCCCTCCGGCGCCGGCCCCGCCGGCACCGGCGCACTCACCGGGCGTGCCTGCGAGAGCGCCTCGAGCACGGCCTCCACCGGCGGCTCGGGCCGCTCGGCGGGCGCCGCGCGCTCGGCCGCCGGCGGCTGCGGCGCGCGCTCCCCCGCCGGTGCGGCTGCAGGCTGCACCCCCGCTTCCTCGAGCAGCAGCAGCAGGGTGCCCTCGGCGACCTTGTCGCCGACCTTCACCTTCACCTCGCGCACGACCCCGGCGGCGGGCGAGGGGACGTCCATCGTCGCCTTGTCCGACTCGAGCGTGACGATGCCCGTCTCCGGCTCGATGCGGTCGCCCGGCGTCACCAGGATCTCGATCACGTCGACGTCCTTGAAGTCGCCGATGTCCGGCACGCGCACCTCGCGGATGCCGCCCTTCGCGACCGCGGGCGCGGGAGGCGCTGCCGGCGTTGCGGTCGCGGACGCCGGCGCGGGTTTCGGTGCGGCGCCGGGCTGCGCGGCCGCCGGCGCGGCGGCGGGCGCCGCCGCCGCCGCGCCGGCCGCGAGCACGACGATCGACGTGCCCTCGGAGATCTTGTCGCCGACCTTGACGCGAATCTCCTTCACCACGCCCGCGTCCGGCGACGGGATCTCCATCGTCGCCTTGTCGGACTCCAGCGTGATCAGCGACTGCTCCTTCGTCACCGTGTCGCCCGGCTTCACCAGGATCTCGATCACGTCGACGTCCTTGAAGTCGCCGATGTCCGGAACGAGCACCTCCTTGATCGCGCCCATGGCTCGGCCGCTCACACGGTCAGCGGATGGGGCTTCGCGGGATCGATCCCGTACTTGCGGATCGCCTCGCCCACCGTCGCGCGCGGGACCGCGCCCTGGTCGGCGAGCGCCGCGAGCGCCGCCACCGTCACCCAGTGGCGGTCGACCTCGAAGTGGTGGCGCAGCTTCTTGCGGGTGTCGGAGCGTCCGTAGCCGTCGGTGCCGAGCACGCGGTAGGCGCGTCCGCCGGGAAGGTACGGGCGGATCTGCTCGGCGAACGCGCGCACGTAGTCGGTCGAGGCGATCACCGGGCCGTCGCGGCCCGCGAGGCACTGCGCGACGTAGGGCTTGCGCGGCGCCTCCTCCGGATGCAGCATGTTCCAGCGCTCGGCCGCCATGCCCTCGCGGGCGAGCTCGGTGAAGCTCGGGCAGCTCCAGACGTCGGCCGCGACATCCCAGTCCTCGGCGAGCAGCCCGGCGGCGGCGATCACCTCGCGCAGGATGGTGCCGCTGCCGAGCAGCTGCACGCGGTGCTTGCGCGCCTCGGCCGCGCGGAAGAGATACATCCCCTTCAGGATGCCAGCCTCGGCCCCCGACGGCATGCCCGGATGATCGTAGTTCTCGTTCATCACGGTGATGTAGTAGAAGACGTCCTCCTGCTCGGTCACCATGCGGCGCAGGCCGTCGTGGATGATCACGGCGAGCTCGTAGGCGAAGGTGGGGTCGTACGCCACGCAGTTCGGGATCACCGAGTAGAGCACGTGGCTGTGGCCGTCCTCGTGCTGCAGGCCCTCGCCGTTCAGCGTGGTGCGCCCGGCGGTGCCGCCGAGCAGGAAGCCGCGCGTGCGCTGGTCGCCCGCCGCCCAGGTGAGGTCGCCGACCCGCTGGAAGCCGAACATCGAGTAGAAGATGTAGAACGGCACCATCACCAGGTTGGAATGGCTGTACGACGTGGCGGCGGCGATCCACGACGACATCGCGCCCGCCTCGTTGATGCCCTCCTCGAGGATCTGGCCGGCCTTGTCCTCGCGGTAGTACATCACCTGGTCGCGGTCGACCGGCGTGTACTTCTGTCCCTCCTGCGAGAAGATGCCGAGCTGCCGGAACATGCCCTCCATGCCGAAGGTGCGCGCCTCGTCCGGCACGATCGGCACCACGAACCTGCCGATCTCCTTATCGCGGATCAGCGCGGTCAGGATGCGCACGAACGCCATCGTGGTCGAGATCTCGCGCCCTTCGGTCGGCTTCATCGCCGACTCGAACGCCGCGAGCGGCGGCACCGGCGGCGCGACGTCGGCCTTGCGGCGCCGCTGCGGCAGGTAGCCGCCGAGCGCCTGGCGCCGCGCGTGCAGGTACTGCATCTCGGGGCTGTCCTTCGCCGGCAGGTAGAACGGCAGCTTCTCGAGGTCCTCGTCCGGCACCGGGACGTTGAACCGGTCGCGGACGTGGCGGATCGTCTCGATGTCGAGCTTCTTCAGCTGGTGCGTCGGGTTCTGCGCCTGGCCCTGGCGGCCGAGGCCGTAGCCCTTGATGGTCTTCGCCAGGATGACGGTGGGCTGACCCTTGTGCTTGACCGCCGCGGCGTACGCGGCGTAGATCTTGTGCGGGTCGTGGCCGCCGCGATTCAGGCGCCAGATGTCGTCGTCGGTCATGCGCGACACCATCTCGAGCAGCTTCGGGTGCTTGCCGAAGAAGTGCTTGCGCACGAACGCGCCGTCGTTCGCCTTGTAGTTCTGGTACTCGCCGTCGACGGTCTCCTCCATCACGCGCTGCAGGATGCCCTCCTTGTCGCGCGCGAGCAGCGGATCCCAGTAGGAGCCCCACAGGAGCTTGATGACGTTCCAGCCGGCGCCGCGGAAATCGCTCTCGAGCTCCTGGATGATCTTGCCGTTGCCGCGCACCGGCCCGTCGAGCCGCTGCAGGTTGCAATTGATGACGAACACGAGGTTGTCGAGCTTCTCGCGCGAGGCCATGCCGATCGCGCCGAGCGACTCGGGCTCGTCCATCTCGCCGTCGCCGAGAAACGCCCACACCCTGCGCCCCTCGGTCTTGCCGAAGCCGCGCGCCTCGAGGTACTTGAGGAAGCGCGCCATGTAGATCGCCTGGATCGGCCCGAGCCCCATCGACACGGTCGGGAACTGCCAGAAATCGGGCATCAGCCACGGATGCGGATACGAGGACACGCCGTTGCCGCCGTCGACCTCGCGGCGGAAGTTGTCGACCTGCTCCTCGGTGAGCCGGCCCTCCATGAGCGCGCGCGCGTAGATCCCCGGCGCGGCGTGGCCCTGGAAGTAGACGAGGTCGCCGCCGTGCTCCGCGCTCGGCGCGCGCCAGAAATGGTTGAACCCGATGCCGAACAGCGTGCCGACCGAGGCGAACGTCGCGATGTGCCCGCCGAGGTCGCCCTCGCGCTTGTTCGCGCGCGCCACCATGATCATCGCGTTCCAGCGCGCATACGAGCGGATCCGCTCCTCGAGGGCGGCGTCGCCGGGCGAGCGCTCCTCCAGGTGCGGCGGGATCGTGTTGATGTAGGCGGTATTCGCCGAGAACGGGATGTAGGCGCCCGAGTGGCGCGCCCGCTCGATCATCCGCTCGAGCAGGAAGTGCGCCCGCTCCGGGCCCTCGCGCTCGAGCACGGCGTCGAGCGCGTCGAGCCACTCCTGGGTCTCGAGGGTGTCGGGATCGTTCGCGGCGTTGAAGTCGGGCTGCGCGGACATGACGGACTCCTCCTGCGAGAACGGTACCCGGGAAGCGGGGAGGCTGGCTGCGGGAAAGGGCCGTACGGTCAGCCGAGCTAGCTTAATACGCCCCTTGCCGCCGGGCCAAATCGGCGCTGCCGGCGACCGCGGGCCGCCCTCCGCGCGGCCTCCGCACCTCTCCCGGCTGCTTCCGAGATACGGAATAAGCATCCGGATTGTAGAACCAATTGTATGGGGTCCTGGGCAGCCGGTAAAGCCAGCGCCGTGCCCGCCGTCCTCGGGGACCGGTCATGCGCCGATGCTAGAATGCCCGTCCTCTCGCCCGCCCCGGCCGCACCCCAGTCCCGGCATGGAAACCCGCATCATCGACGGCGCTGCGCTTGCTCGCCGCACGCGCGCAGCGCTGACCGAACGCGCCACCGCCCTCACCGCGCGCGGCCGGCAGCCGGGGCTGGCTGCCGTGCAGGTCGGCGACGACCCCGCTTCCAAGGTCTACGTCCGCACGAAGATGCGGGTATGCGCCGAAGTGGGCATTTACTCGGAGCACATCGAGCTGCCGGCGGCCACCACCGAGGCCGAGCTTCTCGGCCGGATCCGCGCGCTGAACGCCGATCCCCGCATCCACGGCATCCTGGTTCAGCTGCCCCTGCCGAAGCACATCGGGTCGGACCGCGTGCTGGAGGCCGTGGCGCCCGAGAAGGACGTCGACGGCTTTCATCCCGAGAACGTCGGCCGGCTCGCGATCGGCGCGCCCCGCTTCGTGCCGTGCACGCCGGCCGGGATCATGGAGATGCTCGCGGCCACGGGCATCGCCCTCGACGGGCGCGACGCGGTGATCGTCGGGCGCAGCAACATCGTCGGCAAGCCGATGGCGATGCTGCTCTTGCACCAGGGGGCGACCGTCACCATCTGCCATTCGCGGACGCGGGAGTTGGGTGACCACACGCGGCGTGCGGATATCGTCGTGGCGGCGGTCGGCCGCCCGCAACTGCTCGGCGCCGACATGGTCAAACCGGGCGCCGTCGTGATCGACGTCGGCATCAACCGACTGCCCGACGGCAAGCTCGTCGGCGACGTGGCGTTCGACGCCGTGCTCGGGAAAGCGTCGCACGTCACGCCGGTGCCGGGCGGCGTCGGGCCGATGACGGTCACGATGCTGATGGCGAACACGGTGCGCGCCGCGGAGCTTCGCGACGCGTAGCTCGCCTTCCCAGGCTTCGTTTCACGTTTCACCCCGGGACACCCGATTCGCGCAATGAAAATCGACGCCAACCCCCTGCTCGACTTCGCCGGCCTGCCGCGCTTCGCGGCGGTGAAGCCGGAGCACATCACGCCGGCGGTGGATCTGCTGCTCGCCGACTGCCGCGCCGCGCTCGCGCGCCTCACCGATCCGGCGACGCCGGCGACGTGGCACGACTTCGTGGAGCCGTTCGAGGACGCGAACGAGCGCCTGACGCGCGCGTGGGGCGTGGTCGGGCACCTGCACGGCGTGCTCGACAGCCCGGCACTGCGCGACGCCTACAACGCGAACCAGCCGAAGCTCGTCCAGTACTGGACCGAGCTCGGACACGACGAGCGGCTCTTCGCGAAGTACAAGGCGCTCCGCGCGGGCGCGGAGTTCGATCGCCTCGACGCCGCGCAGCGACGCATCATCGAGCACGAGCTGCGCGACTTCCGCCTCGCCGGCGCCGAGCTCGCGCCCGAGCGCAAGCGCCGCTTCGCCGAAATCCAGGACGAGCTCGCGAAGCTCGCGACGCGCTTCTCCGAGAACGTGCTCGATGCGACCAACGCCTTCGCGCTCTACGTCGAGGACCGCGCCGAGCTCGCCGGGATCCCGGACGACGTGCTGGCCGCCGCGCGCGCGGCCGCCGGGCGCGACAGCCCCGAGGGCTGGAAGATCACGCTGCAGGCGCCGAGCTACGTCCCGGTGATCCAGTACGCCGAGAGCCGGCGGTTGCGCGAGCGCATCTATCACGCCTACAGCACGCGCGCGAGCGAGGAGTACCCGCGGGCGCTCGCCGAGGCGCTCCGCTTCGAGGCGAGCCTGCGGGGGCCGGCGACGGCGGCCGCGCGCGCGGCGCCGGACGCCGAGCGCGCGCGCGAGTGGGACAACACGCCGCTCATCGCGCGGATGCTGGAGCTGCGCAAGGAAGCGGCGGGGCTGCTCGGGTTCGCGAGCCACGCCGAGGTGTCGCTGGTGCCGAAGATGGCCGAATCGCCGCGCGAGGTGCTCGATTTCCTCCACGACCTCGCGGAGCGCTCGGCGCCGTTCGCGCGCCGCGACTACGCCGAGCTCGTCGAGTTCGCCAGGGCGGAGCTCGGCCTGGAGAAGCTCGAGACGTGGGACGTCGGCTACGCCGCCGAGAAGCTGCGCCAGAAGCGCTACGCGTACTCGGAGCACGAGGTGAAGCAGTACTTCCCGGAGCACAAGGTGCTCGAGGGCATGTTCCGCCTCGTGCAGACCCTCTACGGCATCCGCATCGAGCCCGATCGGGCCGAGACCTGGCATCCGGACGTGCGCTTCTTCCGCATCGCCGACGCCGACGGCGCGCTCGTCGGGCAGCTCTACGTCGATCTGTACGCCCGCGAGACCAAGCGCGGCGGCGCCTGGATGGACGAGGCGATGGCGCGCCGGCGCCGGCCGGACGGCGTGCAGCCGCCGGTCGCCTACCTCGTGTGCAACTTCCCGGGACCGGTGAACGACAAGCCGGCGCTCTTCACGCACGACGACGTGATCACGCTGTTCCACGAGTTCGGCCATGGCCTGCACCATCTGCTCACGCGCGTCGACTACCTCGGCGCGTCGGGCATCCACGGCGTCGAGTGGGACGCGGTCGAGCTGCCGAGCCAGTTCATGGAGAACTTCTGCTGGGAGTGGGAGGTGCTCGAGCACATGACCGAGCACGTCGACACCGGCGCCCCGCTGCCGCGCGAGCTCTTCGACAAGCTGGTCGCGGCGAAGAACTTCCAGGCCGGGATGCAGATGGTCCGCCAGCTCGAGTTCGCGCTGTTCGACATGCGGCTGCATCACGACTTCGCGCCCGGCGGCGCGCGCACGCCGCTCGACCTGCTCGACGAGGTGCGCCGCAAGGTGGCGGTCATCGTACCGCCGGCGTACAACCGCTTCCCGAACAGCTTCTCCCACATCTTCGGCGGCGGGTACGCCGCCGGGTACTACAGCTACAAGTGGGCCGAGGTGCTCTCGGCCGACGCCTACAGCCTGTTCGAGGAGCGCGGCGTGCTCGACCCGGCGACCGGCCGGCGCTTCCGGAACGAGGTCCTCGCGGTGGGCGGCAGCCGTCCGGCAATGGAATCGTTCACACTCTTCCGCGGTCGGGCGCCCAACGTGGATGCCCTGCTGAGGCACAATGGTATGATGGTTGCATAGCTCCGCATCGCGCCATTCGACTCTCCGGGAGGGAAGTCATGCCGACCAGGACGACATTCATCGTAGCCGTCGCAGTGGCGTTGGCCGGCGCCGCGACCGCAGCCGGCGCCCAGACCTACCGCTGGATCGACCAGAACGGCCGGGTCCACTACTCCGACACCCCGCCGCCGCCGCAGGCCGCGCGCCAGGTCGAGAAGCGCAGCCTGCAGTCGAGCGTGATCGAGACCCCCTCGCTCCCGTACGGCCTGCAGCAGGCCGCGAAGGCGAACCCGGTCACGCTCTACACGTACTCGGGCTGCAAGGAGGCCTGCGCCAACGCGCGCCGGCTGCTCGACAAGCGCGGCGTCCCGTACAAGGAAGTCTCGGTCGACGAGCCGGCGAAACGCGAGGAGCTGAAGCGCGTGTCCGGCGACACCAACGTCCCGGTGCTGGTCGTCGGCAAGGCCGTCAAGCAGGGCTACGAGGAGAGCATGTACAACGTCGCGCTCGACGAGGCCGGGTATCCGAAATCCTCGCAGCTCCTGCCCGGACAGCAGGCGCGCCAGGCCGACGCGCCCGCGCCGGCACCGGCGACGGCGGCAAGAGCCGAGCCGCAGTCCGCGCCCAAGCTCGGGCCCTACGCGCCGCGCTGAGCGCCATCCGGCGCAGCTTCCGTGCGCCTTCGACGCGTGACGACGAGGGTGGCGGCCGAGCCGGCTATCCCGCCCTCGTAGCGCCGGCAATACCCGTCTCAGCTCGGCCACCCGGAGGCATTGCCGGAGCCGAGGCCGCGCCGCAACCTGCTTCTCCTGTCGCGCGGTAGGGTGGCCCGCAACAGGGCGGGCTACCTTCTGCCCGCCGATGCCGCGCCCCCGGCACCACGCCCTTGCAGTCGGCCACCCGCTGCCGCGACTCCGCCATGCGGGCGCACGTCGGGACCGCGTTGCTCGAGGTGTCAGGCTGATCTTGCCGCGTGCATCGCTAGGCCGATCGACCTAGCCGACCGTACGGTCGCAGGGAAGGATTCACGAGCATATGATGAAGGGCGCCGGCCGGCGCGACCGGGAATCGGATGCGCAGATACGGGAAGGGCACGACGCAGATTCGGGCCAAGGTCGGGGAGTCGTTCGTGGTGGAGCTTCCTGCGCTCGCAACCGGCGGCTACGCGTGGCAGGTCGCCCGGACGCCCGAAACGGCGGTGCTCGGCGAGGTGCGCACGCGGCCGGCTGGCGCGGCGGTCGGCGCCTCGTCCATCCAGGAGTTCGAGTTCGTCGCCACGCGCCCGGGCGAGGGCTTGCTCGTCATGGTCTATGGCCGGCCGTGGGAGAAGACGGTGAGCGAGCGGCTCGAGGTGACGATCGCGGCCGAACGCTGACGCCCGACGCGCATCGCATCGACGCTAGAGACAGGAGAACCCCAAAATGCCAGGCTTCGGACGACGCTTTTCTCCGGACGATCGGGATCAGAACTACCTCATGCGCCGCATGCTTCCCGACGTGCGACGCCTTGCCTTGCCGGCACGCAAGACGTGGCGCATTCACGGCACCGCCCTCGACCAGGGCAACACCGGAACGTGCGTCGGCCACGCCTGGCGGAACTTCCTCCGCTGCGCCCCGATCCGCACCGAGCGCACCGGTCCCTCGCCCTTCGACATCTATCGTTCGGCGGTCTTGAAGGACACGTGGGCCGGCAACGACGACGAGGCGCAGCTCCCCGATCATGATCCGGGCCTCGACTTCGGCACTTCGGTGCGCGCGGGCGCCGAGGCGGTCACCGGGTTCGGCCGCCTGAAGTCCTATGTCTGGGCGTTCGAGCTCCAGCCGGTGATCGAGTGGGTGCTCTCCGAGGGGCCGGTGGTGCTCGGAACCAATTGGTATTCGAGCTTTGCGCGGCCGGACGCCCAGGGCATCGTCCGGGTCCTCCCGGGCGCAACGGTGATCGGCGGCCACGCCTATCTGTTGCGAGGCGTCGACACGCGCCGAGCGCTCGCGCGCTGTTCTAACTCCTGGGGCGACGGCTGGGGTCTGTCGGGCGAGTTCCTGCTGCCCTTCCGCGACCTGGAGCGATTGATCCACGAGGACGGCGAGGCCTGCGCCGCGGTCGAGAAGCGCCTCAACGCCCTGGCGGTCATGCCGCGGACGGCGCGGGCGTTCGTTCCGCCGTCGGGACGCACCGCGCGGAAGAAAAAGAAGAAGCGCGCCGCACGCCGCCGTTGAGGTGCGCGCGAAGCGTCGTGCCTTCGTGAACTTCGCGTCCTCGTCCCAGGCGAGCGAGCGCCTGGCGTTGCCTGTCGTGCGCTGACTGCCCGCCGCGTACGGGCGGTGCCGCCAGGTCGAGGCGCGGACCTCCGCCAGACCACGATCCTTCCGGCGCGCGCCCGATCCCGGACCGATCGCGGTCGCATTCTTCTCGTTCGGCTCGCACGCCGCGATCGGCGGCGGATGCAGCCGCAAGCGATCGTCACGCAGGAAGCGCCGTTCCCGATCCGGAGGCGCGGTGCCGCCGCGAGCGGAGTAAGCGGCACGTCGCGGCGCTCTCTGGCGAATCCGATGCGAACCCAGTGAGGGCCGCGATTCTCGTCCGTGATCGGGTCCCCGGCGCCCGCGCCGCCTAGGTTAAGATCGACGAGAACCATGAAGCTCGCCACCTGGAACGTCAACTCGCTCAAGGTCCGGCTCGCGCACCTGCTCGACTGGCTGCGCTCCGCGCGGCCGGACGTCGTGTGCCTGCAGGAAACCAAGCTCGAGGACGAGAGGTTCCCGGTGGCCGAGCTGGAGGCCGCGGGCTATGCAGCCGCGTTCGCCGGCCAGCGCACCTACAACGGGGTCGCCATCATCGCGCGCGAGCCGCTCGCGCGCGTCGCGCCCGGCATCCCCGAGTTCGCCGACGACCAGAGGCGCGTGCTCGCGGCGACCGTGCGCGGCGTGCGCATCGTGTGCGCGTACGTGCCGAACGGCCAGGCGGTCGGCTCGGAGAAGTTCGAGTACAAGCTGCGGTGGCTCGCCGCGTTCGAGCGCTGGCTCGCCGCCGAGCTCGCGCGCGCGCCGCGGCTCGCGGTGCTCGGCGACTACAACATCGCGCCGGAGGCGCGCGACGTCCACGACCCGCAGCTCTGGGACGGCCAGGTGCTCTTCTCGGAGCCCGAGCGCGAGGCGTTCGCCCGCCTGCTCGGCCTCGGGTTCAAGGACGGCTTCCGGCTCTTTGCGCAGCCGGAGCAGTCGTTCACCTGGTGGGACTACCGGATGAACGCGTTCCGCCGGAAGATGGGACTGCGCATCGATCACATCCTGCTATCGCCTGCGCTCGCCGAGAAATGCACGGCCTGCACGATCGATCTCGCGCCGCGCCGGCTCGAGCGCCCGTCCGACCACGCGCCGGTCATCGCCGAGCTGGACCTCTGATCGCGCGGGTTGCGCGCTGCCGCGCAAGCGCCGGGGCTGACGCGAGAGCTGCGCGCGGACTCGGGTGGAACCCCGCCGTAGTTCCGATCTCCCGCGCGAATGACGGAAGCTTCGCTACCCCGCGCGCACGAACTCGAGCCGCTCGCCGCCGATCTCGATGACGTCGCCGGGCGCGAGCGCGCGCGGCTCGGCGGCGACGACGGCGCCGTTCACCTTCGGCCGCGCCGCGCCCGCGACGTGCGCGACGAAGGAGCCGTGCGGCCGGCGCCGGATCACGGCGAGTCCCGTCTCGCGCGTCCCGAACGTGGCGAGCGGGCGCTCGAGCGTGAGCTCGGCGCCGGCGTGGCGACCCGCCAGGCCGCGCACCGCCCCCAGCGGAAACCGCGTGCGCGCCGCGCGCGCCACCGCCGCCGACGGCTCGTCGCGCGCCGCCGCGGCGGCCGGCGTCCTCGCGCTCGCGGCGATCCCCGGCGCGCCGCCGGGCAGCGCGGTGTTGTAGATCATCGTGCGCTCGAGGTCCGCCTCCAGGCTCGCGCGCCGGTTGCGGTAGCGGATCCGGCTCTCGCCGATCTCGATCAGGTCCTCGTTCTGCAGCACGTGCGTCTCGATCGGCTTGCCGTTCACGGCCGTACCGTTGCGGCTGCCGGTGTCCTGCAGGACGTGGTCCAGCCCCACGGTGACGATCACCGCGTGCTGCTTGCTCGCCGCGGCGTCCGCGAGCGCGATGTCGCACGCGGCGTCGCGGCCGATCGTCAGCCGGTCCTTGTCGACGAAGTAGTGCGACTCGGCGCCCGCGGGCGAGGTCACGACGAGCTTGGCCATCGCGCGCGCCTCAGCTCCGCAGCCAGCCGAACAGCCGCTGCGACCAGCCGGCCTGGACCGGCACCGCGGGGTCCGCGCGCGCGAGCAGCACCGAGATGTTGTCCTGGCCGCCGTTGTCGTTCGCCATCTCGACCAGCGTCTCGGCGGCGAGATCGAGGTTGCAGCCGAGCTCGGCGAGCGCGAGCTCGATGTCGGCGTCGTCCACCATGTCGTTCAGGCCGTCGGAGCAGAGCAGGAAGAGATCGTCGGGCGCGACGTCCGTCTCGAGAACCTCGGCTTGCGCGTCGGCGCCGAGCGCGCGGGTCACCAGGCTGCGGTTGCGCGAGACGCGCGCGCCCTCGCGGTCGACCAGCCCGGTCTCGGCCTGCTGCTGCAGCACCGAGTGGTCGCGGGTCAGGAGCTTCAGACGCCCGCCGCGCAGGCGGTAGGCGCGCGAATCGCCGACGTGGCCGATCGTCACGCGCCCCTCGCCGAACAGCGCGACCACCACCGTCGTGCCCATGTCGCTCTTCGCCGCGTCGGCGCGCGCGGCGCGCACGATCGCGGCGTTCGCGTGGCTCACCGCCGCGCGGATCCGCGCCTCCGGCGCGTTGCGCAGGCTGGTCTCGCCCGCCAGATGCTCCAGGACGAGCTCGGTCGCCATGCGCGCCGCGACGTCTCCGGCGTTGTGCCCGCCCATGCCGTCGGCGAGTACCAGCGCGCCGAGCTCGGCGTCGGCAGCGAGGCTGTCGTCGTTGTACGCGCGGATCCGGCCCGGATCGGAGACCGCAGCGGTGCTCAGCCGCAAGCGCATGGCGGCTGCGGCGCGCGCGGCGCCGCGGCGAACGGTGACGGCATCGGTCGGGCCCGGATCATCGCGAAGCGCATTCTCGCCGACCGGCCGCGGGAACGCACGGCGTTAGTTCATGCGCCGGCCGTGCGCGCGAGCGCCGCGCGCGCCCGCGCGTTAAATATTCCCGCTCGCTGCGCCGGCGCGCCGCCGGTTCGCGCGCGCCGCGGCGGCCGGCGGGCAAGCTTGCTTGACACCCCGCGTACCGGCACTTACGGTCGGAAAGACCGCTTCTTCGCGGCATGCGGGAAGCGTCGGGACATCACGACATGTCAGGCACCGCCAATCAGTCGCGGCAGGGTCCGAAAGAGGGAACGCCCGATCGGCTCGGCCGCTATCGGCTCGTGTCCGAGCTCGGCCGCGGCGCCATGGGCGTCGTGTACCGCGCGCGCGACCCGGTGATCGAGCGCGAAGTCGCAGTCAAGACGATCCGCGTCGATCTGCCGCGCGAGGAGCTCGCCCTGTTCGAGGCGCGGTTCTTCACCGAGATCCGCGCCGCGGGCCGCCTGAGCCACCCGAACATCGTGACCGTCCATGACGCAGGCCGCGAGGGCGGCCTGCTGTACGTGACGATGGAGCTGCTCGAGGGGCCGTCGCTCGCCGATCTGCTCGCGGCGCAGGCGGCGCTGCCTCCGGCCGCGATCGCGTCGATCGGCGCGCAGGTCGCCGATGCGCTCGCCTACGCGCACGCCCAGGGCATCGTCCATCGCGACGTGAAGCCGGCCAACATCATCGTCGTGCGCGATCGCATCCCGAAGCTCACCGACTTCGGCGTGGCGCGGCTGCCGAGCGAGGCGAGCACGCTGTCGGGCACGCTGATCGGCTCGCCGAAGTACATGTCGCCGGAGCAGGTGAACGCGCAGGCCGTCGACGGCCGCTCGGACGTGTTTTCCCTCGGCGCCGTGCTCTACGAGCTGCTGACCGGCGAGGCCGCGTTCGGCGCCGAAGACATGCACACCGTGATGCACCGCGTGGCGACGCACGTCCCGCCGCCGCCGGCGACGCTGAACCCGCGGGTGCCCGCCGCGCTCGACCGGATCGTGTGTCGCGCCATCGCCAAGCGACCGGAGGACCGCTATCCGAGCGCGCGCGCGCTCGCCGCCGATCTCAAGCGATTCGTTCGCGGCGAGCCCGTGGTGGTGGACGCCGCCGGCCCGGCGCCCGCGCCGGCTCGGCCGGTGTCCGCCGGCGACGAGACGGTCGTGCTGCCGCCGCGCGCCGCCGCACCGGCCGCAACCCGCGAAGCCCGCCAGGGCGCGCGCAGGCGCGCGCTGGCCGGCGTCGCCGTCGGCGCCGTGCTCGCGGCGCTTGCCGGCGCGTGGGCGCTGCACGGCAGCGATACCGCACGCGACGCGCCGAGCCCGGTCGCGACGATCGCGGCGGCGCCGCGGATCGAGAACGCAGCCGCGGCACCAGTGCCTGAGGCGGCGCAGGCACACGTTCCCGCGCCGGCCGCGCCGGCACCGTCGCCGGCGTCGCCGAAGGCCGCTGCCGAGCCGCGCGCGATCGATGCGCCCGTCGCACGGCGCATCGCCGGCGCGGCGCCGGCACCCGGCAAGGCCACGCGCGCCGCCCCCGCCGCGCCCCCGCCGCGCGCGCCCGAGGCGAAGGTCATGCTCGCGATCGCGCCGTGGGGCGAGGTATACGTCGACGGACAGCGCATGGGCGTCGCGCCGCCGCTGAACGAGCTCACCGTGCCCGCCGGGCGGCGCAAGATCGAGATCCGCAACGCGGACCTGAAGCCGCACGTGGTGATGCTAGACTTGCGCGCGGATTCCGCGGTCAAGATCAAGCATCAGTTCAGATAGCCCCGCTTCGGTGTCGACTCAGCCCTTTCGCCGGCGCGCGCTGGCCGCCGCGAGCCTCGCGCTGCTGCTCGCGGGCGGCTGCTCGTCGACGCCGGTGCGCACGGTGGGCGCCGACCAGATCGCCCCGCGCCGGGCCGAACGCGAGCTCTCGGCGGGCATCCGCGCCTATGAAGAGGGCAAGTACGCGGTCGCCACTGCGCGGCTGCAGTCGGCGCTCGCCGCGGAGCTCCTCTTCACGTCGGACAAGGTGGCGGCGCACAAGTACCTCGCGTTCGTTCACTGCGCCGCGGGCCGCACGCAGCAGTGCCGCGCCGAGTTCCGCCAGGCGTTCGCGCTCGACCCCGGCTTTGAACTTTCGCACGCCGAGGCGGGTCATCCCCTCTGGGGTCCCGTGTACCTGAGCGTGCGCGAGGAATCCCGGCGCGGCCAGCGCAAGTAGGCGCGCCCGCGCGCCCGCCCGTTCCGCCGCGGCTTGCAGGCGCGCGGAGCTGCTCCACGAGAACCCGACGAGGAGACGTCATGGGCCTCCTGATCGACGGCGTCTGGCACGACCGCTGGTACGACACCGCGAAGACCGGCGGACGCTTCGAGCGCCAGGCCGCGCAGTTCCGCAGCTGGGTCACGCCCGACGGCGCGCCCGGGCCGGGCGGCGAGGGCGGCTTCGCCGCCGAGCCGGGCCGCTATCACCTGTACGTGAGCTACGCGTGCCCCTGGGCGCATCGAACGCTGATCTACCGGGCGCTGAAGGGGCTCGAGCAGCTCGTGCCCGTCTCGGTGGTGCACTGGAGCATGGGCGAGCACGGCTGGAACTTCGCCGACGGCGACGGCGTCGTGCCGGACACGGTGAACGGCGCGCGCTTCCTGCACGAGATCTACACGCGCGCCAAGCCCGACTACACCGGGCGCGTCTCGGTTCCCGTCCTGTGGGACAAGCGCACCGGCACGATCGTCAACAACGAGTCGTCCGAGATCATCCGCATGTTCAACTCGGCGTTCGACCGCGTCGGCGCGCGTCCCGGCGACTACTACCCGAAGGCGCTGCGCGCGGAGATCGACGCGTTGAACGAGCGCATCTACGCGACGCTGAACAACGGGGTTTACCGCTGCGGCTTCGCGACCTCGCAGCAGGCCTACGACGAGGCGGTCGTGCCGCTCTTCGAGACGCTCGACTGGCTGGACGCGCGCCTCGGCGAGCGCCGCTATCTGTGCGGCGACGCGCCGACCGAGGCCGAGTGGCGGCTGCTGACGACGTTGCTGCGCTTCGATCCGGTCTACGCCGGGCTCTTCAAGTGCAACCTGCGGCGCATCGCCGATTATGCGCATCTGCCCGGCTACGTGCGCGATCTGTATCAGGTTCCCGGCGTCGCGGCGACGGTCGACCTGGACCACATCCGGCGCCACTACTACGGCCTGCGGCACGTGAACCCGGGCGGCGTCGTGCCGATCGGGCCGCGCGTCGACTACGCCGCGCCTCACGATCGCGCGCGCTTCGCGTCCCTGCAATAGGCGGTTCGCCGCCGGCGCCGCGGCTAAGACTTCGGCGGCTGGCCGGCGGTTTCCACGCTCTCGCTCACCCATGCGGTGAGGAGCGTGTAGGTCACGGCGAGCACTACCGGACCGACGAAGATCCCGATCAGCCCGAACGCGATCAGGCCGCCGATCACGCCGGCGAAGATCAGGAGCAGCGGCAGATCGACGCCGCCGCGCTTGATCAGGAAGGGCCGCAGGACGTTGTCGAGCGCCGTGACCGGGATCGCCCACACGAGGAGCACGGTGCCCCACAGCACGTCGCCGGTCCAGTACAGCCAGACGATCGCCAGGATCATCACCGGGCCGACGCCGATCTGCGCCACCGCGAGGATGAACATCACCGCCGTCAGGATCGTCGCGAGCGGCACGCCGGCGATCGCGAGCCCGATGCCGCCGAGCACCGCCTGCACGAGCGCGGTGAGCACGACGCCGAGCGCCACCGCGCGCACCGCCTGCCCGGCGAGCTGCACGACGCCGTCGCCGCGCTCGCCCGCGAGCCGCCGCGCGAAGCGGCGCACGCCCGCGCCGATGCTCTCGCCGGAGAGATACAGGACGGCCGCGAGCACGACCGTCAGCAGGAACTGCACGATCACCAGGCCGAGGCCGCCGACCTGCCCGGCGAACCAGCGCGCCGCCTGGCCGACGTAGGGCGCGACCTTCGGCAGGTAAGCCGCGCCGCCGCCGGTGTTGACCTCGCGCCAGAGCGCGTCGACCCTGGCGCCGACCACCGGCAGCTTCGCGATCCAGTCGGGCGGCGGCGGCACCTTCAGCGCAGTGACCGACTTCGCCCAGACGGCGACCTCGTCGACGTTCTCGATGATTGCGCCGACCGCGAGCGAGAACGGGATCACGAACACGAGCAGGAGCGCGAGCGTCATGACGGTGACCGCGAGCCACCGCCTGCTCCAGAGCCGCGACTGGATCGCGGTCATCAGCGGCCACGTCGCCACGACGATCATCGTCGCCCAGACGAGCGACGGCAGGAACGGCCGCAGGATCCACAGCGTCGCGGCGATCAGCAGGCCGATGGCGAGCACCGCGAGGACGGTGCGGGTGAGGTCGCGCGCGATGTCGGGCATGGCCGGTCCGGGGGGTCGCGCAATGGTAACCGGCGCGCCGCGAAACACAATATGCGCGCGCGGTCGCGGGGAACCGCCGCTCGCCGGGCTACAATCCGCCCGCCGCGGCCCGCCCGGCCCCGGTAAGAACGTTCGAGAAGCGCGCATCACGCGGCCCGGTGCCATCGACCCGACTTCGCATGAGAATCCCGCTCGCCATCGCCACACTTCCCGCACGCCTGCGGAGCGCCGCGCAACGGCTTTTCCGCGAGCCGGCTGCCGGCGCCCGGCTCGCCGGGAACCCGGGGTCCGCCGGATCGTGCCAGTGACCCGCGACCGCAGCCCGGGGCCCAGGCGGTGAAGGGCGGCGCGATCGCCCCGCGGCTCGCCGTGGTCGTGCTGCTGCTGGTCTCGGTGACGTTCGCCTCGAACCACGTCGCCGCGCGCATCGCGTTCGAGCACGGCGCGAGCGTGACGACCGCGGTGGTGGTGCGCTCGTGCTGCACGGCGCTGTTCGTCTACGCGCTGATGCGGGTGCAGGGCGTGACGATCGCGGTGACGCGCGCGCAGCTCCCGCACGCGCTCGCAATCGGGGCGGTGCTCGCGGTGCAGAGCTACTGCCTGTACTCGGCGGTCGCCAGGATCCCGGTGGCGCTCGCCCTCCTTGCCTTCAACACGTTCCCGATGGTGCTCGCCCTCATGTCGTGGGCCGGAGGCGGCGAGCGGCCGAGCGGGCGCGCGGTCGCGGCGATGCCGGTCGCGCTCGTCGGCCTCATGCTCGCGCTCGACGTCCTCGGCCAGGCGGGCGACCTCGGCGGGCGCTGGCGCGAGATCGGCGCCGGCGTCGGGTGGGCGCTTGCGGCCTCGATCTCGTTCGCGCTCGTCCTCTTCCTCAGCGCCCGCCGGCTGAAGGACGTGGACGGGCGCGTGCGCACCTTCTACACCATGGGCGTGGCGTCGGTGCTGGTGGCCGCGGCCGGCGCCGCGGCAGGAACGTTCGACTTGCCGCGCGACGTTCCTGGCTGGACCGGTCTCGCCCTGCTGACGCTCTTCTACGGCGGCGCGATCACCACGCTCTTCGTCGTGCTGCCCCGCATCCGCGCGGTCAACAACGCGGTCGTGCTGAACTTCGAGCCGATCGCCGCGCTCGCGCTCGCGTGGATGATCCTCGGCCAGGCGGTAGCGCCGCGCCAGATCGCCGGCGCGCTGATCGTGGTCGGCGCGATCGTCTGGCTGGGCATGGGCCGGCGGTGAGCGCCGGGCGATCGCAGTTGCGCACGCGCTCGCACCACCCCGGCCGCTGCGCGGCCGCCCCTCCTCGGAGAGGAGGGGAGAAGAACGATCCCCTCCTTTTCGAGGAGGAGGTAGCGCTCAGTCGATCAGGGCGTACGCCGGCAACGTCAGGAACTCCACGCAGTCGCCGGTCGTGCCCGGAACGAACAAGGGGGGGGCTCGCGCCCCCCCCTTGTACGATCCCCCCGAAGTCAGACCGGCGAAACGCGGTCCTTCAATCGATCAGGGCGTACGCCGGCAACGTCAGGAACTCCACGTAGTCGCCGGTCGTGCCCGGAAAGAACAAGGGGGGCTCGCGCCCCCCCTTGTACGATCCCCCCCGAAGTCAGACCGGCGAAATGCGGTCCTTCAATCGATCAGGGCGTACGCCGGCAACGTCAGGAATTCCACGTAGTCGCCGGTCGTGATGCTGTCGAACAGCTTCGCCGCCTCCTCGTACTTGCCCGCCTTCCAGCCCTCCTCGCCGAGGTACTCGCGCACCTTCGGCAGCTCCTCCCTCAGGAGCGCGCGAAAGAGCTCGACGCTGACCTTGCGGCCGTCGTCGAGCACGCCCTTCGGCGAGCGGATCCACTGCCAGATCTGCGAGCGCGAGATCTCGGCCGTGGCGGCGTCCTCCATCAGGTTGAACACCGGCACGCAGCCGTTGCCGGCGAGCCAGGCGCCGAGGTACTGGATGCCGACGCTGATGTTGTTGCGCAGCCCCACCTCGGTGATCGGCTTCTCCGGCCGGAAGTCGAGCAGATCCCTCGCGCTCACCGCGACGTCGGGCCGCTGCTTGTCGTACTGGTTCGGCTTCGGCATGTGCCGGTCGAAGACCTCCTTCGCGATCGGGACGAGGCCCGGGTGCGCGACCCAGGTGCCGTCACAGCCGTCGGTCACCTCGCGCAGCTTGTCCTGCCGCACCTTCTCGAGCGCCGCCTCGTTCGCGACCGGGTCGTTCTTGATCGGGATCTGCGCCGCCATGCCGCCCATCGCCGGCGCGTTGCGGCGGTGGCAGGTCTTCACCAGCGAGAGCGCATAGGCGCGCAGGAACGGCGCGGTCATCGTGACCTGCGCGCGGTCGGCGAGGCAGAAGTCCGCGTTGACGCGGAACTTCTTGATGCACGAGAAGATGTAGTCCCAGCGGCCGATGTTGAGCCCCGCGGAGTGCTCCTTCAGCTCCCACAGGATCTCGTCCATCTCGAACGCGGCGAGCACGGTCTCGATCAGCACCGTGGCCTTGATCGAGCCCTGCTTCACGCCGAGCTCCTCCTGCGCCATCCTGAAGATGTCGTTCCAGAGCCGCGCCTCGAGGTGGCTCTCCAGCTTCGGCAGGTAGAAGTACGGGCCGGTGCCGCGGGCGAGCAGCTCCTTGGCGTTGTGGAAGAAGTAAAGCGCGAAGTCGAAGATGCCGCCCGACACCGGCTTGCCGTCGACGTGGACGTGCTTCTCGTCGAGGTGCCAGCCGCGCGGCCGCGGGATCAGGACCGCGGTCTTTTCGTTGAGCGCGTATTTCTTGCCGCCCTGCTCGAAGGTGATCGTGCGGCGCACCGCGTCGCGCAGGTTCGCCTGGCCCTCGATCATGTTGGCCCAGGTCGGGCAGTTCGCGTCCTCGAAGTCCGCCATGAAGGTCGAGGCGCCGCTGTTCAGCGCGTTGATCACCATCTTGCGGTCGGTCGGACCGGTGATCTCGACGCGCCGGTCGAGCATGTCCTTCGGCTGGTCGGCGATCTTCCACTCCGACTCGCGGATCTTCCGCGTCTCGGGCAGGAAATCGGGCAGCGCGCCGGCGTCGAACGTCTTCTGCCGCGCGGCGCGCGCCGCGAGCAGCTCCTGGCGGCGCGGCTCGAACGTGCGATGCAGCTTGGCCACGAATGCGACCGCGTCGGTGGTGAGGATCGGTGCGTGCTCGGGGGTGACGGTGGCGTGAATCGTCACGCCTTTGGGAAGGCTCTGGCTCATTACGGAATGCTCGCGCGTCGGGTGGGAAGAACCTGCGATGTTACTTTGCACCGCACAAACTCACAACCCGATAAGGAGATTTCTCGCGTCCTGGGTCCCGATGCCGGATTCCGGAATGCGGCGTACGCGCTGCGCCGCATTGCGTTCCGCATTCCGGAAACGGGGCGGGGCCGGCCGAAACCGGCTCAGATCTCCGGCTCGACGGTCTCGCCGCCGCTCTCGATCCCGAGCTCGGCGATCTTGCGCGTGATGGTGTTGCGGCCGATGCCGAGCAGCGTCGCCGCCTCGATGCGGCGCCCGCCGGTGTGCGCGAGCGCCTGCGCGATCAGCACCCGCTCGAAGCGGCGCGAAAGCGCGTCCATCAGGTTCGACTCGCCGCGCAGGAGCGCCTTGTCGACCTCGCGCTGGAGCACGGCGGTCCAGTCGGCCGCGGCGGGACCGCCGGTGTCGGCGCGCAGCTCGGGCGGGAGGTCGGCGATCTCGATCGTCTGCGCCGGCGCCATCACGGTGAGCCAGTGACACACGTTCTCGAGCTGGCGCACGTTGCCGGGCCAGTCGTGCGCCGCGAGGAAGCTCATCGCCGCGTCCGACATGCGCTTGGGGTCCACGCCGAGCTCGCGCGCGCTCTTGGCGAGGAAATGACGCGCGAGCACCGGGATGTCCTCGCGCCGCTCGCGCAGGCTCGGCAGGCGCAGGCGGATCACGTTCAGGCGATGGTACAGGTCGTCGCGGAAGAGGCCCTCGCGCACGCGCGCCTCGAGGTCCTGGTGGGTCGCCGCGATCACGCGCACGTTCGCGCGCAGCGGCTGGTGCCCGCCCACGCGGTAGAACTGGCCGTCGGACAGCACCCGCAGCAGCCGCGTCTGCAGGTCGGCGGGCATGTCGCCGATCTCGTCGAGGAACAGCGTGCCGCCCTCGGCCTGCTCGAAGCGACCGCGCCGCATCGCCTGCGCGCCGGTGAACGCCCCGCGCTCATGGCCGAAGAGCTCGCTCTCCAGCAGGTCCTTCGGCATCGCCGCCGTGTTGATGGCGATGAACGGCTTCGCCGCGCGCGGGCTGTGGCGGTGCAGCGCGCGCGCGACGAGCTCCTTGCCGGTGCCGGACTCGCCGGTGATCAGCACGGTGGCGCTCGAGTTCGCGAGCCGTCCGATCGCGCGGAACACCTCCTGCATCGACTGCGCGTGCCCGAGGATCTCCGGCGAGGCGGCCGGCGCCTCCTGGCCCTCCTCCTCGCGCAGGCTCTCGTCGAGCGCGCGGCGGATGAGGTCGACCGCCTGGTCGACGTCGAACGGCTTCGGCAGGTACTCGAACGCGCCGCCCTGGAACGCGGCGACCGCCGACTCGAGATCCGAATAGGCGGTCATCACGATCACCGGCAGCTGCGGATAGCGGTCCTTGACGTTCTGCAGCAGCTCGAGCCCGGAGGCGCCCGGCATGCGGATGTCAGAGACCAGCACCTGCGGCGAATCGTGATCGAGCGCGTGCATCGCGTCCTCGGCGAGGCCGAAGGTCTTGAACGGAATCCCCTCGCGCGAGAGCGCCTTCTCGAACACCCAGCGGATCGAGCGGTCGTCGTCGACTACCCAGACAGGTTTCATGGCTTCGTCCCGTTTGCTGCAAGCGGCAGCACGATGCGAAACACCGTGCGGCCGGGTTGACTGTCGCACTCGATGGAGCCGCGGTGGTGCTGCACGTAGGTCTGCGCGAGCGTGAGCCCGAGCCCGGTGCCGCCTTCGCGCCCGGACACGAGCGGATAGAACATGCGCTCGCGCAGCTCCTGCGGGATCCCTGGCCCGTCGTCGATCACGGCGAGCTCGACCGCCGAGCGGCAGAACGTCTTGGCGATCGTGACGAACCGCGCGACGCGCGTGCGCATGACGATCTCGCCGCGGCCCTTGACCGACTGCGCGGCGTTGCGCGCGATGTTCAGCACCGCCTGGATCAGCTGCTCGCGATCACCGGCGATCTCCGGCAGGCTCGCGTCGTAGTCGCGCTTCACGCGCAGCTCCGGAAACTCGGCGAGCACCAGGCTGCGCACCCGCTCGCTCACCTCGTGGATGTTGACCGGTCCGCGCGTCGTCGGCCGGTGCGGGGTGAGCAGGCGGTCGACCAGAAGCTGCAGCCGGTCGGCCTCCTTGATGATCACCTGCGTGTACTCGGTGAGCGCCGGCCGGTCGAGCTCGCGCTCGAGCAGCTGCGCCGAGCCGCGCAGGCCGCCGAGCGGGTTCTTGATCTCGTGCGCGAGGTTGCGGATCAGCTCGCGGTTCGCGAACGCCTGCGCGAGCTCGCGCTCCTCGCGCTCGAGGCGCAGCCGCTGGTCGATCGACCGGATCTCGAGCGCGAGCGCCGCCTCCGGCGATTCGAGCGGGCTCGCGAGCAGGTTCACGTGCAGCGCCTCGCGGTCGGGCCGCTCGAGGTCGACCGCCTGGTTCCACAACCCGCGCTGCTCGGCGATCGCCTGCTCGAGCCGCTCGCCGAGCGGCGCGACGTTCTCGAACAGGCCGAGGAACGATTGCCCGCGCAGGGCGCGCGCGCTCTGCTCGAGCAGGCTCTCCGCGGCCGGGTTCGCGTAGACGATGCGCAAGTCGCGGTCGAGCAGCACCACCGCGGTGGCGACGAGGTCGAGGCCGGCGAACGCGAGCGCGTTCACGCGCGTCCGCGCGCGCCGCGCGCGGCGCGCCCTGATGGCAGCGGGGAGACCGGATGGACGCGGCGGCCCGCGCGGGGGCCGCGGCCGGCTATCTCAGGCCGGCGATTTCCTTCCGGATGGCGGAGACGTTGCGCTCGTGCCGCTCCACGTCTTCCTGGAACGGGTGCAGCCGGTCGAGCACCTTCTGGTAGTTGCGCTCGTCGCCGCCGCGCATGCTCTCCTGCTCGGCGAGCTTCGCGCGCGCCGCGGCGAGGCTCTTCTCCTCGACGGAGAGTTCCTCCTCGAGGATGCGTCGCCGCGTGTCGTCGCGCGCGCGCTGCGTCGCGGGGTCGACCCGCGGGAAGTCGGCCGGCCGCGTCGACACCGGCGCGACCGCGGGCGCCGGCGGCAGCGCCGAGACCACGGAGACCTCGCGGCTCACCACCGTGCAGCTCTTGCCCTCGGTCTCCTTCTTGATGTTCGTGTAGTGCGCGCGGCCGTCGTCCAGGCACCGCCAGACCGTGCTCTGCGCGAACGCGTGGGACGTCGCGACGAGCGCGACGCTCGCAAGAGCATAAGCGGGGAAGCGGGCCATGACCGGCACCTCTGCTGCGGGAGAGGAGCAAGTCTATGGCAAAAGCATTCTGATTACAAAACACTTGCGTCTCTCGCGCGGGGCTTTGTTCACGCTCGCGCGGACGCCCGCGGCCCCCGTTCGCGCGATGTTGCGGCCGTATTGCGCACCGCATCAACGAAAAGGACGGGCATGAAATCCGCCCGTCCTCTCCGGCCAGCAGCCCCGCAGGTCGGCGCCCGCAGGCTCACGAGCTGTAGTACATCTCGAACTCGAGCGGATGGGTCGTCATGCGGAACCGCGTGACCTCCTCTTCCTTGAGCGCGATGTATGCGTCGATCATGTCGTTCGAGAACACGCCGCCGCGCAGGAGGAACTCGCGGTCCTGATCGAGCTCGGCGAGCGCCTGGTCGAGCGAGTGGCACACGTGCGGGACCTTGGCGGCCTCTTCCGGCGGAAGGTCGTAGAGGTTCTTGTCCATCGGATCGCCCGGCTTGATCTTGTTCTGCACCCCGTCGATCCCGGCCATCAGCATCGCGGCGAAGGCGAGATACGGATTCGCGGTCGGGTCCGGGAAGCGAACCTCCACGCGCCGGCCGTTCGGGCTCGCGACGTACGGAATGCGGCAGGCGGCCGAGCGGTTGCGGCCCGAGTACGCGAGGTTGATCGGCGCCTCGAAGCCCGGCACCAGGCGCTTGTACGAGTTGGTGCCCGGGTTGGTGATCGCGTTCAGCGCCTTCGCGTGCTTGATGATGCCGCCGATGTAGTGCAGCGCGAAGTCGGAGAGCCCCGAGTAGCCGTTGCCGGCGAAGAGGTTCTTGCCGTCCTTCCACACCGACTGGTGCACGTGCATGCCCGAACCGTTGTCGCCCACCACCGGCTTCGGCATGAAGGTCGCGGTCTTGCCGTAGGACGCCGCGGTCATCCACACGGTGTACTTCAGGATCTGCATCCAGTCGGCGCGCTTGACCAGCGTGTTGAAGCGCGTGCCGATCTCGCCCTGCCCCGGCGCGGCGACCTCGTGGTGATGCACCTCGACCTCGACGCCTTGCTGCTCGAGCGCGAGGCAGATCGCGTTGCGGATGTCCTGCAGCGTGTCGACCGGCGGCACCGGGAAGTATCCGCCCTTCACCGGCGCCCGGTGCGCGAGGTTGCCGCCTTCGGTCTCCTCGCCCGAGGACCACGGCGCCTCCTCGGAGCGGATCTTCACGTGGCAGCCGGACATGTCGACGTGCCACGTCACCGAGTCGAAGATGAAGAACTCGGGCTCGGGGCCGAAGTAGGCCGTGTCGCCGAGTCCGGTCGACTTGAGAAACGCCTCGGCGCGCTTCGCGATCGAGCGCGGGTCGCGGTCGTAGCCCTTCATGTCGGACGGCTCGATCACGTCGCAGGTGACGTTGAGCACCGTCTCGTCGGTGAACGGATCGAGGCGCGCGCTGTCGGGATCGGGCATCAGGAGCATGTCGGACGCCTCGATGCCCTTCCAGCCCGCGATCGACGAGCCGTCGAACGCATGACCCTGCTCGAACTTGTCGTCGTTGAAATGGCTCGCCGGCACCGACACGTGCTGCTCCTTGCCGCGCGTGTCGGTGAAGCGCAAGTCGACGAACTTGACCTCCCGGTCCTTGATCATCTTCAGTACGTCGGCGGGCTTCATTGACATGCTTGTTCTCCTATGCGAATGAGCGGGACGATTCCCGGGTCCAAACAGACGTGGCGCCCGTTTGCGAGAAGCGTGCCACGCTGGCAATCGAGTCTATGTGCTTGTTACGTAAGAGACTTCATCTGAGTGGCTCGGCCCGTCGCGCACTGGGATGGTGCGCTCGACATCATTGTGCACGAAAGTGGTGCAGACCGGGGCACGGTCGGTCCACTCCGTACAATTACTTTTCCTATCAATAAACTACAACGCGATACGGCGCTCCACTCGTGGCCGAAGAGCCCTCCACATCGATTGAGTCGGCCCTCGCGCATGCACGGCAGCGTGCGGCCGAGTTCGGACTGCCCTATCGTGGTGCATTGACGCCGCGCGAGGCGTTCGCCGTGTGGCGGGGCATTTCAGGGGCGCAGCTCGTCGACGTCCGCACCCGCGCCGAGCTGGACTGGGTAGGACGAGTGCCCGGCGCGGTGCACATCGAGTGGAACGCTTATCCGGGCGGCGTGCGCAACGCGCGGTTTCCCGAGGAGCTCGAGCTCGCCGTGGACAAGAGGGCCGGCGCGGTTCTGTTCCTCTGCCGCAGCGGGAACCGCTCGCACCACGCCGCAGCGGTCGCGGCGCAACTCGGCTATGCCGAGTCCTACAACATCCTCGAGGGATTCGAGGGCGACAAGGACGCGAGCGGCCACCGCAACACGCTGAACGGGTGGCGCGTGGCCGGCCTGCCCTGGACGCAGGGCTGAGCGCTCCGCGTCCCGCTCGTTTCGCGCCGCGGGCCTTAGAATCGCGGGCTCGGCCCACGGCAGAAGGCGAAACTGATGATCAACTCGGCCCGCGCCATGCGCGGCATGGCGGTCGCGCCGCATGCGGCCGCAGCGCAATCCGCGCTCGCCGTGCTGCGCGAAGGCGGCAACGCGGTCGAGGCGATGATCGCGGCCGCGGCGACCATCCCGGTCGCCTATCCGCACATGAACTCGATCGGCGGCGACGCCTTCTGGCTGATCCACGTGCCCGGACAGCCGGTGCGCGCGATCGACGCATGCGGCGCCGCCGCGGCCGCAGCCACCCGCGAGTGGTACGCGGACCGCCGCATCGCGCAGTCGATTCCGTTCCGCGGCGGCGTCGCCGCGAACACCGTCGCCGGGACCGTCTCCGGCTGGGACCTCGCGTTCGCCTACGGCCGCGAGCTCGGCGGGCGACTGCCGCTCGCGCGGCTGCTCGGCGATGCGATCGAGTACGCCGAGCGGGGCGTCCCGGTCACGCGCAGCCAGGCGGCGATCACCGCAGCGAAGCGCGGCGAGCTCGCACCGCAGCCCGGCTTCGCGCAGACGTTCCTGCCCGGCGGCGACGTGCCGGCGGTCGGCACGGTGTTCCGCCAGCCGCGTCTCGCGGCGACGTTCCGCCACCTCGCGGCGCGCGGCCTGGACGATTTCTACCGCGGCGAGCTCGCGCGCGCCATCGCCGCCGACCTGGCCGCCGCCGGCAGCCCCGTCGGGCTCGTCGATCTCGAGCGGCACCGCGCGGAGTGGCGCACCCCGCTCGCGCTCTTGCACTCGCTCGGCACGCTGCACAACATGCCGCCGCCGACCCAGGGCGTGGTGTCGCTGCTGATCCTCGGCATCCTCGACGCGCTCGGCGTCGCCGAGGTCGACCCGGCCGGCGCGGATTACGTGCATCTGTGCGTCGAGGCGGTCAAGCAGGCCTTCGGCGTGCGCGACCGCCACGTCACCGACCCGGCCTACATGAGCGTGGATGCGCAGTCGCTCCTCGCGCCGGAGCGGGTGCGCGCGCTCGCGGCGGCGATCGACCGGGATCGGGCGGCGCCGTGGGGCGCGGGCCGCGGCCCCGCCGACACGGTGTGGATGGGCGTGATCGACGGCGAGGGGCGCGCGGTGAGCTTCATCCAGAGCCTGTACCACGAGTTCGGCAGCGGCGTCGTTCTTGAGAAGACCGGCATCAACTGGCAGAACCGCGGCTGCAGCTTCTCGCTCGACGCGCGCGCCCTGAACGCGCTCGCACCGGGGCGCAAGCCTTTCCACACCCTGAACCCGGCGCTCGCGCTGCTCGCCGACGGGCGCACGATGGTCTACGGCAACATGGGCGGCGACGGGCAGCCGCAGACGCAGAGCGCGGTCTTCACGCGCGCGATCGTGTTCGGCTGGGGGCCGCAGGCGGCGATCAGCGCGCCGCGCTGGCTGCTCGGCCGCACGTGGGGCCAGACGAGCGACACGCTGAAGCTCGAGGCGCGCTTCCCGGCGGCGGTGATCGACGCGCTGCGCGCGCGCGGGCACGAGGTGGAGGTGGTCGGCGAGTTCGACGAGGTCGTCGGCCACGCCGGCGCAATCGTGCGGCACGCGAACGGGATTCTCGAGGGTGGGACGGACCCGCGGAGCGATGGCGGTGTGGCCGCGTACTGAGCGCCGGGTCCGCCCCGCCGACTTTCCGGGGGCGTACAGGGGTGCGGAGCCGCCTTGTCCGATTACCGGCGGCGCGGATCCGCCGAGCGACGGCGCAGTGGCCGCCTATTGAGGGAGATCGAACGTGGCCGACAAGGACAGCCTGGACGGGCTGCGCCGGCAGCTCGCGGCATTCGCCGCCGAGCGCGACTGGGAGCAGTTCCACAACCCGAAGAACCTGGTGATGGCGCTGGTGGCCGAGGCCGGCGAGCTCACCGAGCATTTCCAATGGCTGGACTTCGCGGCGAGCGAGCGGCTGCCGCCTCCGGTGCGCGACGAAGTCGAGCTCGAGATCGCCGACGTGCTCCTCTTCCTCGTGCGCCTCGCCGACCGCCTCGGCATCGACCCGGTGCGCGCGGCCGAGAGGAAGCTCGCGCTGAACGCGGCGAAGTATCCGGTCGAGAAGGCGCGCGGGAGATCGACGAAGTACGACAAGCTCTGACGGGTGACGGGTGATGAGTGAAGGGCGATGAGCGCGCACCCGAGCGGCTGGCGCTCGACCGCGCGCGGTATGGGACGCAGTTCGTCTCGACGCAGGCACCGGGCGGTTCCACCCATCACCCATCACCCATTTCCCATCACCATGCTTTCCTACCGCCATCTCTTCCACGCCGGCAACTTCGCCGACGTGTTCAAGCACGCGCTGCTCGTGCGGCTGCTGGCGGCGCTCGCGCGGAAGGAGAAGCCCTTCTGCTATCTCGACACCCACGCCGGGACCGGCCGGTACGATCTCGAGCACGCGTGGGCGCAGAAAGCGCGCGAGTTCGAGCACGGCATCGCCCGCGTCTGGCAGCGCGCCGACGCGCCGGCCGCGCTCGCCGAGTACCTCGCGCTGGTGCGCGCCGAGAATCCGGACGGCGTGCTGCGCCGCTACCCCGGCTCTCCGTGCATCGCGCGGCGCATGCTGCGGCCCGGCGACCGGATGGTGCTCACCGAGCTCAACCGGTCCGACTTCGCCGAGCTCGCCGAGCGCTTCGCGGGCGACCGCCAGGTCCAGGTGCGCAGAATGGACGGCTACGAGGCGCTCGGAGCGTTCCTGCCGCCGCCGGAGCACCGTGGCCTGGTGCTGATCGATTCGGCCTTCGATCGCGCCGGGGAATTCGCCAGAATCGCCGCCGCGCTCGCCGGCGCACACCGGCGCTGGGCGACCGGCACGTACGCGGTGTGGTACCCGATCGTGGAGCCGCCGGCCGTGCGGCGCTTCGAGCGCGAGGTCGCGGAGACCGGCATCCGCAGGATCCTGCAGCTCGCGCTCGAGGTGGCGCCCGAGCGGGGCGCGGGCGCGCTGCCGGCCGGCTGGATGCACGGCTGCGGCATGCTCGTGGTCAATCCGCCGTGGCGGCTGGACGAGGAAGCCGGGCCGCTCCTCGACTGGCTGCGCGCCGCGCTCGGGCGGAACGGCCACGGCGCGGGCGCGGTGCGCTGGCTGGTGCCCGAATAGCGAACCGCCGCACGATCGCCACGCGGCGCCGTCAGCCCCACATCAGCCATTCCGGCCGCGCGATGAGCGCCGCGCCGATGCCGACGAGGACGACGCCGCCGACGAGGTGCGACCAGCGCGAGTAGCGCGCGGTGAGCCCGGTGACCTCGAGCGTCTTCAGCGCCACGAAGAACACGACGAGGTCGTCGAGCATGAACACGACGACGTAGAGGGCGAGATAGGCGTGGTACTGCCACGTCGCCAGCGGGGAGAGCGCCAGCACCTGGGTGTAGACGGCCGGGATGCCCGCCGAGCAGAAGAGCTCGACCAGGTTCACGGCGAGGGCGAGCACGACGATGCCCCCCAGCGCGATCCACAGCGCATCCATGCGCGCGAGCTCGCGCAGGCGATCGAGCGTGCGCCGGCGCCCTTCGCCGGCGGTGACCTTGCAGACGCCCTCCGGGTTCACGAAGAACTCGCGCAGGTAGTAGCCGCCGCCGGCGAGCGCGAGCAGCCCGATGCCGATGCGGATCCACACGATCATGCCGACGAGAAGCAGCACGTTCAGCCAGGCCGCCATGAAGAGGTAGTAGACGGCGGCCGAGGCGAGCAGGAAGACGCCGCCGAGCAGCCACATGCGCCGCCGGTCGCGCATGCCGGCGACGAGTCCGATCAGGAAGACGAGCACCCACATCGCGCACGGATTGAAGCCGTCCGCGGCCGCGAGCACGACCGTGAGCGCCGGCAGCGAGAGCTCGCGCAGCCCGACCTCGCCGAGGAGCGGCAGGCGCACGCTGCCGGCGACGGCGGGGATGGCGCCAGCCGGCGCCGCCGCCGGCGGCGCGGGCGCGAAGCGCGGCGGTTCCGGCCGAACGCCGGGGCCGAACAGCGGCCGCACCCGATCCACGCAGCCTGCCAGCCGACACTCGTCGATCGCCGCCCGGATCCGCGCGCCGAGCGAAGCTGCGTCGTCGTAGCCGACGAACACCCGCTCGCCGACGACAGTGTAAGGGACCCCGAAGCGCTGATCGTCGGGCGTCATCCGGGACGCAACCTCCAGGAACAGCGTCCGGTTCGCGGTCTGCCGGGTCACCTCGAGGTAGTGCACGCGCAGGTCGGACCGTTCCGCCGCGAGCTCCTGCAGGAATGGGACCGCACGCTCGCAGTGCGGGCAGCCGATGCCCCAGAAGAAGTACACGTCGACCAGCGCCGCACGCGCCGGTGGCGCCGCCAGCAGCGCCAGCAGGGGCACGAGCCGCACGAGTGCGACGATCGCGCTCATGCGACGATTCTCGCGCGCCCGGCGCGGCGGCTTCTGACCTCGATCAAGGCTGCGCCGCGCACCGCGGCGCGCAGCTCGCGGCCGCGCTCGGCGCCGCGCCGGCCGGCGACTGGGCCACGCGGCTCGGGCCGCTTTCGGCTCGGGCGCCGAGAAAGACGGCGCCTACCTCGTGATCGAGGCGGACGCGGACCCCGATGCGCAGTGGGCGCCGGATGCCGGCGCGCCGCCCCCGGCGGCGAAAGACCGGCTCGACGAGGACGCGCACAGCCTGCGCTGAGCGCTCGGCGACGCTGTGTGTGCCGGATCCCGCTTCCGCGGGCCTGACGCACGCTCGCCTTGCGGCCGCGTCTCGGCCGGCGGATCCCCGCTCAGCCGGACACCGTCCAGTCGACGATGCCCGTGTAGGCGGTGACGAGCACGATCACGCCGAACACGATCCGGTACCAGGCGAAGACGCTGAAGTCGTGCGAGGCGATGTAGCGCAGCAGCCAGCGCACGCACAGGAACGCCGACACGAACGCGGCCGTCATGCCGACCGCGAACATGCCGACGTCGTGCACGTCGAACAGCGCCCGGTTGTCGTAGAGGTCGTAGGCCCCGGCCGCGACGAGCGTGGGCACCGCGAGGAAGAACGAGAACTCGGTCGCCGCGCGCCGCGACAGCCCGAACAGCAGCCCGCCGATGATCGTCGCGCCCGAGCGCGAGGTGCCGGGGATCAGCGCGAAGGCCTGGGCGAAGCCCACCTTGAGCGCGTCGGGCCACCGCATGTCGTCGACCGACTCGACCGTCACCCGGTGCTCGCGCCGCTCGGCCCACAGGATCACGAAGGCGCCGACGATGAACGCCATGGCGACCGGCACCGGCTTGAAGAGCACCGCCTTGATGTGGCTGCCGAACGCGAGCCCGAGGAGGGCGGCCGGCACGAACGCGATGGCGATGTTGCCGACGAAGCGGCGCGCCGCCGGCTCCGATCCGAGCGAGGCGAGCACGCGCCCGAACCTCGCGCGGTACTCCCAGACGATCGCGAGCATCGCCCCGGTCTGGATGACGATATTGAAGATCTTGCTCTTCTCGTCGTTGAACCCGAGCAGGTCGCTCGCGAGGATCAGGTGGCCGGTGGAGGAGATCGGCAGGAACTCGGTGAGTCCCTCGACGACGCCCAGGGCGAGCGCCTTCGCCAGCAGGAGGAAATCCATCGGCCCGATTCTAGCCTGGGCCGCCGACCGGGCTTCCGGATCGACGCCCGCGGCCGTCGTCGCGCGACGACAACCGGACGGGCCGCGTCAGGGTTTCGGCAGGCCGGTCAGCCCGAAGTCGGGCGGCAGGAGCAGGCGCAGTCCGCCCAGTGCCGGCCGCGGGGCGGCGTCACCGGCGGCCTCGCGCGCCCGGCGGGCGAGCGCTGCACGCCGCGCGAAGGGCGAGCTCACCGGCGCCCGGGCGATCAGCTCGTCCGGGAGGTTGTACTCGGCCCATTCGAAGGGGCATGCGTCGTCAGCCATCGTGCCCATCCTAATGCACGTCTCGTGCCTGTAGTTGCGCCAACGCAAATGACGGTGGAATGATTTGAAGCTTAGACCGCAAAAGCTGACGGAGTTGTGAAGAATTGTGAATTCGCGCGGGCGGCCGCACGCGGCGTGGACTACTGCTCCGGCCGCCGCTGATCGATCGATCAACGCGCCGTGCATTCCGTTCCCCCGCGGAAGGAGGGTTACGGGAGGGAACCCGGGTGGGTTCCCTCCTGTTCGTTCCGCTCCGCCGCGTGGACTACTGCTCCGGCCGCCGCTGATCGATCGATCAACGCGCCGTGCGTTCCGTCCCCCGCGGAAGGAGGGTTACGGGAGGGAACCCGGGTGGGTTCCCTCCTGTTCG
>JAHDYJ010000204.1 GCA_023383795.1 Burkholderiales bacterium | reverse complement strand
CTGTTCCGCGAGACCGTGCTGCAGGCCGACGAGGGCTGCGATTTCGATTTCATGCGCAAGACGACGAGGTAGGACGCATGCCCCGCAGCTGGCAGGGTACGCAAGAGGTGGAGCGAGCGATTCGATGATCGATGCGGCCATTGTGGGCCTCGGGCGGTGGGGGCAGTCGATCGTCAATGCGGTGCAGGGCAAGAGCCGTCTGCGATTCGTCCGCGGCGTGACCAAGGAGCCGGAGCTCGCGCGCGCGCTCGCGACGCGGCACGGCTTCGCGCTTTCGAGCGAATTCGCCGAAGCGGTCGCGGACCCGGCCGTGCGGGCCGTGGTGCTGGCGACGCCGCATTCGCTGCACGTGGACCAGGTGATCGCGGTGGCGCGGGCCGGCAAGCCGGTGTGGTGCGAGAAGCCGCTCGCGCTCACGCATGCGCTGGCCGCGCGGGCGGTCGCGGCCTGCGAGGCCGCCAGCGTCCCGCTCGCGGTCGGACAGAACAAGCGGTTCTTTCCCGCCATGCTGGAGCTCGCGCGCCTGGTCGCGGCGGGCGAGATCGGCGAGGTCATGCATGTGGAGGGACACTTCAGCAACGAGCACTCGACGCGCGTCGCCGGCGGCTGGCGCGACGACCCGGCCGAGACGCCGGGCGCCGGCATGACCGGCGCGGGGCTGCACGTGCTCGACTCGATGATCGACCTCGCGGGGCCGGCGCGCGCGGTGCACGCGAAGCTGTTCGGCGCCAAGCCGCCGCCGGATCCGCGCGACGCGGTCGCCGTGCTGGTCGAGTTCGCGAGCGGGGCGACCGGCACCATGGCGACGGTTCGCGCCGCGCCGATGGTCTGGCACATGCACGTCTTCGGCACCCGGGGCCGCGCGGCGGCCACCGGCGAGACGACGCTCACGCTCGCGCGCATCGGCGAGGCGCCGCACACGCGGACCTTCGCGCCCGCGGATTCGCTCTTCCTCCTCGCCGAGGCCTTCGCCGACGCGATCGAGGGCCGCCGGCCGTTCCCGGTCACGCCGCCTGCGATGCTCGCGACCGTCGCGGCGTTCGAGGCCGTGATCGCGTCGCTCGCGACGGGCGGCTCGGTCGCGGTCTCTGCGCACGACGCACCGGCAGGGCCGCTGCGCCAGGCGAGCGCTGCGGTGCCATGATGCGGCGCAAGGCGACGAGGCTTCCCCGCTACCGGGCGATCGCGGCCAAGCTGCAGGCCGACATCGGCGAGGGGCGCTATCCGGTCGGCAGCCTGCTGCCGCCGGAGCTGAAGCTGTGCAAGACCTTCCGCGCCAGCCGCCACACCATGCGCGAGGCGCTGCGCGTGATCACCGAGCAGGGCCTGATCAGCCGGCGCGCGGGCGCGGGCTCGGTGGTCACGGCCGCGACCCAGCCGACGGTGTTCACCCACACGGTCGGCTCGCTCGCCCAGTGGATGCGCTATCCGGCCGGCACCTATCGCGAGACCGTCTCGGCCGGCGAGATCGTGGCGGACAAGCGGCTCGCCGCGCTGATCAAGTGCGAGCCGGGAACGCGCTGGTTCCGCATCCTCTCGGTGCGCCGCTCGGACCGGCATCCGGAGCCGCTCGCCTGGACCGAGATCTACGTGCTGCCGAAATACGCCGCGGTGATCCGCCAGAAGAACCATCCGCACACCTCGGTGCACCAGCAGGTCGAGAAGATGTTCGGCGAGACCGTGGAGCGCGCGCAGCTCGAGGTGTTCGCGACGCGCATCTCGGCGAAGCTCGCCCGCGTCCTCAAGGTGCGGCCCGGCACCGCCGCGCTCACCATGGTGCGCCGCTACTGGGGCGCCAGGAGCGGCCACTTCGAGACCACCGTCGTGACCCATCCGGAAGGCCGCTACACCTACTCGCTGGAGCTGACCCGGCAGCTGAAGTCGCTGAAGTGAGAATGGTAGGCCGGGTTGGCGCGCAGCGCGTAGCCCGTCGATTCGCCCTGGGGCGAACCCGGCGGCGGGTCACGGCGTCGCGCGCCTGACCCGCCCTTCGGTTCATCGGGGCTCACGCGCCCGAGAGGACGGCGGGGCGCATGTCGGCGCGGTTGGCGGTGAGCGATTCGACGAAGCGACGGGCCCAGTCGCGCACCGTGTTGCGGCGCAGCGTCTCCATCATGGCGCGCCAGCGGTCGGTGCGCTCCGGCAGCGGCATCTCGAGGGCGCGGATGATCGCCTGGGCGACGCCGCCGACGTCGAAGGGATTGACCAGCAGCGCGGACCCGAGCTCGTTGGCGGCGCCGGCGAACTGGGAGAGCACCAGCACGCCCGGATCCTCGGGGCGCTGCGCCGCCACATACTCCTTCGCGACCAGGTTCATGCCGTCGCGCAACGGCGTCACCAGGCCGACGCGGGCGTGGCGGAAGAAGCCCGCCAGCGTATTGCGGTTGAAGCTGCGGTTGACGTAGCGGATCGGAGTCCAGTCGTAGTCCGCATAGCGGCCGTTGATGTGCCCGGCGGCCGCGTCGAGCTCGGCGCGCAGCTCGCGATACTGCTTCACGTCGGTGCGGCTCAGCGTCGCGACCTGGAGGAAGGTGCAGCGGTTGCGCCATTCGGGATGCTGGCCGAGCAGGTTCTCGATGGCGCGGAAGCGGAACGGCAGGCCCTTGCTGTAGTCGAGCCGGTCGACGCCGATGACCAGGGGGCGCTCGCCGAGGCTGCGGATGAGACGGCGGGTCGCCGACTGGCCCACCGCCACCGCGGCGGTGCGCGCGAAATCGTCCGGATCGATCCCGATCGGGAACACGCCGGCCTTGAACAGGCGCGAGTCGAGCGCGAGCCTCGCGCCCTGCCTGGAGGCGCCGAGCTCGCGTACCATGTAGTCCGAGAAGTGGTCCGCGTCGTCGGCGGTCTGGAAGCCGACCACGTCGTAGGCCGACAGCGTGCCGAAGATCTGGCGATGGTCCGGCAAGGTGCGCATCACGGCGCGCGGCGGCAGCGGCGTGTGCAGGAAGAAGCCGATGCGCTGGGTGACGCCGCGGCGGCGCAGCGCGGCGCCGAGCGGGATCAGGTGATAGTCGTGCACCCAGACGATGTCGCCGGGCTCGATCAGGCGCGCGAGATGCGCCGCGAACTGCTCGTTGACGCGCAGATAGCCCGCGAGCGAATCGCGGCTGAACTCGATCAGGCCGGTGCGGTAGTGCAGCAGCGGCCACAGCGTCGCGTTGGAGAAGCCCGCATAGTACTCGGCATAATCCTTGCGCCCGAGGCCGACGGTGGCGAAGGCGATGTTGCCCTGGGTCTGCAGGCTCGGCGCCTGCGGGGTCTGGTCCACGGTCTCGCCCGACCAGCCGAACCAGACGCCGCCGGTGGCGCGCAGGATCTCGTAGACCCCGACGGCGAGCCCGCCGGGCGCGGCTTTTCCCTCCTCGATCGGGCCGATGCGATTGGATACGACGATGATACGAGACACCGAGCCTCCCTGGCGCCGAGCGGGGCTCGACCGCGATTGCCGCACGCCGCGCTCCGACAGCTGCCCGGGGACCCGTGCGGCACAACCCTCCGCACCCCAGGGCGCTACGATTGAAACCCGCGAAACTCCAGCGGGTTCCATGGCTTGGATTCGCTGCAGCCTAGGGAATAGCGGCCGGGATCACAACCCCGAATACGCCGCCGGCGGGACTCACATGGCCTCGGGCTTGAGCCGCTGCACCAGCGCATAGGCCTCGTTGCGCGAGAGGCCGGCGGCCTCGCGCAGCGCCGCCACGAGCGGCGCCGTCGGCGTGCCGGCACGCACGAGCGCCGCGACGATGCGCTCGA
>JAHDYJ010000037.1 GCA_023383795.1 Burkholderiales bacterium | reverse complement strand
GCTCCAGGGCGCGCTTGGCGTGTGCCTGACCCTTCACGTCGGCGAGATCGAGGTACCGCGGCGCCGCGTCGACCGCGGTCGGCGGCTGACGCGCGAGCGGCGACTCGCCGGCGACGTGGGCGCAGACCGCGAGCAGGGACGCCGCCGGATGGACCACGGCGCCGTCGACGAGCGCCGCCTCCCGGGCGCTCGCCTCCGGCAGCACGAACGCGCGGCCGTCGCGGGCTGCACGCAGCGCCATCGCGAGCGCGCCGCGCACCGGGCGCAGCCCGCCCGCGAGCGAGAGCTCGCCGGCGAATTCGTGGCGTTCGAGCGGCACGGCGGGGATCTGCCCGGACGCGGCCAGGATTCCGAGCGCGATCGGCAGGTCGAAGCGCCCGCTCTCCTTGGGGAGTTCGGCCGGCGCGAGGCTGACCGTGATCCGGCGCGACGGGAACGCGAAGCGGCAGTTGACGAGCGCCGCGCGCACGCGCTCGCGGCTCTCCTTCACCTCGGTGTCGGCGAGCCCGACGATCGTGAAGCTCGGCAGGCCGTTCGCGAGGTGCACCTCGACGGTGACGGGCGGTGCGTCGAGCCCGGCGAGGGCGCGGCTGTAGACGACGGCGAGGCCCACGGCGGCGGCGGCGTGAACGGGGATGAGGAGTGAACGCACATCGGGTCCGCCGGGATGACCGGGCGGCCGCGGCGGCGGCGACCGGCCGCGTCAGCGCCCGGCTGGGTCGGCGTCGTCGCCGGCGGGGGCCAGGCGCTGCTCGAGCTCGGCGACCCGCGCCTCGAGCGCGGCGAGCTTCTCGCGCGTGCGCGCGAGCACCTTGGCCTGGATCTCGAACTCCTCGCGCGTCGCGAGATCGAGCCGCTCGAGACCGGAGGCGAGGAGCGCACGCACATTGCGCTCGATGTCCTGGGCCGGGCTCGCGGCGAAGAGCTCGCCGAGGCGCGCGTTGATCTCGTCGATGAGGCTGGGCGATGGCATGGCGTGTGCGGTTCGCGGCCGAAGCGCGATCGAGTCTAGCACGGCGCCGGCGGCCTTCTCGGCGCCGCGAGGGCGATGCACGCGCACGGTGCGGGCCACCAAACGTGCGCACCGCCGCGGTGCGCGCCGCCCGCCGGAGTCCGGTGGCCTTGATGCAACTCCTTGAATCGGCGCCACAAGAATTCTGGCACGGCGCGTGCTGAAGGCGCTCTGCGTCACTTTCCTGCAACTTCGCCAAGAGGCAATCATGAAGAAGCTCCTCCTCGCATCCGCCGCCGTCGGCACGCTCTCGCTCGGAGCGGCGCCCGCGCTCGCGCAGAGCCCGCCGCACACGGTCACGGCCAACGTCGGCCTGTTCAGCGAGTACATCTTCCGCGGCACCGCGCAAACGGGCGGGGAACCCGCCGTCCAGGGCGGGTTCGACTATGCGCACTCGAGCGGCCTGTATCTCGGGACCTGGGCGTCCAACGTCAGCTGGCTGCAGGACTTCGGGGCGTACAACCGCTCGAGCCTCGAGTGGGACTTCTACGGCGGGTTCAAGCGGAACATCGGCAGCACCGACTTCTACTTCGACGTCGGCACGATCTACTACTACTACCCGGGCAACGCCAATCCCGGCATCGTCAAGGCCAACTCGTGGGAGATCTACGCCGGCCTCGGGTGGAAGTTCCTCGGCCTCAAGTACTCCTACAGCCTGAAGGACTACTTCGGCGCGCGCCCGAACGCCAACGCCGACAAGACCGACGGCAGCTGGTACCTCGACTTCTTCGCCGACTACGCGATTCCCAACACCGGCTTCTCGGTGAACGCGCACTACGGGATCCTGGACGTGAGGAACGACGGCACCGAGGCGCTCGGGACCAAGGTGTCCTACAACGACTGGAAGATCGGCGCCGCGTACACGGTGCAGTCCGGGGTGCTCAAGGACCTTCAGGTCGGCGTGTACTACACCGACACCGACGTCAAGAAGAACGCCGCCGGGGCGAGCTTCTGGGTCGACCGCACCGGCTTCGACACGGCGGACTCCACGGTGGTCGCGTACGTGAAGAAGACGTTCTGAGGGACGCTGCGGACCGCAGCGTCGCGCCGGAACTCTCTGGGAGAGCCTTATGAAATTCGTCACCGCCATCATCAAGCCGTTCAAGCTCGACGAGGTGCGCGAGGCGCTGTCCGCCATCGGCGTGCAGGGCGTCACCGTCACCGAGGTCAAGGGCTTCGGACGCCAGAAGGGCCACACCGAGCTCTACCGGGGCGCGGAGTACGTGGTCGACTTCCTGCCGAAGGTGAAGATCGAAGTCGCCATCAAGTCCGACATGCTCGACCAGGTCATCGAGGCCATCGAGAAGTCCGCAAACACCGGCAAGATCGGCGACGGCAAGATCTTCGTGTCCGACCTCGAGCAGGTCATCCGCATCCGCACCGGCGAGACCGGCGCGGATGCGCTGTGAGGGAGAACGAACCGTGATTAGAAAGCTACTCGCATTGCTCGCGCTGGTCGGGGCGGTCGGCCTCGCGATGCCGGCGCTCGCGCAGGAGAAGCCCTCCGACGCGCCCGCCGCGGCAGCGCCGGCGGCGGCGCCGGCCGCTGCGGCGGAGGCGAAGCCCGAGCCGAAGCTCGACAGCGGCAGCACCGCGTGGATGATCACCGCCACCGTGCTCGTCATCATGATGACGATTCCCGGCCTGGCGCTCTTCTACGGCGGACTGGTGCGCGCGAAGAACATGCTGTCGGTGCTGATGCACGTCTTCGTGACCGTCTGCCTGGTCTCGGTGCTGTGGGCGCTGTACGGCTACAGCCTCGCCTTCACCGAGGGATCGTGGAACGCGGTCTACGGCGGCTTCGGCAAGGCGTTCCTCGCCGGCATCACGCCCGACTCGCTGAACGGCGTGATTCCCGAGTACGTGTTCGTCGTGTTCCAGCTCACGTTCGCGGCGATCACGCCGGCGCTGATCGTGGGCGGCTTCGCCGAGCGCATCAAGTTCTCGGCGGTGCTGTGGTTCATGGCGCTCTGGCTGACTTTCGTCTACGTGCCGATCGCGCACATGGTGTGGGGCGGCGGCTGGCTCGCCACGCTCGGCGCCAAGGACTTCGCGGGCGGCACGGTGGTGCACATCAACGCCGGCGTCGCGGCGCTGGTGGGCTGCTACGTGCTCGGCAAGCGGATCGGCTACGGCAAGGAGGCGATGCCGCCGCACAACCTCTCGTTCACCATGGTCGGCGCATCGCTGCTGTGGGTGGGCTGGTTCGGCTTCAACGTCGGCAGCGAGCTCGCCGCCGACGGGGTCGCGGGCCTGGTTCTCGCCAACACGCAGCTCGCCACGGCCGCCGCGGTGCTCGGCTGGATGTTCGCGGAGTGGATCGCGCGCGGCAAGCCGACCATGCTGGGCGCCGCGTCGGGCGCGGTCGCCGGGCTCGTCGCGATCACGCCGGCATGCGGCTTCGTCGGGCCGATGGGATCGATCGTCCTCGGCGCGCTCGCCGGCATCGTCTGCTTCTGGGCGGTCACGAGCCTGAAGCGCACGTTCGGCTACGACGACTCGCTCGACGTCTTCGGCGTGCACGGCATCGGCGGCATCATCGGCGCGATCGGCACGGGCATCCTGATGTCGAAGGGGCTGGGCGGGGTCGGCTTCGCCGAGGGCGTGACCATGGGCGGCCAGCTGTGGGCACAGATCGTCGGCGTCGTGACGACGATCGTGTGGAGCGGCATCGTGAGCTACGTGCTCTTCAAGATCGTCGATGCGACCGTCGGGCTGCGCGTCGCCGAGGAGGAGGAGCGCGAGGGCCTCGACTCGACGCAGCACGGCGAGATGGCGTACCACAACTAGCAGCCGATGCAGGGGCGAGGCCCCCGCAAGGGCCTGGCTTACGGCGGGCGCGGCGCTTCCGGCCGCGCCCGCTTTTTCTTGGCGCCGACCGACGGGGGGGTGCCGGTGACCGGACGGCCGCGGCGCCGTCGATGGTACGATTCGGCCCCCGAAGGCACGCGCCGGGCACCCGGGCCCCCCCCGGCGTCCGCGGCCGCGAGGAGGGCACGCACATGCTGTTCGTCATCTTCTGCATCGATCGCGCCGGGACCGAGGAGAAGCGCAAGCAGACGATTCAGGCGCACATCGACTATCTCGCCACGAAACCGATCAAGGTCGTCATGTCGGGGCCGCTCACGACCGACGACGGCGGCAAGGCGATCGGCAGCCTGTTCGTGGTCGAGGCCGCGAACCGGGGCGAGGTCGAGGCGTTCCAGGGCTCCGACCCGTTCTACAACGCCGGCATCTGGCAAACGGTCGAGGTGCGCGCGTTCAACAAGCGGATCGGCTGAGGCCGCGCCGCGGGCGGCAGGCAGACGGAGGAGCATTACGATGGATCTGGGACTGAAAGGCAGGAACGCGGCGGTCACCGGCTCGAGCCAGGGCATCGGCTACGCGATCGCGATGGCGCTCGCCGCCGAGGGCTGCAACATCGCGTTCTCGGCGCGCGGCAAGGACCGGCTCGGCAAGGCGGTCGCGGACGCGCAGGCGAAGGGCGTGAAGGCGGTCGGCGTCGAGTGCGATCTCGCGACCGGCGCCGGCTGCAAGAAGTTCGTCGACGAGGCGGTGGCGGGCCTCGGCAGCCTCGACATCCTGGTGAACAACGTGGGCGGGATGCTGCCCGGAACCCTCGACAGCATCAGCGACGAGCAGTGGGGCGGGTTCCTCAACACGAGCCTGATGTCGTACCTGTGGACGACCAAGTACGCGATCCCGCACCTCAGGAAGTCGCCGGCGGGGCGCGTCCTGAACGTCTCCGGCGTCACCGGCACGCAGCTCTTGCCGGGTGCGCTCACGACGACGATCTCGAACACGGCGATCATCGGCTTCACCAAGCAGATGGCCGCGGCGCTCGCTGCGGACCGCATCACCGTGAACAACATCTGCCCGGGCTTCACCAACACCGAGGGCTGGGGTCCGCGCGCCGAGGCAATGGCGAAGGTGCGCAACGTGACGGCCGACGAGGTACGCAAGGGCATCGCGGCGCAGACGCTGCTCGGGCGCTGGGCCGAGCCGGACGAGATCGGCGCGGTCGCCGCGTTCCTGGTGTCGCGGCAGAACGCGTACATGACCGGCACCACCGTCGAAGTCTGCGGCGGCTTCACGAAGTACATCTGATCCGGACGCGGGCGGCGCACGCCGCCTCGCGCCCCTGCCGGCGACCCGTGTGCCGGCGCCCGACGCGGTCCGGCCGCCCGTCCCACTTCCGGTTGTGGGACGAATGGGACACTGCCGCCAAGCACCCGGATGAAGCGCGACACGGAGATCCTCATTCGCACGTAAGTGCCTGGTTATCCGCGTATTGGGATTCTTCCCATACATCATCCCACTCGCAGTGTGGGACCGGATCGTGTTGACAGCCGCCCGGAAAAGGCTTGCAATGTGACGGCAACTTGAGGGATCGCTGCGCCGGCAAGGGCGCACGGAGGGGCGGCCATCATGCAAGCGGAAGCGCTGCTGCGCGACATCACCGACTACTGCCGGCGCACCGGCGTCGCCGAGTCGACCTTCGGCCGGCTCGTCGTCAACGACGGGAAGTTCGTCAACCGGCTGCGCGACGGCGGCAAGATCACGACGACGACGTACGAGCGCGTGCGCTCGTTCATCGCGGGCGACGGCCGCAACGGGGCGGACGGCGCGGCCCCCCCGTACGGCGCGGTGGACGCGCCGGCGCGTGCCGCCGATGCGGCGGCCGGCGCTGCGGCCGGCGCCGTCGCAGCGGACCGTGCGGCCGGTCCGAAGGACGGCGCGCCCGGCGCCGCCGGACCGAAGGACCGCAATTTCCGGTTCTTCGACAACCGGCAGAAGTACCTGCTCTTCGTCAACACCTGCTCCGAGAAGCAGGTGGTCGCCCAGCGCGTCGCGATGGAGCTCGCGAACATCCATCCGCGTCCGCCGGCGGTGCGCGTGTTCGACGCCGGCGTGGGCGACGGCACCGTGCTCACGCGCGTGATGCGCGCGATGCACAACCGGTTCGCGACCATGCCGTTCTACATCGTCGGCAAGGAGATCAGCCTCGAGGACGTCCGGCTCGCGCTGGAAAAGATGCCCGACCGCTACTTCGAGCACCCGGCGACCGTGCTCGTGATGACCAACCTCTACTACCGCGAGGCGCCGTGGCTGGTGCCGTCGTCGGTGGCCGCGGCGACCGGTCTCGTATGGCACGAGCTCGCGCTCACCGGGACGACCGCGCACGAGTTCGAGGAGCAGATCACCGCGCTCGGGCCGTTCCTCGCCGAGCACTGGCGCGCGCAGCTAAGCCCCGCGTCCGGCAACCCGGTGTACGAGCGGCCGGCCGTGCTGGTGATCTACCGCGAGGACCACCGCTTCCTGCTCGATCCGATCATCCCGCGCCGCGGCGGTGCCTCGGCCGACTACGATCTGGTGATCGCGTCGCAGCCCTACCGGTTGCGCGCCCCGCTCGAGTTCAAGGCCGAGAAGGTCATCGCGCCGCTCGCGAGGAGCCTCGGGCCCGGCGGGCGCCTGCTCGGCATCCACTCGCACGGCAACGATCCCGGCCTCGAGATCCTGCAGGGCGTGTGGCCGGGCGAGAGCCCGTTCCGGCACGACCGCCACCAGCTGCTGAAGACCGTCAAGGAGTCGCTCGGGAACGCGGCGCGCCACATGAATTTCAACGCGTACGCCGATGCGCGATCGCTGTTTCGCTACCACATGCACACCCTGCCGACCGAGATTTCCGAGTCGATCGGCACCTCGACGCTGTTCGCCGCGTGGAACGCCGCGGTCTACGTCGGCCAGATCGAGGACGCGCGCCTGGAGGGTGTGCTGACCGACCGCCGCTATCTGCAGGTCACGGGCGACGTGCTCCACAAGCACAACGGCCTGTGGTTCTGGGACGAGTCCTACGTGATCTCGCGGCGCCGCGACTGACCGGGAGGGCGACGATGGCCGAGGTACGGGAGACGGGCGCCGCGGTGGCCGGACGCGGGGAGCTGCACGAGGCGATCCGCGCGCTCGTCGCGCGCGCGCCGACGATCGAGACCTCCGCCAAGAACGTGGTCGAGATCGACGGCTACCGGTCGCTGCGCCCGGCCGGCTCGGACGTCTACGCGGCGTGGATCCCCGGCACGCCGTACCACCACCTGGTCAGCATCGCGCGCCATCTGCGCGCGGCCGGGATGAATCCGGTGCCGCACATCGCGGCGCGACGGCTGCCCGACCGCGCCGCTGCGGCGGATTTCCTCGCGCGGCTGGCGGGCGAGGCCGGCGTGACCCGCGCGCTCGTCGTCGCGGGCGACAGCCCAGCGGCGGCCGGCCCGTTCGCCTCGAGCGTCGAGCTGCTCGAGTCCGGGCTCCTCCAGGCGCACGGCATCCGCAGCGTCGGCGTCGCCGGCTACCCCGAAGGCCACCGCGCGCTCGCCGCGGACGCGCTGCACGGCGCGCTCGACCGCAAGATCGCGTACGCCGCCGCCAACGGCCTGGAGCTGTTCGTCGTCTCGCAGTTCTGCTTCGACGGCCAGACGGTGCTCGACTGGCTCGCCGCGCTGCGCGCGCGCGGCGTGCAACTGCCGGTGCGGGTCGGCGTGGCCGGACCGGCGACGGTGCGCACGCTGCTCGCCTACGGCGCGCGCTGCGGCATCGGCAACTCGCTGCGCGCGATCGGCGCGCAGGCGATCTCGCTCACGCGCATCGTCGCCCGCCACGGCCCCGAGCGGCTCGTGCGGCGGCTCGCCGCGGGCGAGGCGGGGCTCGGCGTCGCCGGACTGCACTTCTTCCCGTTCGGGGGATTTGCCCAGACCGCCCATTGGATCGACAATGTCGCCAACGGGCGCTTCCGGCTCGACGAGTCGAGCGGCGGCTTCGGCCTCGACGATCCCCAAACAGGAGGAAAGGATTCATGACCCATCGCAACACCCCGCCGTTCCGCGCCGATCACGTCGGCAGCTTCCTGCGGCCCAAGGAGCTGCTCGACGCGCGCGAGCGGCGCAAGAAGGGCGAGATCGACCGCAAGGCGCTGCGCGAGTTCGAGGACCGCGCGATCCGCGACGTCGTCAAGTTCCAGGAGGACCTCGGGCTCGAGGCGATCACCGACGGCGAGTTCCGCCGCACGTACTTCCACGTCGACTTCCTCGAGCAGCTCGAGGGCGTCGAGGTGCGCCAGGGCCAGATGGGCAAGTTCCACGGCGCCGCCGGCGAGGTCGACTTCGCCCCGCCGGTCATGCATGTCGTGAGCAAGCTGCGGCACGCAAGACCGATCCAGCTCGACGACTTCAACTTCCTGAAGTCGGTCACCAGACGGATGCCCAAAGTCACGATCCCCTCGCCGACCATGCTGCACTTCCGCGGCGGGCGCCAGGCGATCAGCAAGGAGGCCTACCCGGACCTCGAGGGCTTCTACGCGGACATCACCGCCTGCTACCGCCAGGAGCTGAAGCAGCTCGGCGAGGCGGGCTGCAAGTACGTCCAGCTCGACGACACCAACCTCGCCTATCTGTGCGACCCGAAGATGCGCGAGGGCGCGCGCCAGCGCGGCGACGACCCGGACTGGCTGCCGCACCGCTATGCCGGCCTGATCAACGCATCGATCGCGGGCCGCCCGCGCGACATGACGGTGTGC
The DNA here is from genome assembly GCA_023383795.1 of Burkholderiales bacterium. Lineage (GTDB taxonomy): Bacteria > Pseudomonadota > Gammaproteobacteria > Burkholderiales > SG8-39 > JAABRB01. Next base: position 26,524 of record JAHDYJ010000037.1, on the reverse strand, counting down.
ATCCACCTCTGCCGCGGCAACTTCCGCAGCGCCTGGGTCGCCGAGGGCGGCTACGAGCCGGTCGCCGAGGCGCTGTTCGGCAGCATGAACGTGGACGGGTATTTCCTCGAGTACGACGACGCGCGCTCGGGCGACTTCGCGCCGCTGCGCTTCGTCCCGAAGGACAAGATCGTCGTGCTCGGCCTCGTCTCGACCAAGGTCGGCGAGCTCGAGTCGAAGGACATGCTCAAACGCCGGATCGACGAGGCGGCGAAATTCGTGCCGCTCGAGCAGCTCGCCCTCTCGCCGCAGTGCGGCTTCTCCAGCACCGTGCACGGCAACGAGATCATGCGCGAGTCGCAGGCGGCGAAGCTCAAACTCGTGATCGAGACCGCGCGCGAGGTATGGGGCTGAGCGTATCCCCGTGAATACCCGCGACCGGCGCGCCGCCGCGCGGCGCGCCGGCGACGCGGTTCAAGCCTTGTAGTCGGGCGCCGGGAAGACCGGCTTCACCTCGGCCGCGTTGGTCGGCAGGAACACGCGCGGGATGCCGTCGCGGACCTGGATGCCGGCCATCAGGTTGCCCTCGACCTGGCCCTTGTCGTTGAACTTGATCGGACCGCCCAGCATCGCGCGCTTGGCGATGTTCGTCTGCCGCACCGCCTCGGCGAGCGTCTTGGGATCGCTCGTCCTCGCGCGCCGGAACGCGTCGGCCGCCACCAGGATGCCCTCGAACGTGTAGCCGACGTTGAGGCCGTGGTAGACGAAGCGGTCCTTCGGGTAGCGCTTGAGGAACGCCCGCTCGATCGTGCGCGAGAGCTCCGCCTTCGGGTTGTACCAGGGGTTGTTGGTGATGCAGTAGTCGGCCGCCTTGCCGAGCGACTTGGCGAACTGCTCCTCGTACATGCCGGGCGAGCCCGGCCCGACCACGCCCATCGGCTGCCAGCGCTGGCGGATCATCTCGCGGCGCAGGATGATCGCGTCGTTCAGCCGGCAGACCAGCATCAGGAAGTCGGCGCGCGTGCCCTTCGCCCGCGCGACCTCCACCGCGAGATCGCGCGCCGCGGGGTCGTAGGGAATCGTTTCGACGATCCGGAACGGCAGGTGGGTGAGCCGCGGCATGATCGCGCCGACCGCCTTCGCCACCGCCTGGCCGAACGTGTCGTTGACGTGCATGAAGACCGCGGTGCGCGGTGCGGTGTGGGTCATCTGGAATAGATCGCCGGTCAGGGACAGGCCCTGGGTCACGATCTCCGGCGCGGTGATGAAGACCCGCGACACGAACTTGTAGCCCTGGTTCGTGATCTGCGGCGCGGCGGCGATGTTCACGACGAGCGGCACCCCGCGCTGCTCGGCCACCTGCGCGATCGCGACGGTCTGCCCCGAATCGAAGGCGCCGACCAGGATGTGCGCGCCCTCCTGGATCAGCCGCTCGGCGCGGGTCCGCGCGACGTCGACGTTGCTCTCCGTGTCGCCCGAGATGATCTCGATGTCCACGCCGAGCATCTCGCGGATCAAGCCCGGCGCGATCTCGGCCGCGCGATGGCACGACTGCCCGATCAGCGCCTGCACGCCCGAGCGCGGCAGCAGCACCCCGACCTTCAGCTTCGCGGGCTGCGCGCGCACGATGCCGAACGGCGCGAGCGCGACGCTCGCGCCGGCGGCGGCGAGCGCCTGGTTGAACCGGCGGCGGTTCGTGATCCGTTCCGTGCTCATGGTTCCTCCTCGTGCATGGATGGGACGCGCGGCGGCTCTTTGTGCAGCGCAACGACGCCGGCGTGGCCGCCTCGATGATTGTTGTATAGCATTACAATCTCCAGGTCAACGATGAGCACGTCGCGCCCATCCCCTGCCCGCACCTCGCGCGGCCCGCGGCCGGCGAGCATCGCCCGCGTCCCCGGCATCGACTACGACGTGCTCGACACGCTGCTCGGGTACGCGCTGCGGCGCGCGCAGATCGCCGCGTTCGACCAGTTCTACCGGGCCACCGCGGGCTACGGCATCACGCCGCCGCGGTTCACCGCGCTGGTGATCCTCGGCGCGAACCCGGGCGTCAGCCAGACGGCGCTCGCCGCGGTGCTCGGCATCGCGCGCTCGGGCGCGATGCAGCTCACCGACTGGCTCGTCGGGCGCAAGCTCGCCGAGCGCCGCGCGCGCGCGGACGACGGTCGCGCCTGGGGCCTGTACCTGACGCGGCGCGGCGCGGCGCTCGCCGCCGAGCTCAAGCGCCGGGTGCGCGCGCAGGACGCGCGGCTCGGCGCCCGCCTGACCGCCGCCGAGCGGCGCGCGCTGCTGCGACTGCTCGACCGGGTGGCGGAGTAGACTCGGAGGCCGCGTGACGAGGAGACGACCGCGATGACCGGCGCGAGGTTCCGCAGCGTCGCGCTCCGGCGCGCCGCGGTCAGCCTCGAGCGCGGCGCGCGCGGCGCGATGTACCTGCGCTCGACGGCGACGATCGGCCCGTATCCGGCGCGACTGACCGACCGGCTGGTGAAGTGGGCGCGCGAAGCGCCTGACCGGACGCTCTTCGCCAAGCGCGATGCGGGGGGCGAGTGGCGCCACATCACGTACCGCGACGCGATCGGCCTTGCGCGACGGATCGGGCAGGCGCTGCTCGACCGCGGCCTGAGCGCCGAGCGCCCGCTGCTGATCCTGTCCGAGAACGACCTCGAGCACGCGATGCTCGCGCTCGCCGCGCTGCACGTCGGGGTGCCGTTCGCGCCGGTCTCGCCCGCCTACTCGCTGGTATCGCAGGATCACGGCAAGCTGCGGCACGTCGTCGAACTGATGACCCCCGGCCTCGTGTTCGTTTCCGACGGCAAGCGCTACGCGCGGGCGATCGCCGCGGCGGTCCCGGAAGCGACCGAGCTCGTCGTCGCGCGCAGCGCGCCCGACGGGCGCGGGGCGACGCCGTTCGCGGAGCTCGCCGCGGCCGCCGCCACCGATCGCGTCGACGCCGCCTACGCGGCGCTCGGCCCCGACTCGCTGGCGAAGTTCCTGTTCACCTCGGGCTCGACCGGGGTGCCGAAGGCGGTGATCCACACGCAGCGCATGCTGTGCGCCAACCAGCAGCAGCTGGTGGACTGCCTGCCGTTCATGGCCGAGGAGCCGCCGGTGCTGGTGGACTGGCTGCCGTGGAACCACACCTTCGGCGGCAGCCACAACTTCGGCCTGACCCTCTACAACGGCGGCACGCTCTACATCGACGACGGCAAGCCCGCGCCGCAACTGATCGGCGAGACGCTGCGCAACCTGCGCGAGATCGCGCCCACGATCTACTTCAACGTGCCGCGCGGCTTCGAGGAGATCGCCGCCGCACTCGACGCCGATCGCGCGCTCGCCGAGCGCTTCTTCAGCCGCGTCAAGATCCTCTTCTATGCCGCCGCCGGCCTGTCGCAGCCGGTGTGGGACGCGCTGCATCGCATCGCCGAGCGGACCTGCGGCGAGCGCATCATGATGATCACCGGACTCGGCATGACCGAAACGGCGCCGTTCGCGCTGTGCGCGAACTGGGAGGCCGGACGCTCGGGGCTGGTGGGCATTCCGGCGCCGGGGCTCGAGCTCAAGCTCGCGCCGGTGGAGGAGAAGCTCGAGGCGCGCTACCGCGGGCCGAACGTGACGCCCGGCTTCTGGCGGCAGGAGCCGCTTACCCGCGCGGCATTCGACGAGGAGGGCTACTACCGCAGCGGCGACGCGGTGCGCTTCGCCGATCCCGCGCGCCCCGACCAGGGCTTGATGTTCGACGGGCGCATCGCCGAGGACTTCAAGCTCGACAGCGGCACCTGGGTGAGCGTCGGGCCGCTGCGCGCGCGGGTGCTCGCCGCCGGGGCGCCTTACGTGCAGGACGTCGTGATCACCGGCCTCGACCGGCGCGACGTCGGCCTGCTCGTCTTCCCGCACGTCGACTCGTGCCGACGGCTCGCCGCGGATCTGCCGGCCACCGCCGGGCAGGCCGAGATCGTGCGGCACCCGGCCGTGCGGCGCTGGTTCCAGGGGCTGCTCGAGGCGCTCGCCGCGGAGGCGACCGGGAGCGCGAACCGCGTCGCGCGCGGCATGCTGCTCGCCGAGCCGCCGTCGATCGATCTCGGCGAGGTCACCGACAAGGGCTCGATCAACCAGCGCGCGGTCCTCGGCGTGCGCGCCGCGCTAGTCGAGGAGCTCTACGCGCAGCCGGCCTCGCCGCGCGTGATGGCGCCGAAGGCGACGGCGTGAACGCGCGCGCCGGAGTGTTCAGCCGGTACGAGGACGTGTGGCTCGTCGACGGCGTGCGCACCCCGTTCGTCGACTACAACGGGGCTCTCGGTCAGGTCTCGCCGATCGACATGGGGATCAAGGTCGCGCGCGAGCTGTTCGCGCGATCGCGCGTCGCGCCGGCGGACGTCGGCCACGTGTTCGCCGGCAGCATGGCGCAGGCGAGCTACGACGCGTACCTCTTGCCGCGCCACATCGGGCTCTACTCGGGCGTGCCGGTCGAAGTGCCGGCGACCCTCACCCAGCGCGTATGCGGCACCGGGATCGAGCTCGTCCTGCAGGCGGGCGACCGGATCGAGCTCGGGCAGATCGAGCTCGGGCTCGCCGTCGGCGCCGAGTCGATGACGCGCAACCCGATCGCCGCGTACACACACCGCGGCGGCTTCCGCATGGGGCAGGTCGAGTTCAAGGACTTCCTGTGGGAGGCGCTGCTCGACCCCGCGGCCAACGCCACGATGGGCGACACGGCGGAGAACCTCGCGCAGCGGTACGGGATCACGCGTGAGGAGGTCGACCGGTTCGCCGCCGAGAGCTTCGCGCGCGCGGCCGCGGCGCAGTCGAGCGGCTTCCTCGCGGGCGAGATCGCGCCGGTCGCCACCGAGACGTTCGAGCTCGCCGGCTACCGGCCGCGCGGGATCCGGATCCCCGGCAAGGCCGCGCCGCTCGCCGTCGACAGCCACATCCGATCCTCTTCCGCCGAGGCGCTGGCGCAGATCCGTCCGGCATTCGGCGGCGTGCAGACCGGCGGCAACAGCTCGGCCATCGTCGACGGCGCCGCCGCTGCGCTGGTCGCCTCCGGCGCGTACCTGCGTGCGCGCGGCAGGGCGCCGCTCGCGCGCGTGATCGCCGGCGTTGCGGTCGGGGTGCCGCCGGAGATCATGGGCATCGGTCCGGTGCCGGCCATCCGCGAGCTTCTCGCCCGCACGGGCATGACGCTCGACGCGATCGACCGCTTCGAGGTGAACGAGGCATTCGGCGCGCAGTGCCTCGCCGTCGTGCGCGAGCTCGCGATCCCCCGCGAACGGCTGAACGTCAACGGCGGCGCCATCGCCATCGGCCATCCGCTCGCCGCGACCGGCGTGCGCTTGGCCGTGACGCTTGCGCGCGAGCTCCGCGAGAGCGGCGCGCGCTTCGGGATCGCGTCGGCCTGCATCGGCGGCGGACAGGGGATCGCGCTCCTGATCGAGAACGACCGCGCGGCGCCGGCACGGAGGATCGCCGACGCCAATGCGCGGGACGCGATCGAGCGCTCCGAGACGAGGCGGAGCGGTCTCATCGCGTAGCGGCCGCGAGCGCGCGCGCCTGTGCCATCAGGCCCCCGGCCAGCACCGAGTCGCTCACCGGCAATCCGGCGGCGCGCAGCGCGCCGGCCGTCCAGACGTTGCACGTGCGGAAGAGGTGAAACGACTCGCTCCCGGCATAGAAGCGGCTGTCGCCGTAGTTCCCCGCGCCGAGCGGCGGCGCGGACCCGGCGGGCGGCCGCAGGTGGGCGTCGTGAATGTACCGGGCAAGGCCGTCGATGCCGGCGCCCGGGACTGCGAGCTCGACGATCTCGGCTCCGCGGAAGTACGCCGCGGGATTGCCGCGAAAGCCGACGACGTGGAGCACGCTCGCGCTCGGCAGGAATGCGGCCTTCAGCACCGTCCACGGTCCCGGCTCGGGCGTGCGGTAGAAGTCGTGGTCGCCCCACCCCACCTCGAGGTACTCGGCGCCGGGGAAGTCGCGCCGCTCGGGCCAGAGTCCCGCCGCCACGTCGGCGCTGCGAACCACGATCCCCGTGTGCCCGCCGTGGCGCACGAGATGGATCGAAGTGACGGGTGCCCCCGCCGTCGGCGGCGACGCGACGTCTGCCGGCGCTCCGGCGCAGCCCGCCAGGACGAGCGCGATCGCTGCGAGCAAGGCCGGCGCGCGGCGGCGGGGCATCGCACGAGCTTCCGCCCCGCGCCGGAGGCCGTCAATGCGGCGCGAGAACCCGGCTCCTATCGTTCCTCCAGCCACGCCTCGATCGCGGTCCGCATCTCGGCCGGCGCCTCGGTCGGAATCCAATGCCGGCAGCGGAGAGGATGCACGGTGCCGTTCGGCAGCCCGGACAGGATCGCCTGCGTGCGGACGGGATCGACGAACGTGCGCCCCGTGGACACCAGCGCGAGGAAAGGGGCGCGCAGCGCGGCGAGCGGCAGCGGCCGCACCGTTTCCACGAGATCCTGGAGATACCCGGCGGTCGGCATGATCCGGAGGTCCGCGCAGACCGACGCGTAGCGGCGCTCGAGCGCCTCGGCGCCGCCGGGCTCGGCGAGGCGCGCGCGAAACGCGCGATCGAGCGCCTGCAGATCGAGCGTGGCGAGCGATCGCCGATGGAGGCCGGCCCGGTTGAGCCACCGGACGACCGCGATCGCGGCCCGCAACAGCGGCACGAACCGCCGGAGACGGCGAAGCCGCCCGACGAGCGCCGCGCTCAGCATCGGCTCGACGAGCACCAGGCCCGCGACGGCGTCCGGGCGGCGCGCCGCGAACGTCACCGCCACGTTCGCGCCGAGGCAGTGGCCGACGAGCACGGCGCGCCCGATGCCCTCGCGCCGCAGGATGGCGGCGGTGTCGTCGCTCCAGCTCTCGAGGCTGGTCGGACCCCGCCAGCGCGACGCGCCGTGCCCGCGCAAGTCGAGGCGCACGATGTCACGCGTGCGCGCGAGACGCGTCCCGCCAAGGAACTCGGACCACCGGGTCAGGTTGCTCGCGGCGCCGTGGATCAAGACCAGCGGCGCGCTCCCGGTGCGCTCCGGGGCGCGCCATCGCCGGTACGCGAGGCGCGCGCCGTCGCGTGCTTCGTACGCGTGCTCCGATTCCATCACGGCGCAGCGGCGCCGCGCGCCGCCGGCGTCACGCCGCACGCTGCCGCAGCGCCGCATCGCGGCGCATCCGGCGGCCGACCAACAGCTCGCGCGCGATCAGCGCCGCGCCTGCCGCGGCGCCGAGGACATCGGTGATCACCGCGCCCGGAAACGCGCCCGCCGGGATCAGCGCGAGCAGCCCCGCGACCGCGAACGCCGATCGCAGGGCGGCGCCGATCGGGCGCGTGAAGAAGCCGATGACCGCGATCGAGACGAGCCAGATGCCGAGCGTCGCCGTGACGACCGCGAGCGCGACCGCGTCGGCCGGACCGATCAGGAGCAGCGTCGGCGAGAGCACGAACAGGAACGGCACCACGAATGCCGACCAGCCGAACCGCACGGCCTCCCAGCCGGTGCGCATCGGGTCGGCGCCGGCGAGCGCCGCCGCCGCGTAGGCCGCGATCGCGACCGGCGGCGTGATCATCGACATCATGCCGAAGTACATGACGTACATGTGGGCCGCGATCGGCTGGACGCCGACCTCGACCAGCGCCGGCGCGACCAGCGCGGCGAGCAGGACGTACACGCCGACCGTCGGCAGACCCATCCCGAGCAGGATGCAGATGCCGGCGGCGAGCAGGAGCAGCAGGATCAGGTTGCCGCCCCCGATCTGGACCAGCGCCAGGGTGAGGTTGAAGCCGAGCCCGGAGATCGCGAGCACGCCGATGACCAGACCCGCCGCGGCCGTGATGAGCACGATCTCGATGACGGCGATGCCGGTCGCGTGGAGCGTGCCGAGCAGCGCCGCGACGCGCGGACGCTCGCCGCGGTAGCCGAACGCGAGCGAAAGGGCGACGAGCGTCAGCGCCGCCCACAGCGCCGCCGTTTCCGGCTGCTCGTTGTAGGTGAACAGCGCGACGATCAGCACGACGAACGGAATCGCGAAGTGCAGCCCCGGCAGCACCGCGCGCACGCGCGGGATGTCGGCGTCGTCGACGCGCGAGATGCCGGCGCGCGCCGCCTCGAGGTCGGCCTGGATGAAGAGCGCGGCGTAGTAAAGCACCGCGGGCACGAGCGCGGCGAGCACGACCGCGCTGTACGGGATCTGCAGGAACTCCGCCATCAGGAACGCCGAAGCGCCCATGACCGGGGGCATGAGCTGGCCGCCGGTCGAGGCGACCGCCTCGATCGCGCCGGCCTGGTGCGGCGCGTAGCCGCTGCGCTTGATCATCGGGATCGTGACGACGCCGGTTGCCACCACGTTGGCGACCGCGCTGCCCGAGATCGAGCCGAAGAGCGCCGAGGCCACCACGGCGATCTTCGCCGAGCCGCCGCGAAACCGGCCCATCGCGGTCAGCGCGAGCTCGGTGAAGAAGCGCGAGCCGCCGGTAACCGTAAGCAGCGCGCCGAACAGGATGAACGTCACGACGATCGTGGTCCCGATCTTGATCGGCACGCCGAGCATCGCGTTGACGTCGATCGCGAGATAGCCGACGAGCTTCTGCCAGTCGGTGGCGCGGCCCTGGAGCTGGCCGGGCACGAGGTTCGCCACCAGCGCGTACAGGATGAAGGCGGCGACGATGATCGGCAGCGCCTTGCCGGTCGCCCGTCGCAGCGCCTCGAGCAGCAGCACGATCAGGACGGTGCTCACCATCACCGCGTCGGTCGGCCGCAGCAGGATCAGGTCGACCATCTGCGGGAGGCGGGCGGCGAGATAGCCGCCGGCCGCGAGCGACGCCGCCACCGCGATCCAGTCGTACCACGGCACGCGCGTGCGCGGGGTATCGCGCCGGGCCGGGAGCACGATGTACGCGAGCGCGAGCGTCGCCGTCAGCATCGCGGCCGCGAACTGCTCGGTGTAGATCGAGAGCTCGAGGATCTGATAGATGCCGACCGCCCACGCCACCGCGCCGAGCGTGAGCGCCACCGCGAGGCACCCGGAGGCCCAGTGCGCGAGCGCCGGCTCGAGCCGGCGCCCGCCCGACGCGCTGACGGCCATTCGGGAGTCAGGCCCGACGCGGGCCGCTCACTTGCCGGACCAGATGCCGGCTTCCCTGAAGTATTTGATCGCCCCCGGATGGTATTCGAGCGGCGTCTGGTCCTTCGCCATCGCCTTCGCGTCGAACAGCCGGAACGGCGGGAACTGCTCGCCCATCGCCTTCGCGTTCTCGTGCATCACCTTGGCGGTCTGGTACGCCACCTCGTCCGGGGTCTTGGCGCTGGCGAACACGAGCGCGTCGTAGGCAAGCGAGTAGCCCGGCTCGAGCACGCCGACGTTCGCCGGGCTCGGGTTCTCGAGGCGGAGATACCCGGGCGGGAAGTGCTCGCGCACCTTGGCGAGCGCCTCCGGCGAGCTCGGCAGCGACAGCATCCGGATGCCGCCGACCGCGGCGTCGGTCTCGCGCGGCTTCGCGGCGCCGATCGCGAAGAAGAACATGTCCGATTTCCCGGCGGCGAACACGTCGGCGCCCGCGACGACGTTGGGCACCTGCACCGCCCGCATGTCCTTGCGGGTCATGCCGACGGTGGCGTACATCGCGTCGAGCAGCGGCAGGATGATCTTCTGGCTGGTGAAGCCGTCGAGCGCCGGGCGCCCCTTGAGATCCTCGAGCTTCCTGATCTCGGAGTCCTTGCGCACGAAGATCGCCGAGCGCAGCGGGTACATCACCGCCACCGCCCGCAGCTGCGGATGCGGCCGGCCGGCGAAGTGCTCCTCGCCCGCGAGCGCCCAGCGCAGCTCGGCGATGTTGGCGAGGCCGAGCTGCATCTCGCCGGCGTTCACCGACGGGATGAACACGTTCGGACTCGCGAACGGCTGGATCGTAGCCTTGACGTTGGCCTTCTCGTTCAGGAGCTTCGCGATCACGGTCCCCGACGAGTGGTAGATCGATCCGGGGTTCGACGTCCCGATCGAGACTTGCTGCGCATGCGCGGCGCCGCCGATGCCGGCGGCGGCGCACGACGCCAGCATCGCGCTGCCGAGCTTGGCGATGAGCTTCATACCCGATTCTCCTCCAGTGGTCGACTGCGATCCGCCGCGGCGGGCGGCGCCGGTTGCGCGCCCGCCCTGCGGCGCGCGATCGTACTGCTGCGGTCGGCAGCGAGCGCAAGCGTACCGCATTGCGGTCCGCGGCGGACGCTCACCGCCATTCGGCGAACGCCATCGCGCAGCCGGTGCCGGCCGGGGTCCGGTAGAACGGGATGTACTCCTGCCAGCGCGTGCGCAGCCCTTCGGCGGCGCCGGCGGCGACGATCCAGTTGCGGATCTCGGAGTTGCCCGAGTTCAGTTGCGCGAGCGGCAGCGCCGCGAGCCGCTTGCCGTCGCCCGCGCGGCACGCGTCGAGCACCGCCCGATCGAGCGGCTCGTTCACGGTGAAGTGGCTCAGCCCGCCCGAGGCGATGATGCCGACACGCCCGTCCGCGGCCCAGGCCTCGACCGCAGCGCGGATCGCCTGCCCGAGCCGGTAGCACCGGCCCGGCCGGGGTTGATTCGGCGGATAGTAGGTGTTGACCGCGACCGGCAGCACCGGAACGATCCGCCCGGTCATCAGCCGCCGGTGCACGAATCCGAATGCGTGCCCCTCGCCGCGGTCGCGCGGCAGCTTGCGGCCGTGCGCGACGTCGAACTCCCGCGCGACCAGGAACTCGATCAGATGCCGGCCGAGATCCGCAGCCACCGGATAGTCGCGCGGTCCGTCCGGCTCGTGGTACTGGGCGCGCGCGCGTTTCCAGTACTCGGGCGCCGACGCCGGCAGATCCGAGACGGTGTTCGTGATCCGCTCGCCCCAGTAGACCAGGAAGGCGGGCAGGTTCTCGCCGCGGTACTGCTCGTGCTGGTCGTCGCCCACGATCACCAGCGCGTCCAGCTCCGCGGCCGCGATCGCCGCGTCGAGCCGCGCGATCGCGCCGGCGCACGCCGCGACCCGCGCCGCGACCCGTTCCGGCGTGATCTCCTGCGCGATCGTCGGCGGCGCGCTGCGGACGAGCGCGGCATAGGTCGTCGGATTGCCGGCGAGGTCCAGGTGGTGGGGATAGGCCTCGTCGCGCCGCGCGTGCTCGACGAAATCCTCGGCCGGGCTGCCGAGCGCCGGGCTGTGCGACGTTCCGAACGCGGCGACGAGGTGTGCCAATCCGACTCCGCTCTGCGCGTGCGCTGCCCCGCGGCCGCTGCCGCGGCGCGGGTGCCGCATGGTACGCGATTGCGTCCGGAAGCCGCTCGATGCGCCGCGAAAGGTGGTACGGCGGCGGGTGCGATCGCCTTATGCGCGCCATTAGCGATCGCCGAATTGCCCGTCCTTGGGCGGGCGTGCATCCTCTGGGCCTGTGCGCGCGGGCGGTGCGGGCACCGCCCGTCGCGCGCGCCGAGGAGGCGAGCCATGTTCCTGCGCACCCGAAGCGACGACCGGCCCTATCACCTCGGACCCTTCCCGCTCGAGTCGCGGCCGCGCGACCCGACCATCGTCGGGATCGAGGCGGCGCGCGCCCCCGCCGATCCACCGCCGCCGCTCGCCGCCCCGCAAGGGCCGCTCGGTCGCGCCGCACGCACCTACCTCGAGCTCGTCGCCACGCACGCTGCAGCCGACCCCGCGCCGCAGCTGGCGCCGGTGCCGGACGATCTCGCGCGTCGCGCCGTCGACATCAAGGGCTACGCCTACTTCATGAACGCGACCCAGGTCGGCGTCTGCCGGATGCCGGCGAGCGCGTGGCTGCGCGGCGCCGAGCCGCTCGCACACGACCACGCGGTGGTGGTGCTGGTCGAACCGGAGCGCGCCCCTGAACCCGACAACCTGGCGCACGCCTGGGTCGCGCCGGCGGCCGACGAGGTCGTCAGCATACGCGCGGCCGAGATCGCGGTGGCCGTCGCGGGCCACATCCGGGCGATGGGCTTCCCGGCGCGCGCGCACGTCGCGGGCCACGGCATGGTCGACGCCGAGCGGCTCGCCGTGCTCGCGGGCCTTGCGGTCCGCGCGGGCGACCGGCTGCGCAATCCCTACGTGGGCGAGCGGTTCGCGCTGGCGGTCGTCACGACGTCCTACGGACTCGAGACGGATCGACCGCTCGCGGCCGCGGCGCTCGCGGGCGCGCGCGGCTTGCGCTACTGGTTCGGGATCAACGGCGCGACGTCGGGCCGCGAGCGCAACCGCCGCGGCAGGCGCGCGACGCACCTCAGCCGGTATCCGATGGAGCAGGTGCGGCGCGTCGATCGGCCGACGACGCTCATCCTCGACGACGAGATACCGCGCGTGCCGAAGCGCGCGTCGTTCTTCGATCGCGCGCTGCGCGGCGATCTCGGCGACAAGGCGCAGGCCGAGCGCAACCGCTTCGCGTTCAAGCAGCCGCACACCGCCGGGATGATGGCGATGATGCGCGGCATGGTGCCGCTGCAGGACGGCCAGGTGGCGGCGGAGGCGGACCGCTCGCGCTACGGCGACCCGGCGGCGAACGCCCGCGCGATCAAGTCGCTCGCCTATTTCCTCGGCGCCGATCTCGCCGGCATCTGCGAGGTGCCGCGCTACGCCTGGTACTCGCACGGCCAGGACGGCACGCCGATCGAGCCGAAGCACAAGTACGCCGTGGTCATGCTGATCGACCAGGAGTACGACACGATGGAGGGCGCGAGCGGCGACGACTGGATCTCCGGCGCGCAGTCGATGCGCGGCTACCTGCGCGGCGCCGAGATCGCCGGGGTGATGAGCGACGTCATCCGCCAGCTCGGGTTCCCGGCGCGCTCGCAGACCAACGTCGACAGCGACGTGCTGCACATTCCGCTGCTGCTTCTCGCCGGACTGGGCGAGCTCAGCCGCATCGGCGAGCTGGTGCTGAACCCGTTCGTCGGGCCGCGCTTCAAGTCGGTCGTGCTCACCACCGACCTGCCGCTCGCGCCGGACCGGCCGATCGACTTCGGCCTGCAGTACTTCTGCAGCCACTGCTGGAAGTGCGCGCGCGAATGTCCGTGCGACGCGATCCCGTGGGGCGACAAGATCGTGTTCAACGGCTACGAGACGTGGAAGCCCGATGTCGAGCGCTGCGCGCGCTATCGGCTCACCAACGCCAAGGGCTCGGCTTGCGGGCGCTGCATGAAGACCTGTCCGCTCAACAAGGTGGTGACCGCCGACGGGCCGCTGGTGCAGCGCATCGCGAGCTGGTGCGGGGTGAACGCATTCTGGCTGAAACCGATCCTGGTGCCGATCGCGGTGCGGCTCGACGACTATCTCGGCCACGGCAAGCGCAACCCGGTCAAGAAATGGTGGCTCGACCTCGAGATCGTGAACGGCGTATGCGTGAAGCCCGTGAAGGGCGTGAGCGAGCGCGATCTCGACCTCGACCACCGCATCGACCCGGAGAAGAAGCCGATGGCGTACTACCCTGCGAGCATGATGCCGGTGCCGAACGACGTCGGGCCGCAGCCGGTCGACCGCAAGGCCGCGGTCGCGATCGCGAAGCGCATGGAGACGCCGGCGCAGGCGCGCGCGCGCAAGGCGCGCGGCGAGCCGCCGCCGCCGGAGTACGTCCCGACCCCGCCGCGAGAAGGCGCTGCGACCGGCGGGAAGATCGACCTCGCGACGTACGGCAATGCGCAGAAGGCGGTCGCGCGCTAGGAAAGTCCGCCGGAGGGTCTACGGCCCCGTTCGCAGTCGCCCGATCCGCGTGAAGGACCCGGCGCAGGCGGGATCGTGCCGAGAGTCCCCGGCGCGCGGAGGAGGGTTCGCCGAGTGCGGACGCCCCGCAGCCGCCTGCTACACTGCCGGCCGCCGACCCGCGCGCGTGCGCGATGGCGGGCAGCCGTGCAGGGGGAAAAGGTGGCCGATTTACTGACCGCGAGCCGCACGCCGGCCGTACCCGCGGCGCTGCGCGCGGTCGCCTGGATGGTCGGGACGCTCCTGTCCTTCTCGATCATGGCGATCGCGGTGCGCGAGCTCCTCGGCACGATGGGCACGTTCCAGGTGCTGTTCCTGCGCAGCCTGGTCGCTCTCGCCATGGTGGCGGCGGTGCTGCCGCGCTACGGCGTCGGCGCGCTGCGCACCGGTCGCTTCGGCGTCCACCTCGTGCGCAACGTGCTGCATTTCGGCGGCCAGTTCTGCTGGGTCTACGCGATCGGCATGCTCTCGCTCGCGACCGTCTTCGCGATCGAGTTCACGATGCCGGTGTGGACCGCGGTGCTCGCCGCGCTGCTCCTGGGCGAGCGGCTCAACCGCGGGCGGCTCGTGATGCTGGTGCTCGGACTGGCCGGCATCCTGATCATCCTGCGGCCCGGCTTCGGCTTCGTCCATCCGGCGGCGCTCGTGATGCTCGCCGGCTCGTTCGCCTACGCCGCCACGATGATCGCGACCAAGCGGCTCTCGAGCACCGACTCGCCGCTCGTGGTGCTGTTCTACATGTCGGTGATCCAGCTGCCGCTCGGCCTCGCGCCCGCGCTGCCGCAGTGGGTCGCACCGACCGTTGCCGACCTGCCCTGGATCGTCGGCGTCGGCGCCGCCGGCTTCAGCGCGCACTACTGCATGACGCGCGCCTTCCGGCTCGCCGACGCCACGCTGGTCGTTCCGCTCGATTTCCTGCGCCTGCCGCTGATCGCGCTGGTCGGATTCCTGTTCTACGACGAGCCGATCGAGCTCGCGACGATGGTCGGCGCGGCGGTCATCTTCTCGGGGACCTACTACAGCGTGAGCCGGGAGAGCCGGCGGGGGTAGCGCCCCGGGCGCCCCGACGCAGGTGCTGCTACAGTTCCGTCGAGGAGTCGCGCCCGTTCGAGGAGGAGCAAGGCATGGCGATCACCAGGGACAAGCTTCGCGTCATCGCGATCGAGGAACACTACTACGACAGGGAGCTCGCGGCGCTGTTCACCGGCCTGGACGGCAAGACCGGCGGCAAGCTGCGCGAGAAGCTCGAGGACCTCGGCGAGCTGCGCCTGAAGGAGATGGACGAGGCGGGCGTCGACGTGCAGGTCCTCTCGCACGGCGCGCCGGCGACGCAGAAGCTCGACGGCGCGACCGCGGTGCGCGTGGCGCGTGCCGTCAACGACCGGCTGCACCAGACCTGCAAGGCGCGCCCGGACCGGTTCGCGGCCTTCGCCGTCCTGCCGACCGCGGACCCGAGGGCGGCCGCCGACGAGCTCGCACGCACGGTGAACGAGCTCGGCTTCAAGGGCGCGATGATCCACGGCCTCACCGGCGGCGAGCACTTCATCGACGATGCGCGCTTCTGGCCGATCTTCGAGCGCGCGCAGCAGCTCGACGTGCCGCTCTACCTGCACCCGGCCATCCCGCACCCGGCGGTCATCGACACCTACCTGAAGCCCTATCACGAGCGGTTCCCGGGCCTGCTGAACGCCGGCTGGGGCTTCACGATCGAGACCGCGACGGCGGGAATCAGGATGGTGCTGTCGGGAGTGTTCGAGAAGTATCCGAACCTCAAGATCATCCTCGGGCATCTCGGCGAGACGCTGCCGTACCTGCTCTGGCGGATCGACCACGCGCTCTCGCGTCCCGGCAATGCGCCGGTCGCCTTTCGCGACACGTTCAGCCGGCACTTCTACGTGACGACGAGCGGGTTCTTCTCCGACCCGGCGATGCTCTGCTGCATCCAGGAGCTCGGCATCGACCGCATCCTGTTCGCGATCGACTGGCCTTTCGTCGACTCGAGCAAGCTCGGGACGCAATGGATGGAGCGGATCATGCTGTCCGCCGAGGACAAGGCGAAGGTCCTGCACGGAAACGCGGCGCGCCTGCTGCGGATGTAGCGCGCGCGGCGCTTGGGACAAGCCCCAATCGCGGCAAGTGGGCATTGACCCACAGGCGCGCGCCGGCATGCAATCGTTTGCTCGGTCCGTCTGAACGATGCTAGGCTGATCCGCCCGGAGAGAGGAGGGCTTCCACGCATGTACACGGCCACCGCGGGCATCGTGCTCCCGACGACCATCATCGGCTCGCTGCCGCGCCCGGCGTGGTACACCGAGAACCTCGGCCGGCGCGACTTCCGCGAGGCCATGGTCGACCGGTTCTTCCGCGAGCAGTACCTCGACGCCTGCTCGGCGTACCTGCGCGACCAGGAGACCGCCGGCATCGACATCGTCACCGACGGCGACTGCCGGTTCGACGCCGACGTCGGCGGCCACAACTGGTTCTCGTATCCGGCCCTGCGCATGGACGGCTTCGCCGGCGCCCATGCCTACCGCACGCAGGGCGGGCGCGCGGGCATGGCCCACAAGCGTGGGCACATCCTGCACGACATCCTCGAGGCGCGGGTGATGCCGGATCTCGTCGGCCCCGTCGGCCGCGGCACGCTGCACTACACGGCGGTGTGGAAGGCCGCGCAGCGCCTGACGCCGCGGCCGGTCAAGTTCGGCACCATCACGCCGGAGCTCGTCGCGATGGCGGTGCGCGATCTCCACTACAAGGACATCCGCAAGGCGATCATGGCGGTGAGCGACGCGCTGAACGAGGAGCTCACCGAGCTCGCGAACGCCGGATGCCCGGTGATCCAGATGGAGGAGACCCAGATCCACCTGCTCGCCGCCAAGGGCCTCGCGGACAAGGTGCTGAACCCCGAGTTCATGGTGGAGGTGTTCAACAACACGGTGCGCGGCCTGCGCGGCAAGACCGAGATCTGGTGCCACACGTGCTGGGGGAATCCCGCGGGGCAGCGGATCTTCGACTTCCAGCCGAGCTACCTGCCGGCGATCCCGCATCTCAACCGGGTCGACGCCGACGTCGTCACGTTCGAGACCTGCAGCACCGGCGGCGCGGAGCTCGAAGCCATCTGCCGCGGGGTGGCGGACGGGAAGAAGGTCGCCATCGGCGTGGTCGACCACCACATCCTCCAGGTCGAGACGCCGGCGCAGGTCGCCGACATCATCCGCCGGGCGCTGAAGCACCTCCCGCCCGAGCGGCTGGTCGTCTCGACCGACTGCGGCATGGGGCGCGAGGGCATGAGCCGCCGCCACGCCTTCCACAAGATGGTCTCGATCGTCCAGGGGACGAACATCGTCCGGCGCGAGCTCGGCCTGCCGGAGGCTGCCTGCCTCGCCGCCGACGACCGCTTCTCGATGGTCGAGGATCACTGAGCGGCGCTGTTGCGGGGCGCCAGCACGATGAGTTCGTTCACCAAGGAGGAGGCACGCATGTCCAGAAGAACGCGTTTGCTGCGCGACGCCGCCTGCGCCGCGATAGTGGCGGTCGCAACGATGGCCCCGGCGCTCGCCACCGACTACAAGATGACCATTGGCTCGAGCCACCCGCCGGTGCTGCCGTGGACGATCCCGCTGAAGGCGCTGATCGTCCCCGACTCGAACAAGATCCTGCGGCAGGTGGGGCTTCCCGACCGGATCGTGTGGACCGAGGCCTACGCCGGCGCGCTGTACGACTTCAACAACACGCTCGAGGGCGTCGGCGACGGCCTGGCCGACATCGGTTGGGTCGGATCGCTGTGGGAGCCGGCCAAGCAGCCGCTGCAGAACGTCGCCTACTACTTCCCGTTCGTGACCGGCGACTTCCGGATCATGTCGAGGATCCAGGACCGGCTGATCGAGGAGGTGCCGACGTTCGCGGCCGAGTGGACCAAGCACAACACGGTGTACCTCGGCTCGGAGGCCGCCGACACCTACCACCTGGTCACCAAGTTCCCGGTGACCAAGTTCGAGGACATCAAGGGCCGCAAGCTGCTCGCGCCCGGCGCGATCGCAAGCCGCCTGCAGGGCACCGGGGCGATCGCCGTCGACGCCGGCCTGCCGGTGTTCTACAACATGCTGCAGACCGGCGTGGCCGACGGCGCGGTGATCCTCATCACCGGGGTGGTCCCGTTCAAGCTGCACGAGGTCGCGCCCTACATCACCAAGGTCGATCTCGGCGCGGTGTTCGCGGGGGCGCTGGCGATGAACAAGAACACCTGGGAGAAGCTGCCGCCGCACATGAAGGTGCTCTTCAAGGGCCTCGGGCGCGAGTACGCCGACATGTGCAACGACCTCATCGCGCAGCGCGAGGCCGGGGCCTGGGCCGCGCTCGCGAAGATGCCGAACGTCAAGATCTCCGAGATGCCGATGGCCGAGCGCCAGAAGTGGGCGAACGCCCTGCCCGACATCGGCGGGGAGTGGGTCAAGCGCAACGGCGAGCCCGGGCGCCAGGTGCTGAAGGTCTTCATGGAGGAGGCGCGCAAGAACGGCGCCAAGCCGCTGCGCGACTGGGACAAGGGTCTCTGAGCGGCGTGTCCGGCCGGGTCCGCGCAGACCCCGCTTCCTAGATGAGCACCGCGAGCGTCGCGCCGGCGGCGGGGCGGGCGGCGCGGGCCGGCGCACGCGTCGCGCGCGGCTTCGCCGCGTTGACGCTCGGCATGAACAGCGTCGGCACCTTCTGGATCTTCTGCCTGACGTTCCTCGTCTGCGCGGACATCGTCGGCCGCTACGTGTTCAGCGCGCCGATCCGCGGCGCCGCGGAGATGGTCGGCTACTCGATCGTCACCGCGGTGTTCCTGCAGTTCGCGAACACGCTCCACGTCGGCCGCTTCACCCGGGCCGATCTCCTGATCCTGCGGCTCGAGTCGACGCGGCCGGCCGGGGCGTTCGCGGTGGACGGGATCTTCAACCTGCTCGGCGCCGCGGTCTTCACGCTGATCGCCTGGGGCACGTATCCCAAGCTCGTGTCGGCCTGGAGCACCAGCGAGATCACCGGCACGCCGGGCGATTTTACCTTCGTCATCTGGCCGTTTCTCGCCGCCATCGTCGTCGGCGCGGCGGCGACCGCGATCGAGTTCGCGATCCAGTGCGTCCACTGCGCGGCGCGGATCGCCGCCGCGCTGCGCCGGCCGCAGCCCGGCCATCGTCCCGGCTGGCCGGTGCTCGCCGTCTTCGCCGGGCTCGCGCTCGCGGCGGCGCTGGTGATCGCCGGCGGCCTCACCGGCGTCCAGGTCGGGCTGTTCACGATCGTCTGCCTGCTCGCGCTCATCTACGCCGGCATGCCGATCGGCGTGGTGATGATCGTGCTCGGCTTCGCCGGCATCTGGCTGATCCGCGGCGACCCGGAGCTCGGCATCCGGGTGCTGTCGCGCAGCTCGACCGAGTACCTGCGCAGCTACTTCTTCGGCGTGGTGCCGCTCTTCGTGCTGATGGGGCTGCTCGTCAGCGTGTCGGACGTCGGCCGCGACACCTTCGACGTCGCCCGCTGGCTGCTGCGCCGCATCCGCGGCGGGCTGGGCATCGCCACCGTGGTGGCGAACGCGATCTTCGCGTCGATCACCGGCTCGTCGATCGCCTCGGCCGCGGTCTTCACCAAGATCGCCACGCCGGAGATGCTGCGCCACGGCTACACGCCGCGCTTCGCGGTCGGCGTGGTGGCCGGCTCGTCGGTGCTCGGCATGCTGATCCCGCCGAGCCTGCTGCTCATCGTGTACGGGTTCCTCGCCGAGGAGTCGGTCGGGCACCTGTTTCTCGCCGCCGTCGTGCCCGGCCTCATCCTCGCCGCGGCGATGGGCCTTGCGATCGTCCTGCTGGCGACGTTCTGGCCCAGTTTCGTCGGCGGCGCGGAGGGGGGGCGGGAGGACGCGGCGTCGACCGAGAGCGCGCGGAGCGCGGCGCTCAAGCTCGCGCCCATCGTGCTGCTCGTCGCGCTGGTGCTGGGCGGAATCTACGGCGGCGTGTTCACGCCGACCGAGGCGGGCGCCGCCGGCGCGTTCGGCGCGCTCGCGATCGCGATCGCGCGCCGCAAGCTCACCTGGCGCAACCTGTGGGCGACGATGGTCGAGACCGGCTACGTCACCGTGTCGATCCTGTTCCTGCTGCTCGGCGCGCGGATCTTCGGCCAGATGCTGGCGATGTCGAATCTGCCCCAGCAGATGAGCGCGCTCGCGGTCGGCGCCGATCTCGGGCTGCACGGCTTCCTCGCCCTCTACATCCTGCTGGTCGTCCTGCTCGGGACGATCCTCGACTCGGTGTCGATCATGGTGATCACGCTGCCCTTCGCGCTGCCGGTCGTGCAGCACCTGGGCGGCGACCTGGTCTGGTTCGGCGTCGTCGCCGTGGTCGCGGTGGAGATCGGCCTGCTGACGCCGCCGTTCGGGATCTCGTGCTACGTCGTCAAGTCGACCCTGGACGACAGCCGGATCACCCTGAACCAGATCTTCGCCGGCGCGACCCCCTTCGTGATCATCATGCTCCTGGTGGTGGCGCTGCTCGTCGCGGTGCCGGAGCTCAGCCTCCTGTTCAAGTAGACGGCCGACGCCGCAGCAGGAGCGATCGGCGTAACCGGTGGCTCCGGGCCCGGCGCGCACCGTGCCTTCGAACCGTGCTTGCCGCCGGCCTTCTGAGCCGCGCTTGATTTCGGTCAACCGGTTTCCCCCGGCATGGATTAGGTTGGTCCGCGTGCGCACCGGGCAGCGCCGTTCGCCCGCTCGCGGAGCGCGGCGCGAGCGCAGCGCTGCAGGCCCGCCTGACCGACACCAGAGCGTGAACGAGTATCGCGACCCCCCCACCCCCGACGGCGCGCGCACGCTGGACCTGGCCGCGCCCGGCGCCGGGCGCCGCCGTCTCCGGCGCTGGCTGCCGGCGACGGTCGTGCTTGCCATGGTCGTCGTGCTCGCCGCGATGTACCTGCGCGGCGGCAACGGCGAGGTGCGCTATCAGACCGCGAGGGTCGCCAGCGGCGACCTCACCGTCACCGTGACCGCGACCGGGACGCTGCAGCCCACCAACCAGGTCGATGTGGGAAGCGAGCTTTCCGGCATCGTCAAACGCGTCGAAGCCGACTACAACGACCGGGTCAAGGTCGGCCAGGTGCTCGCCCGCCTCGATACCACCAAGCTCGAGGCGCAGATCCTGCAGTCGGAGGCGGCGCTTCGCGCGGCCCGGGCCAGGGTCCGGGAAGCCGAGGCCAACGAGAACGAGATGCAGCGCAAGCTCGGGCGCGCAAAGGAGCTCTTCGACCAGAAGTTCGTCTCCGAGGAGGCCCTGATCGCCGCGCAGGCCGCGGCCGACCGTGCCGTGGCCGCCTTGCAGAGCGCGCGCAGCCAGGTCGAGCAGGCGCAAGCGCTGCTCGAGGTCGACCGCACCAATCTCGCCAAGTCGGTCATCCGCTCGCCGATCGACGGCACCGTGCTCGTGCGCAAGGTCGAGCCGGGGCAGACGGTCGCCGCGACGCTGCAGGCGCCGGTGCTGTTCACGCTCGCCGAGGACCTCACGAAGATGGAACTGCACGTCGATGTCGACGAGGCGGACATCGGCGAGGTCAAGCCGGGACAGGCCGCGACCTTCACCGTGGCCGCGTACCCGGGCAGGGAGTTCCCCTCGACGGTCGCCGATGTGCGCAACGCCGCCAAGACGGTGAGCGGCGTGGTCACCTACGAGACGGTGCTCGCGGTCGACAACGTCGAGCTCCTGCTGCGGCCCGGGATGACCGGGACGGCGAGCATCACGGTGAGCCAGCGCCGCGGCGTCCTGCTCGTCCCGAATGCAGCGCTGCGCTTCACGCCGCCCGTCCCCGTGATCGCGGAGAAGCGCAGCTTCGTGAGCCGGCTGCTGCCGATGCCGCCACGCCGCACGCCGGACGTCGGCACGGTGGGCACCGACCGGCGGCACCAGCGCGTATGGACGCTCGCGGACGGCAAGCCGGTCGCCGTCCCGGTGACCGTCGGCGCGACCGACGGCCGCATGACCGAGATCGTCTCCGGCGCGGTGAGGCCGGAGCTCGAGGTGCTCACCGACGTGCTCCAGGCCGCAAAATGACCGAGGCGATCGCGCAGCCCGAAGCCGCCGCCGCGGATGCGACGGCGCCGCCGGTCATCGAGCTGCGCGGCGTCACCAAGACCTACGGCGCCGGCGCGGCCGCGGTGCAGGCGCTGCGCGGCGTGGAGCTGCGGATCGCCGCAGGCGAGTTTGTCGCGGTGATGGGGCCGAGCGGCTCCGGCAAGTCGACCTGCATGAACATCATCGGCTGCCTCGACCTCCCCACGAGCGGCACCTACCTCTTCGAGGGCACGGACGTCGGCCGCCTCTCGCGGGAGCAGCGCGCGCTCCTGCGGCGCCACTACCTCGGTTTCGTGTTCCAGGGCTACAACCTGCTCAACCGCACCTCCGCGCTGGAGAACGTCGAGCTGCCGCTCGTCTATCGCGGCCTGCCGGCGCGCGCCCGGCACGCGCGGGCGATGCAGGCGCTCGCCACCGTCGGCCTGGAGCCGTGGGCGCACCACACGCCGGGGGAGCTCTCCGGCGGGCAACAGCAACGCGTCGCGATCGCGCGCGCGACCGTCAGCGAGCCGACCGTGATCCTCGCCGACGAGCCGACCGGCAACCTCGACACCGCGAAGAGCCGCGAGATCATGGATCTCCTGGTCGAGTTCAATCGCGCGCGCGGCATCACGATCGTCATGGTGACGCACGAGGCCGACATGGCCGCCTACGCACGCCGCGTCGTGCGGTTCCTGGACGGGCTGGTCGAGACGGACGACGGCGGCCCGGGAGCCCGATAGTGTTCCGCGAGACGGTGTCCCTGGCGCTGCGCGAGATCCGCCGCAACGCCCTGCGCTCCTCGCTCACCATCCTCGGGATCGTGATCGGCGTCGCAGCGGTGATCACGATGGTCACGCTCGGCGGCGGCGCGACGGTGCACGTGTCGAACCAGATCAAGAGCCTCGGCAGCAACCTGCTCAACGTCCGTCCCGGCCAGCAGCCGCGCGGTCCGGGCGGCGCGCGCCAGAGCGCGGAGCCGTTCGAGGTGTCCGACGCCGAGGCGATCGCGCGCGAGATCTCGGGGTTGGCCGCGGTCGCGCCGACGGCCTCCAGGGTGATGCTCGCGATCCACGCCGACGCCAACTGGTCGACGTCGGTCATCGGCACCGACAACGCCTACTTCGTGGTGCGCGACTGGCCGCTCGCCTCCGGGCGCCCGTTCACCGAGGGCGAGGAGCGCGCCGGCAGCATGGCCTGCATCGTCGGCGCCACGGTCCGGCAGAAGCTGTTCGGCGCCTCGGACCCGCTCGATGCCTCGATCCGGCTCGGCGGGCTCGCGTGCCAGGTCGTCGGCCTGCTCGCCGCCAAGGGACAGGCGACCTTCGGGATGGATCAGGACGACGTCGTCGTCATTCCGCTGCGGGCGTTCCAGCGCCGGATCGCCGGCAACCAGTACGTCGACGCGATCCTGGTTTCGGTGCGCGACGGCGTCTCGACGTCCAAGGCGCAGAGCGACATCGCGCGGCTGCTGCGCGAGCGGCGGCGCCTCGTCCCCGGCGAGGAGGCCGACTTCCACGTGATGGACATGCAGCAGATCGTGAGCGCGGTGAGCGGCACCACCCAGACCATGACCGCGTTGCTCGGCGCGGTCGCAGCGGTGAGCCTGCTCGTCGGCGGCATCGGCATCATGAACATCATGCTGGTGTCGGTGACCGAGCGCACGCGCGAGATCGGCGTCCGGCTCGCGATCGGAGCGATGGAGCGCGAGGTCCTGCTGCAGTTCCTCGTGGAGGCGGTGACGCTGTCGCTCTTCGGCGGCATCGCCGGGATCGTGCTCGGGCTCGGCACCGCGCTCGCCGGCGCGGCGGCGCTCAACGTGCCGTTCGTGTTCAACCCGTGGATCGTGCTCGTCGCCTTCCTCTTCTCTGGCGCGGTAGGCGTGGTCTTCGGCTACTTCCCGGCACGCAAGGCCGCGCAGCTCAACCCGATCGACGCACTGCGGCACGAGTAACGCGCCGCCTGCCGAACGCCGTCAGCCCTTCTTCGCGTCCCCCGCGGCTCCCGCCACGGCTTCCGCGCCCTTCTGCGCGCCGGACAGCGTCCGCTCGGTGAGGCCGGCGAGCCCGCCGTCGAGGCTCATGCCGAGCTCCTCGCCGAGCTTCCTGAGCGCCGGCAGCTGGACGGCCATGTCCATGATCGAGTCGAGCGCCTGGTTGATGGCGGGCTTGCCGGCCGCCGCGCCGTAGGGCTGGCCCGCGCCGAGCCCCGAGATCTGATGGACGCGGATCGACTCGATCTTCTCGGCCGGTTTCACCATCTCGGCGACGACCTTGGGCAGCGTCTCGAGCTTCGCGAGGGCGATCTTCATCGCCACGACGCGCTCCTCGAGCTTGTTCTCGGCATCGATGATCGCGCGCCGACCCTCGGCCTCGGCGAGCAGCTCCTTCTTGCGCGCCGCGGCGCGCGCCTCCGCCGCATCGACCTCCGCCCTCGCGTCCTCGACCTTCCGCCGCGCGGCGAGCACCGCGATCTCGCGCTCCCGCTCCGCCTCGGCGACCATCTTCGCGGTGGTCACCGCCTCGGCCGCCTTGACCGCCTCGGCCCGCGCCGCGTCGGCGGCGGCGCGCGCCTTGCTCTCCTGGATCTCGGCCTCGCGGAGGGCGCGCTCGCGATCGATATCCGCGGCGCGGATCGCCTGCTCCATCTCGATGCGGGCGCGCGCCGCCTCGCGCTCGCTGTCGGCCTTGCGCTTGACCACCTCGGCGAGCTGCGCCGCCTTGAGCGTCTCGATGCTCTGGACCTGGGCGATCTCGGCCTGCTGCTGCTCGAGCTCGATCTGGAGCTTGCGCTTGGTCGCCTGCATCGCGGCCTGGCGCACGAAGACCTCGGCGTCGGCGTCGATCTCGGCCCGCTCCTTCTTCGAACGCGCGATCACCTCGGCGAGCCTGCGCATGCCGACCGCGTTGAACGCGTTGTTCTCGTCGAGCGCCTTGAACGGCGTCTGGTCGAGCGCCGTCAGCGAGACCGAATCGAGCTCGAGGCCGTTCCGCGCGAGCGACTCGCCGAGGGCCCGGCCGATCTCCGCCACGAAGGCGCCGCGGTTCTCGTGCAGCTCGTCCATCGTCATGCGCGCCGCCACGGCCCGCATCGCGTCGACGAGCTTCCCCTCGATCAGCTCGCGCAGCCTGTCCGCGTGGAACGTCCGGCCGCCGAGCGTCTGGGCCGCGCGGGCGATGCCGTCGACGGTCGGCACGACCGACACGTAGAACTCGACGCCTACGTCCACGCGCAGGAGATCCTTGGTGATCAGCGCCGCCTCGCCGGCGCGCCGCACCTCGAGGCGCAGCGTCTGCATGTTCACGCGCGCGACCTCGTGGAAGTACGGGATCGCGATCGTGCCGCCGTCCATGACGACCTTGCGCCCGCCGACGCCGGTCCGCACCAGGCTCGTCTCGCGGGTCGCGCGCTCGTAGAACCGCGCGAGCAACGCCACGACGACGGCCAGGATGACGACGATCACGACTGCCCACGCGGCGATGTTGGTCATAGCGCTTCCTCGGTTGGTTGGTCCGCGACGGTGGAATCGGCTGGAGCGGTCGCCCGCGCTCAGAACATCGGCGGGAAGCCGCGGCCGCCCCGCTCGAGCGTGATCCAGCGCGTCTCGGTGAACGTCTCGGTCGCCCAGCGCCCGCCGTGCCGCCCCATGCCGGAGGCCTTGGCACCGCCGAACGGCGCGTGCGGCTCGTCGTTGACCGACGAGCAGTTGATGTGGCACATGCCGGTCTCCAGGCGCTGCGCGATCGCGAGCCCACGGTTCTCGTCGCGGGTCATCACCCCGGAGGAGAGGCCGTACTCGGTGTCGTTCGCGATCGCGATCGCCTCCTCGTCGGTGCGGAACGGGATCACCGGGACCACCGGCCCGAAAGTCTCCTCCTGGTAGAGCTTCATGTCCGGCGTGACGCCGAGCATGATGGTGGGCTCGACGAACCGCCCGTTCACGCGTCCGCCGAGCACCACCTTCGCGCCCCTGGCGACCGCGTCGTCGATCTGCTCCTTCACCTTGGCCGCCTGCCGGTCGTTGATCAGCGGGCCGATGATGTTCCCCTTGTCCTTGGTCGGATCGCCGACCTTCAGCCGCGCCGCGCGCTCGACGAACTTCTGCAGGAAGGGCTCGAAGACGCGCTCGTGCACCAGCACCTTCTCGACCGACATGCAGATCTGTCCCTGGTGCATGAAGCTCCCGAAGTTGGCCGCGGCGCTCGCCCGCTCGAGGTCGGCGTCGTCGCACACGATGAGCGCGTCCTTGCCGCCGAGCTCCACGCAGCACTTCTTCAGGTGCGCGCCCGCCCGCGCGGCGACCTGCCGCCCGACCGGCGTCGATCCGGTGAAGGAGACGCCCTTCACCCTTGGGTTCTCGATCAGCTCGTCGCCGACCGGCTGCACGTTGGCGCGTGAGCAGGTGACGACGTTCAGCACGCCTTCCGGGATCCCGGCCTCGGCGAAGACCTCGGCGAACAGGAGCCCGCCGCAGTACGGCGTCTCCTCGGAGGGCTTGAGGACGATCGTGTTGCCGGCCGCCAGCGCGAACGCGAGTCCGCGCGCGGTGAGCAGCACCGGGAAGTTCCACGGGCTGATCACCGACACGACGCCCATCGGCTGGCGCACCGCGAGCGAGAGCTTGCCGTACTCTGAAGGGATGACCTCGCCGATCGGCGCGTAGTTGGCGGCCGCGGCGGCATGGAAGATCTCGGGGACGTAGCCGGTCTCGAACATGCCCTTGCCGAACCAGCCGCCGCCCTCGGCCTGCAGCGCCTCGACG